>JBHIDB010000029.1:0-12842 GCA_046759865.1 Thermoplasmata archaeon
TGGAGTTCCTCTTCACCGACAGCATTTCCGTGTTCGACAAGGTCATCCCGTCCCAGATTCCCAAGAAGGGGGAAACGCTCTGCCGCACGAGTGCCTTCTGGTTTGACCGGGCGCCCAGCCTGGACATCCGCCACCACTTGCTGAAGGTCCTCGACGGGAACCGGATGCGGGTGCGCCGGGTCGAGGTCATCCCCGATTACTCCAAGTTGACGTCCGAGACAAAAAGCTACCTCATCCCCCTGGAGTGGGTGGCCCGCTACTACGTGGCCGGCTCCTTGCTCGACCGCTTGGAGAAGGGGAAGGAGGACCCCAGGGACCTCGGATTCCCCTCTTCGAAGCTCCCGGAGTACGGGACCCGCCTCCCCGAGCCCTACCTGGAGGTGACCACGAAGTTGGAGCCGACGGACCGCCTGCTTACCCGGGACGAGGCCTTGGACATCTCGGGCCTCACCGCCTCGGAGTTCGACGAGATCTGGGAGTCCGTCTTGCGGATGGACAGGACCATCCAGGACGAAGTCGCGCGGCGCGGCCTCATCCACGTGGATGGGAAGAAGGAGTTCGCCATGGACGGCGAGCGGGCCGCGATGCTCGTGGACACCTTCGGGACCGCAGACGAGGACCGGTTCTGGGATCGGGGCGAGTACGACGAGGGCCGGTTCGTGGAGCTCAGCAAGGAGTTCGTGCGCCAGCACTATCGGGACACCGGCTACCACGAGGCCCTGTATGGCGCCCGCGAACGGGGTGCGACGGAGCCCGACATCCCCGCCCTCCCCGAGCCCATGATCCAGCAGGTCAGCGATCTCTACGTGAGCCTCTTTGAGCGCCTCACGGGCCTCAATTTCTGAGGAGAGAAGCTAAATTTCGCCCCGCGAGTTTCACGAAAAGACCCTTTAATAGGGCGACCCCTATCTGCGAATTGAGGCAGAGGGCCATGGAACTCTTGGCCTACGTTGACGGCGAGTTTTTGGCGGAGTCAGACGCGAAGGTGTCTATTTTCGACCACGGACTCCTCTACGGCGATGGAGTCTTCGAGGGCATCCGGGCCTACAGCGGACGGGTCTTTCGCCTGGACGATCACCTGCGCCGGCTCTACGATTCCGCCAAGGCCATCCACCTGGAGGTCCCCCTCCCCGTGGACGAACTGCGAGACCTCATCCTCGAACTCTGCCGCCGGAACGAGCTGGAGGAAGGCTACATCCGCCCCGTCGTGACCCGGGGGCGCGGAGACCTTGGATTGGATCCTCGGAAGGTGAGGGGTGGGCCCACCGTGGTCATTATCGCGCGACCTTTCGAGGTCCTCTACGGGGACAAGTACGATGAGGGCCTCGAGCTGATTACCTCCTCCTATCGGCGCGTGCCGTCCCAGTCCGTCAGTCCGAACATCAAGTCGTTGAACTACCTGAACCAGATTCTCGCTCGGGTCGAGGCGAACATCCACGACGCGGATGAGGCCCTCCTCCTAGACGTCCAGGGCTACGTGAGCGAGGCCTCGGCCGACAACTTCTTCATCGTGCGGGATGAGGTCCTCCACACACCCCTCACGGTCTCCATCCTCCAAGGAGTCACCCGACAGACCGTTCTGGAGATCGCAGAGGAGCTGGGGTATGAGGCCCGGGAGCGGTTCTTCACCCTCTTCGACGTCTACGGTGCCGACGAGGCCTTCATCACCGGCACCGCCGCAGAGATCGGACCCGTGGTCCGGGTGGACGACCGGGTCATCGGGGACGGGAAACCCGGACGGATCACGAAGCAGATCACGGCCCGGTTCCGAGACCTCGTGCGCTCCACCGGGACCCCCATCTTCGAGAAGGCGTGAGCCTTTCCACCCCCGGGGCGTGGTCGTGAAGTTTCCCGAGTACCGAGCGAAACAGGTCTTTCGCAAGTACGGCATCCCGATTCCGGAAGGCGTGGTCGTCCAATCCCCTGAGGAAGTGGTGGATCCGCCCCTCCCAACGGTCGCAAAGGCCCAGGTCCTGGCGGGGGGCCGAATGAAGGCCGGAGGCATCCGATTTGCCGAGTCCCTGGCGGACGTGAAGGAGGCAGTGGAGGCCATCCTGGAGTTGGAGATTGACGGGTATGGCGTATTCAGTGTCCTCCTAGAGGAGAAGCTGCCTATCGCCCGGGAACTCTACCTGAGCCTGACCATCGACCGGAGCAAGAGGGCTCCCCTCCTCATGGCCTCGACCGAGGGTGGAATCGACATCGAGGGAGTCCCTGACGAGAAGATCTTCCGAGTCCGAATCCCACCCCTGATAGGGATGCAGCCCTACATCCTACGGCGTCTGCAACACGCCCTCGGTTTCGAGGGAAAGCAAGGGCAGACCCTCGCCGACATCGCCTCGGCGCTCTTCCGCCTCTTCGAGGGGGAGGACGCGGAATTGGCGGAAATCAACCCCCTGGTCGTCACGCCGGAAGGGAGCCTGGTTGCTGGGGATGCGAAGTTGGTTCTCGAGGATAACGCGCTCTTCCGCCACCCGGAATACGAGGATGTGGAGCAGGAACTCACATCTCTTGAGATGGAGGCCCGCGAGCGTGGAATCGCCTTCGTGCAGCTGGAAGGGGACATCGGGGTAATCGCCAACGGCGCGGGCCTCACCATGGCTACGATGGATGTCCTGCACTTGAGCGGCGGAAAGCCTGGAGTCTTTCTCGACCTAGGGGGGACGGACGACCCAGAACTTGTGAAAGAAGCCTTCCTGCTCATGGTTAAGGCGCGGCCCGGTGTCATCTTCCTGAACATCTTCGGCGGCATCACGAAGTCCGACACAGTTGCGATGGGGGTTCGGGAGGCTTTGGAAGAATCGAAGACCGACATCCCGGTCGTGGCCCGCATCCGCGGCGTCAACGAGGACAGAGCCCGCAAACTCCTCCGGGAAGCGGGGATGGTCGCGCATCTCGATCTCGATCGCGCGGCGCAGGCCGTGGTCGGGGGTGACTAGAGATGTCCATTCTCCTGGACGAAACTTCCCGCGTCCTGGTTCAGGGGATTACGGGCCATCAGGGCCGTTTTCATACCAAGGCCAGTCTCGCGTACGGGACGAAGATTGTGGCGGGGGTAACCCCTGGGAAGGGAAGCACGGATGTCCATGGGGTCCCCGTCTTCGAAGCGATCCAGGACGCCGTCGACGCGACCGGCGCGGACACCTCTTTCTTCCTGGTTCCCGCCCCTCATGCCAAGGACGCCGCCATCGAGGCCATCGAGGCGGACATCCGTCTGCTGGTTCTGATCACGGAGCGAATCCCCTTCCACGACGCTTTGGACATCGTCGCCTACGCCAAGGTGCGGGGAACGACGGTAATCGGCCCGAACTGCCCGGGAATCATTTCCCCAGGCAAATCCAAGGTCGGGATCATGCCCGGCCACATCTTTCAGCCTGGCCGAGTGGGAGTTCTCTCGCGGTCCGGAACGCTGACCTACGAGATCGTGAACGCAATTACGGAAGCAGGTGAGGGCCAGAGCACGGCGGTGGGCATCGGGGGGGACGCCATTATCGGCACGAACTTTGTGGAGGGGCTGCGGCTCCTCGAGGAGGATGAGGACACAGAACGAATCGTCCTTGTCGGGGAGATCGGGGGGACCGCGGAGGAGGAGGCCGCGGCGTTCATCACCGCGCATGTGGACAAGCCTGTGGTCGCCTACGTGGCAGGACAGACGGCCCCACCGGGACGAAGAATGGGGCATGCAGGCGCAATCATTAACCGAGGGACGGGGACGGCCGCAACGAAGGTTGACGCCTTTCGACGTGCGGGTGTGCCCGTTGCGAAGGTCCCGTCACAGATGCCAGAACTGATCGGCGCCACCTGAGGCGCAGGAAGGCGTGCAGAGGAAGCGGGCCTCGCGTCCGTCTGGAGGGCGGGCCGCCTGGCCCCTCGGCCTCCGTGGGAGACGCCATTCTCCCAGGTTGGTTCGTTCACCCACCTCCTCTAAAGGTTCATCGGCCCGTGAAAACCGCTCCCGAACGGTTATATAAGAGGGGCCAGCCATCGAATCAACCGTGAAGCGGCTCGTTGTTGCCGAGAAGAACATCGCCGCCCGGAAGATCGCGGCCTTCCTCTCCGGGGGAGATTTCCAGCGGGAGACCCTCGGAAAAGTCCCCACCTACCACTTCGAGAAGGACGGGGACGAGTGGGCCGTCATGGGCCTGAAGGGCCACATCGTGGAGTGGGACTACCCGCGGCGGCTCCGCTCATGGTCCCGAATCGACCCTCAGGAGCTGATCCAGTCCAAGCCCATCAAGAAGACCACGGAGCGGGGCATCATGAGCGCCCTCCAGGTTCTCGCCTTCGGGGTGCAGGAGGTCATCGTGGCTACGGACTTCGACCGAGAGGGAGAGCTCATCGGCGTCGAGGCCTTGGAGATCATCCGCGAGGTGAGCCCCGACGTGCCCGTGCGGCGTGCCCGCTTCAGCGCCCTCACGGCACCGGATGTGCTGCGGGCCTTCGAGGAGCCCGAGGAGCTAAACCTTCATCTCGCCCAATCGGCCGCGACGCGTCAGTTTGTGGATCTGGCGTGGGGCGCGACCCTCACTCGCGTGGTGTCCATCGCTGCGAAGCAACTGTGGAACGATTACCTGAGCATCGGGCGCGTCCAGAGCCCGACCCTCGCCCTCATTGTGGCCCGGGAGGAGGAGGTCACGTCCTTCGTCCCCGAGAAATTCTGGAAAATCCGTGCGACGTTTGAGAAGACCGATCAGTCCTTCGTCGGCGACCACAAGAAGGGTCGGTTCTGGGATCAAGCCGAGGCGGAGAGAGTCATGCAACGTCTCGAAGGAGCCGACGAGGCCGCTGTGACCGAGTTCGAGGTCAGCCAGAGAAGGGAGAAGCCCCCTGCGCCGTTCAACACGACCTCCTTCCTTGGCCAGGCGAGCCAGATGGGGATGACTGCGTATCGGGCAATGCGGGTCGCCGAGGGTCTGTACAACAAGGGATACATCAGCTACCCGAGGACCGACAATACGGTTTACCCGAAGAGCCTCCCTCTCCAAACCATCCTCGGGGACCTCGGTTCCTCCAGCCTTGCCGAGGAAGCGAACTGGGTCTCCAAGAACCGGAGACGCTCTCCTACGCGGGGAACGAAGGAGACCACAGATCACCCACCCATCCACCCGGTTGCGGCGGCCACCCGATCCAAACTACGAGGTGAGAATTGGAAGGTCTACGAGCTCATCGTCCGCCGCTTCCTGGCAACCCTCTCCCCGGACAGCGTTCTCCAAACCAAGAAGGCGACGCTGGAAGCCCGGGGGGAGACGTTCGTGGTGCGGGGCCTAACGAGTGTGGAACGCGGTTGGAGATATCCGTACCCCTACCGTCCGGTGAAGGAGGTCACTTTGCCCGACCTGTTTCAGGGGGACCGCGTCAGGGTCCTCCAAGTCGAGATGGCCGAAGGCGAGACGCAGCCGCCCGCCCGGTACACCCAGGGACGCCTGATCCAGAAGATGGAGGGCGAAGGCCTCGGTACGAAGGCCACACGACACGAGGCGATTCAGAAGCTCTACGGTCGACGCTACATCCAAGGCGACCCCATCCAGCCCACCCCCTCTGGCAAGACTCTCATCACGGCCCTCCAGGACCACGTCCCTCCCATCACCCAGTCGGAGATGACTGCCCTCCTGGAGGAGGAGATGGATCGGGTTGCCCGAGGCGAAAGAACGATGGAGGAAGTGGTCTCGGAGTCCAAGGAAATGTTGTCCGAAGCCGTTTACAGCCTCCAGGAACACGAGGAGGAGATCGGGCAGGAGATCCAGGAAGCCCTGCGCGAACAGCGCACCCTCGGGACCTGCCTCGAGTGCGGTTCCCACCTAGTCATCAAACGCTCGCGCTGGGGCAACACCTTCGTGGGCTGCGAGGGCTACCCGAAGTGCAAGGTCACCTTCAACCTGCCGAAGCGAGGGGCAGTGGAACCATCGGGGACGGTGTGTAAGGTCTGCGGCGTCCCCACAGTCCAGGTTACCCATCGTCGGAAGGTCGAGGAGAAGTGCATCAATGAAGAGTGCGAGGTCTTCCTCGCGGAGAACCGGATCGGCATTTGCCCTTCGTGTGGGGGGAACCTCCTGCAACGGAGCGCTCGGGGAGGCAAGCGTTTCGTCGGGTGCACCGGATACCCGGAGTGCAACGTCACCTACCCCCTGCCCCAGCGCGGCCTCGTGACCCCCTTGCCCGAAGCGTGTGAGGTCTGCGAGTCCCCTCGGGTGCGAATCTATGCCGGCCGCCGACCCTGGACAACGTGCATCAACTTCGATTGCCCGACCAACGAGCAGGCCAAGGCACGGGCTCAGGTCGCGAAAGGTTCGTAGCCGGTGAGAAGGTCTCGAAGCTTCCCCTCCCCGATGTTGTGACCCGTGAGCACCAGAACAACACGCTTGCCCAGCCACCGATCCCGGTACCGGAAGGCGGCCGCAAGGGGTGCGGCGGCGGCCCCTTCTGCAATCAGGTGCGCCTTCCACAGGTATGTGGCCACTGCCTGCCCGAGTTCGTCATCGGAGACCAGCAGGAGGTCATCCAAGTTCTTCCATAGGATCTTCATGGTCAACGCGAAGGGAACGCGAGTCTGGAGCCCCTCGGCGAAGGTATCGGAGCTGGGCATCTCCACCATCTTGTGTTCTCTCCACGATCGGTAGAAGGCGGGGGCCCTCTCCGACTGGACGCCGATGACCTCGGCCTCGGGTCGAAGGGCTCGGATGACCGTGCTGTAGCCGGACGCCCCGCTCCCTCCCCCGACGGGAACCAAGAACACGTCTGCATTAGGAGCCTGACGTGTGGCCTCGAGGGCCGCCGTCCCCACCCCCGCGATCAAGTGGGGCTCATTGGCGGAGTGGATGTAACGATAGCCCCTCGCAAGGGCCTCGGCCTCCACCCATTCTCGGGCTTCATCGAAGTCCTTGCCGTGGAGGACCACCTCGGCGCCCAGCGCCTCCATGGCCGCCACCTTGACCGGGTTCGCCTCCGCAGGGGCCCCGATGATGACGTGAGCCCCGAACTGGCGGCCTGAGAACGCGATGGATTGGCCGTGATTTCCGGTGGACGATGCGATGATGCCGGCGCTCCTCTCCTCCGACGACAGGTGGGACAGAAGGTTGAGGCCTCCGCGAATCTTGAAGGAGCCCGTGGGAAGCAGGCTCTCCAGCTTGATGCGGACGTCGAATCCTAGGAGCTGCGACAGCGCAGGCGACGGCAAGAGAGGAGTTGGGTCCAGGTAGGGACGGATGGTCTGTTCCGCCTCGCGGATGTCCTCAAGGGTCGGGGGCTCCATGGGACCCGTTTCAGAGTTTGAGGACTCCGTCTACGACGAGGGGCTTGCCGTCGACTTCGAGGGTCGGGTCGGCGAGAAAGAGGGGGAAGGTGAAGTTACTCGCGTTGGTCCCGTCGAAGTCCTCGTTGTCCCCTACATTGAGCGCGACGGCACCCTCTACAATCTCGTCGTTGAGGAACCCGAACCGGCTTTTCGGGTTGACGCCTATGGTCAGAGAACCGAGCTGGTCCGCTCCGCGGGTCCGCTTGTCGTCATCCCATCGCTTCGTCATCTGATCTGCGTTCTCCTCAGCGTGGACGTCCGTTAGACGGCCCTTTTCGAAGGTCCAAGAGAGTCCGCGTACCCACTCGCCCGCATACGGAATCGGGGTCGTGGAAACGACCTTCCCCTCCCCACTCCCCTGACGCAGGGCAATGCCTACTGACCCCTCGGGGAGGGACTGGTAGTACGTGGACTTCTTCCCCTTGACGGGGTCCAATCGTCCGATCCAGGCGGTGGGGTCCGAGCCATGAAAGGCAAAGCGAAAGTCGGTGCCTCCTGGCGCCGTGAGTCGCCCTTCCTTGGCCCCTCCGAGGCGATCCATTATTCCCTTCGCCCTGGCTTCCATCGTCTCGGGGGAGACCGCCATGGACGCCAGGACGGACTCATACCAGGGCTCGAAGTCAAAGCCGTAGACCTTCGCTCGTGTCTCCGTCACGGCTCCCAATCCAACGTACACGGACGGCACTGGATCATCCTCCCAGGGTTCCCCTGTGGCACGGGCCCCCTCGGAGTTTGCCCGCCATCGCTCTCCGGAGATCTTCTTCATGGGACCGGGGTCTTCGATGCCTCCGGCGTAGACCAGGGCCGTCATCGTCCCGTGAAGGGCCTGTCGAAGCGTCGAGGGCTCCTGGAGCCACTCGATGGGCAGGTTCAGCATCGCGTCGTACCAGATGTCGTCCGAGTCCAGGGTGAAGATCGTATCGGCACCGGCCCGCCGGGCCTCCTTCACGATCTCCTTGGCCAGCGGGATCACGTGTTCCGTCGCGTGAATCCGGACGTTATCGTCCCACGTGAGCTTGAGGGAATTCCTAACGATACGCTGCGCAATTGTCCCAAAATCCGCCTTCATCACACTCCCCGCCGACGAAGTGCACCGTTACTTAAAGGGGCTTCCCACGAGCTAGTGGGAATGGTCGAGTCCTTACTTCCGTCGCGACTCCCGGGCCTTGGGTCGGAGGTCCCTACTGCCGCACTTGCGGCACTGGGTGGCCCGTATGGCATTGCCGGCGTAGCATTTCATACAGACCTTCTTGTAGAGAAGGCGGGCCTCGGCCTCTGGGAAGCGTGCCATGAGCCCCGTAAAAACGAGAGGGGCCGGTATAAAGGCTTGGTCGCAGGCCTCTCAGGGGGTTTCAGGACGCCGCTGCGAGAGCCCCACGATGTTCCCATCGGGATCGAACACTGCCGCGAGCCTGGCCCCCCAGGGCTTGTCAGTGGGCGGATACTTCACGGGCGCCTTTAGGTCCACGAAGCGTTGGAACGTGGACTGCAAATCGTCCACTTCAAACCAAACGGAGACGGCTCCGGGAGACGAATCCCGTGCTCGCTCCACCCGGTCGAATCCAAGGTACGCGTTTGGGAGAGGAAAACCCAGGTGGTCGTCCCCTGTCGGCTGGGGTGCGCCGAGGCCCAGCCCCTCGCCGTAGAACTGCGCAAGCTCCTTGATCCGGGGCGTAACAACGATTACCGTGTCAAGCGTGGTTCCCGACCGGCCGTGGGAAGGTTCGGTCATAGGAGACCGCGGAAGCCCCACTCCCCGATAACTGCTTCGGGTGCAGGAACGCGCCAAACGTATTTCGCATCGAACGGGTTGGAGGCGGGGGAGGCCTATGGAGCAGGTGGAGCTCGGCAAGAGCGGCATCCGCGTGTCCCGCATCGGGGTCGGGATGTGGCAGGCAGGCGTTAAGAACCCCTGGGGGGACGACGTCAGCGACGAGGATTCCATCGCCGCCATGGTCCGGGCCCATGAACTCGGGGTCAACCTCTTCGACACCGCGGAGGGCTATGGCGCCGGGCACTCGGAGGAGGTGGTGGGTCGGGCCATCCGTGCGATCGGACGCGACGAGGTGGTCATCGCCACGAAGGTCTCTGGCAACCACCTCAGATACGACGACGTCCAGCGCGCCTGCGATCGAAGCCTGACGCGACTCGGCGTGGACGCCATCGACGTGTACCAGGTGCACTGGCCTGATCCCCGTCCTCGCGTGGAGTCCCTTGGCCAAGGGCCTGCTAACGGGGAAGTACGACAAGGATCACAAGCCCGAGGACCCGCTGCGGACGGATCACGTCCTCTTCCGCGACATGAACCTCGCCTCGGTCGCTGAACTCCTTCGGATCATGAAGGAGGTGGGGGAGGCCCACGACCGGACGATTCCCCAGGTGGCCCTGAATTGGCACCTGTTCCACGAAGGGGTCATCCCCATCCCGGGCGCCAAGCGGCCCGCTCATGTCGAGAGCAACGTCGGGGCCGTAGGTTGGGACCTTTCGGAGAAGGAGTTCGCGCAAATCGACGCGAGCTCAGCCGCTATCGAGATCGACCAGTTTTAGCCTCTGACAGGTCCCTCTGACCGGCCTACCCTCCCCTCGCTATAGCCCGCCGCCGGTTCTGTTTCAGCGTGGCGAAGAAGCCAAGGAAGATGAGCAAATAGAGAAGCCCGGAAAGAAGGAGAAAGGGCGTCACGAAGACGCTCGGTGTGGCCTCACGGATGTTGCTGTAGTGCCACAGAAGAAAGTAGGCCGAGTGAACGACGACCAGCAGGAGGTAGATCCGAGATCCGGACTGGATGTAACTCCACGACTTCCCCAGCCTCCGGAGCGCCCAGCGATTGGACGTGAGTAGGAGGAGGATGCCGTAGCTCAGGGCGATGGCTCCGAGCAGATTGCCCATCAGGAAGCTGCGATTGATAAAATCCGCCTCTCCTGGGATGAGGTAGAAGCCCCCGAGGTCCCACTGGACCCAGCCGTCAAGGATGATGTACAAATGGGCCGCGGCGAGAAGGATCGTCCACACGCCGAATTCGTGACGCCAGTTAAGCGCGGGGCGAAGGGCAGGGGACATCTTCGCCAAGGGACCCAAGGCCATGGTAACGACCAGCAAGACGAAGGCAGCATCCGCGAACGACCGGTTCATGGCATGGACCCCCGTTCCCGGGCGAAGGCTGAGGAAGAAGTAGAAGAGGACGAGGGCGAGGAGCGCCACTAGCACATGACGCCCGGCCCGGCGGACGACCGAAGTGGGCATGGTCGGAGAGGCTCCGATCAGGCCGATATTTAACCCTCGTCCTCCGGTTCTCTCCTGCGCGAAAGGGGAACGAGCCCGGTTTTTCCGTCAGAGGTCGTACACGGTGCCCGGTACCTTCGGGAAGGCCTGGACCTCACCGATGTGCCGTGCCCCCGCGATCCAGCCGATAAGTCTCTCGAGGCCAATTCCCGCTCCGGCCGACGGTTTCAGCCTGCCCTCGGCGGCGAGGGATAAGAGCAGCTCGTAATTCGCGGGGTCCACCTCGTCCCGCTCGATCTTGTGGCTGATCTTTGTGTGTTCTGACTCCCGCCGGGCGCCCGACAGTACCTCGCCGATGCCCGGTAGGAACAGGTCGTAGTTGTCCCACACGCCCGTGTCGAGATCCTCGAAGTCGTAGAACTCGCGCGGAATGTTGACCACCCAGGCCGGCTGGCGCAGATCGGCACTCAGACCCCCCTCCCAGTCCTTTTCGTACTTCTCTTCCAACTCGACCCGATCGAGGACTTGGAAGGGGGCAGCGGGGGGTTCCGTGTTGGTAACCCCGAGAAGGTCAAGCTCCGCCCCTCGGGAGCGCACCAGATCTTCCAAGAGGCCCCGGAAGACGTCTTCCACAAGACCCCGAATGTCCTCGGCGGACGCATCGCGAACTTCGAAATCGAGCTGGGTGAACTCGTAGGTGTGGACGCCCGTCGACCCTCGTTCTCGTCGCTCGATGCGGACGTTCGGAGAGAGAGCGAACAGCTTCGGGTAGGCCAAGGAACACGCCACCATCTTGTGGATAATCATGCTCAGTGTGGCACGGACGGTCCGCTCGTAGATCTCGACCTCGACGCGCTTTTCGATGGACGCCCCCGGGTCGGGCCACAGGGGATCCGTGGACGGGGAGAAGACAACCGGAAGCAACCAGTCGAAACCTTGCGCCAGAAACCGGGAAGTCAGGGAATTCAGAACGGCGGTTCCCACCCGCCCGATGGCCCGCTTCCTCTCCAGCTCGCTCTCGGACAACCGATCGAGGGGTCCCGGGATCGGATGGTCGACCTTGTCCGGGCCCCAGGCAGCGTCTCCTTGGCTCATGATCGCACCCTTCCTCCGACCTGTAGCTCGCCTTTCGGCATAACCTTAGCTCTTCTTCCTGACCCGCCTGGGTTAGGTTCGACACGGGTCACGGCTTGCCCGTGTCTGCTGGCACGGATGCGGACTCCGCTGTGCCTCGGAGGGGCACGCGGCGTCGCCACGTCGAGACGAAGACCCCGGCCAGTGTAATCCCTGCACCAATCCCGACGAGGGGGGCCAGGCTCTCGCCGGCCACAACGAGGCCGAGGAAGACCGCAACGACGGGGGTGATGAAGGCAATGAGGGACATGGTGGTCACCGGGAAGGTCCTAAGGAGGCGGACGTAACCAACGAAAGCGACAACGGTCCCGAAGACGGCGAGGTAGAGGATTGAGAGGACGCCCTGCGGCCACCCCGGCGTGACCAAAGGCTCCCCCGCCCCCAAGGAGAGGATGAGGAGGCCCACCGCCCCGATTGCCATGGCCACCGCGTTCCAGCTGTAGGGGTTCGCGTTGGGTCCCCACCGCTTGACCGCCACGGAAGCCGCGGAGGCGCAGGCAGCACTCAGGACCACGGCCAACATGGCGAGGAGCCCGACGGAGGCGGCTCCAGTCACCCCGCCCCCGAAGATGAGGAAGACCCCGGCAAAACCCATACTGATCCCCAGGATCTTGATGCCAATGAGTCTCTCCTTTGGAACGAGGGCATGGGCCATCAAGGCCGTCTGGAAGGGCATGGTGGCGAAGAGGATGGCCGCCAGGGCCGAGTCGAGGCCGACGGACTGCGCCCAATAAATGAGGGCGTAGTCGAAGACGAATAGGACGACGCCGACGAACACCACGACGCTCCACTCCACCCGGCCCCGGGGCCAAGGGGCCCGAATCAGGACGGTGAGGGGAAGAAGGATGGCGGCCGCGAGGAAGAAGCGCAAGGACGCGGCGAGGAGGGGCGGTGCCCCCTCCAATCCCACCTTGATGGCGAGCCAAGTACTCCCCCAGACGACGCTCAAGAGCGCGTAGATACCGTAGTCGAGGCGGGATGGGCTCCCCACGGCCCATTTCGACGCGGGCCAACATAAAAGGCTTGGCGCCAGCAGAGGACGGCTGCCGAAGGGAGAATACTTGATATGGGGAATCATCGTGCGAAAGCCCGGGGTGAGAATGTGGGTTCGGAGACGCAAGAACACCAGACCGTACTCACATGGCCCAGATTCCTCCTGGCAA
The DNA here is from genome assembly GCA_046759865.1 of Thermoplasmata archaeon. GTDB lineage: Archaea > Thermoplasmatota > Thermoplasmata > RBG-16-68-12 > JAJISG01 > JAJISK01. The sequence continues at coordinate 12,809 of JBHIDB010000029.1, forward strand.
CCTCTCCGGAGGACGTCCAGCGGGAGGCGGACCA
>JBHIDB010000030.1:0-12789 GCA_046759865.1 Thermoplasmata archaeon
CGAAGAACCTCGTGGACCCCGTCGTCGAGCCGGAGTCTTGGGAGTTGGTCGTGGACGGCCTCGTCTCGACGCACCAGTCGCACACCTACGCCGAGCTCCAGGCCCGGGCTGACGCGGAGGAGCACATCACCCTGGAGTGCGTGAGCAACGAGGTCGGAGGCGACCTGATCAGCACCGCCCGCTGGGAGGGGCTTCGTCTGGCCGACCTGCTTCGGGACGCCGGTCCCGAGCCTCAGGCGGATTGGGTCGCCTTCACGTGCGCCGATGACTACACGGTGGCGATCCCGCGGGCGAAGGCCGAGGAGGCAACCACGCTGGTGGCCCTGGGGATGAACGGCATCGCCCTTCCTGCGAATCACGGCTTCCCCGCGCGGGCCGTGGTGCCGGACCTGTACGGGATGTTCTCGGCCAAGTGGCTGACGCGCATCACCCTCCTCGAAGGCGAATTTCTGGGATTCTGGCAGCGGAAGGGATGGACGAATCGCGGGGACGTGCGCCCCAAGGCCCTCATCGCTACCCCCGCTCCCGACGCGGTCGTCACCGCACCCGTAAGCCTGGGAGGTGTGGCCTTTTCCGGCTCGAAGGGGGTCTCCCGCGTCGAGGTCAGTACGGACGGCGGGAGGACCTGGTCGGCCGCCACCCTCCGGACGCCCCCATTGTCCCAGCTCACCTGGGTGCTCTGGACCTTCGACTGGATTCCTCCCGCCGGCGGCTCCCACCAGATCATGGCCCGCCTCGTGGACGGGAGCGGCCAGCCCCAGGAACCGGCGTCTTCGGGTCCTTTCCCCAACGGCGCCTCCGGGTACGATGCCATCGTCCTCCACGTTTCCGGCTGAGATTCCGGGACCGGCAACCCTTAAGAGCTCGCCCTCCTAGAACGAGCCGTCCATGATGCCCAGCGGCCCGCGCGAGTTTCTCCTTCAGCAGATCGAGACCGGAGTCGGGTCCGCCCCGCCCGATGCCATCGCGGATTGGCTTGAGGGGAAGATGAGCATCGTGGACATCCTCTTCGAGCCGAACCGGGAGTTCCTCGAAAACTTCAAGGATCAGGCCCTCGACGTCCTACGGAGCGTGTCGGGCGCCGACATTCGGGACGCGTGTCTGCGTGCCGCCCCCCACCTTGCCGACATCTGGTATTCGCCGGCGGCAACCGCCCGATTCGAGGGCGAGATCGCGATCATGACGCGGTTCGTCCGGGACCTGTAGCTCGCGGCCGCGCGGTTTATGTCCTCTCCGACCCTCCACCGAGGGGAGACCATGGGAGAAACGGCATCTGCCCCGATACGCATCGTTCACTTCGCCGATCCTTGGTGTTGGTGGTCGTGGGGGTTGGAGCCAGTCCTCCGGCGCCTGAACGAGGTGTATGGGGACTACGTCGAAATCGTCTATCGAATGGGGGGCATCTTCGACGACATCGACGATTGGCGGAGCCACTACGGGGTGAATGAGGAGTCCACGGTCACCTGGGTCCAGGAGTCGGTCGGAATCACGGGAAACCCCGTGGAGGCCGACTACTATCGGAAGACGGGATGCACCAGCACCTACCCGGCCTGTCTCGCCTTCAAGGCCGCCGAGAACCAGGATCCTCACAGGGCAGAACGCTACTTCCGACGGCAGATGGAGGCCTTCCAGGTCGAGGCCCGCCCCGCGACGGAAGGAGAGCTTATCCGCCTGGCGGAGGACGTGGGTTTGGATGGAAAGCGGCTGCTCCACGACATGTACGCACCCGCGGTCAAGGAGGCGTTCCTGCGGGACATGGAGGCCATGCGGAGCGAGAAGGTGAACTTCCTGAGCCTTCTCATCGAGGCGGACGGCCAACGGAGAGTCAAGGGGGAGGTGTTCACGGCCGGCCCCTACGAGGAGGAGATCGACCGGATGGTCCCCGGTCTGCCAAAACGGGACCCCGCCGACATCCTGGAGTACCTGGAGAAGGTGGAAGGCCATCTCCTCTCGGCCCGCGAGATCGCCGAGGTGTTCCGCATCTCGGAGGAGGACGCCAAGGCCCGACTCGACAAGCTGGCCGCCGTCGGCTTCCTCCAACCCCAATCCTTCGACTTCGCACCCTTCTGGAAGGCGAAGCCTGTGGAGGCGGAGACGCTTCCCCTGGACGTCGTCCGGATTTCCCACGTCCCCCCCGAGGCCCAGATCGAGTCCACGGCTGACCTGACCCCCATCGTGACCGCCGCGGTCCAGAACCTCTACACGGAAGTCGCCACCCGACCGGGGAAGGAGTACCACTTTCCTCTTGGACAGGAGGCATTGGCCTACGTGGGATACCCCGCTGAGGACGTGAAACGCCTGCCGCCCGCGGCCGTGGAATCCTTCGCAGGCGTGGGGTACCCCTTCGTCGCCGACGTGATTCACGAGGGAGATACGGTCCTGGACATCGGCTCGGGCTCCGGGACGGACGTCCTCTACGCCGCCCTCAAGGTAGGATCGACGGGCAAGGTATACGGCCTCGATATCACCCCCGCGATGCTGGAAAAGGCACGGCAGAACGCCAAGGCGATGCACGCCCACCACGTCGTGATCCTCGAGGGGAACGCCATGGAGATCCCCCTCCCCGACGCCTCCGTGGACGTGGTCACGAGCAACGGGGTCCTGAACCTGGTGCCCGAGAAGGAGGCGGCCTTCCGGGAGATTGCACGGGTTCTCAAGCCGGGCGGCCACCTGCAGGTGGCGGACATCATCGTCCAAGAGGATGTCGGGGCGGTGTGCGGCCTCAATCCCCAGCTGTGGGCCGACTGCATCGGCGGCGCGGCCGTGGAGACGGAGTACATGGAGACCATCGAACGGACGGGCTTCGTCGACATCCAGATCCTGAAGCGTCTCGACTACTTCTCTCAGAGCTCCTCGGACGCCACCAGACGGATCACGAGGACTTTTGGCGCGGAGAGCGTCGCGTTGACCGCACGGCGACCCTAGCGATCGGCTCCCATCCCTCCGGACTGGCCCTTCCATCCCTAAGGGGACCGGCGGAGCGCCGTAAGGATCGCGTTTTCGCTGCGCAGCACGCCCTCGGGTATCCGCAATGCGGTCAATCGTTGTTGAATCTCCGCCCGCGTATCCTCGGGAAGGGCCGCATAGGCCTTCTCCCTCCCCTGGACCAGGCGCTCGAGGAGCTCCTCCTCGGTGTCGTAGTACGTGTGGATCTCGAACTCCTCCTCCCCCAGCAAGTCAAACATTCCCGCGTAGAGGGTCGTGTGCTCCAAGGCGAACCGCGCGTCGGACGGTAGGGCGCTCCCTTCGTCCATGACGAGGTCCTGCCGCTGCCCCGTGATCAGGTACGTGATGGCGCCACGGGCAAAGGGCTGGTAGAGGGAAGGCTGGAGGTTGACGAGGTACCCCTCCGGCCGAAGGACCCGCCACGCTTCGTGGAGGGCGTCCTTCATGTTGGAGACGGAGGCCATGCAGCAGAGGGACCAGGAGAAGAACACGACGTCGAAGGCCCCGTCGTGGAAGGGAAGGTCCTCCCCTGCACCGACGCCGAGGGTCATGCGCCGACGAAGGGCGGGGGATGTGAGGCTCCACCCGCGGACGACGTCGTCCTCCACTGGGTCCAAGCCGAAAGCCTCCTTCGCAACCGTCGCCAGGCGGGCCGTCAGTCGCCCCTCGCCGCATCCCACGTCCAGAACCCGCGCACCCTCCAGGGAGACGAAACGGCGGGTCGCTCGGATCTCGGAGCCTTCCGGGTCGATGCGTCGTCCCATCGAAACCTCTCGCGTCCGCACAAACCAATCCCGCTCGCGATAAAAAGGGTCGTGGAGCGAGATTTGCCGGCTCAGCGCAACCTGGAAAAACGCTTAATGAGTCCTCCTTTATGAGCACCGTGTGAACAAATCGGACCGGGAACTTCTCACGGGGATGGGGAACTGCTACGAGGTCTGTGGAGAGGACTTTGCGGAGACGGTCCGGATGGTGTCGAGCGCCCGGGGCCTCACCCCGGAAGTAGTGGTGGCCCGATTGAATCGGATTCGGGAGGAATTTGGGGATACGGAGAGCTACCAGATCCTGCGGGCGCGGCTCCCGGAGCAATTCCCCTTCTAACCCTACGATTCCAGGCCCAGGCGCCGAGTCAACCTTAAGGCCGGTTCGGGCGTATCTCAGCCTCCTGGGGAGCATTATCGTGCGGTGCGTCGTCTGCGGCCGGTCCTTTGGGACCTATCTTGCCATGGCCCGTCACTTCCTCAAACAGGCGGAGGCCAGCGATCCCCCTCATGTCATGTGGTTGAACCGCAACGTCACGAAGCAGAAGGTCGCCGAACCGGAGTTGGCCGAACGACTCGAAGCGTTCGCCACCGATGAGACCAACCTGGCTTCCTGGATGAAGCGGACCTTCATTCGAAGGTTCTACGGCGTGAACCCCCACCCCTTCGTCCTGGCCCTTCAGCGGCCGACCCGCGCCACTCTCCTCGGGTACGTGGTGGAGCACCAGCACTTCCTCCGCCAGTGGGTGCGCTCAGCCGCCAGCGTCATCGCGAAGACCGACCGGCGGGACGTGACCCTCTACGAGATCGACAACATCGTCACCGAGTTCGGCGGCCAGGAACCCGACGCGCCGGCCCACTACGAGCTTCTCCTCCGGATGGGGGAGGCCCTGGGCCTCCCGCGGGAGGCGGTCCTGTCTACGAGCCCGCTGCCGCGGACGAAGCAGGCGTTGAACTTCTGGGCCAAGCTGGCAGAGCGAGGGCACTGGGTTGAGATCATGGCGGCCATGCACGGCCTCGAGCTCATCGCGAACCGCGACCTCGTGGAGGAGGGGGCTACCCTCCACTATTTCGACCCCGCGATTCTCAAGGACAAAGCGGTCCCGCAGGCGGCGAAGGACTTCCTGCGGGAGGGGTACGAGGCCGACGTGGCCCATTCCGAGGAGGCCCTGGCGCTGGTGGAGAAGTACGCGAAGGAGTTCGGACTGGAGGATCGCGTACGAGCCGCCTACCTCCAATCCTTGGACGCCTTCGATGGTTACTTAAATGCCCGGCTCGAGCGAGGCAAGGACTATGAAAGCGCCTGAGGCGGCCTGTGCCCTCTGCAACTCCGAGTGGGGCGACCACTGGGAGGAAATCGACGGCGAGCGGATGTTCTTCTGCTGCTGGGTGTGTGCCCGGGCGTTCGACAACGTGGTCCAGGAGGTGAAACGGCGGACCGGCTGGGATGCCCTCGACGAGATCCGGATCGAAGGGGACTATCGCGGTCGGGAGTGTGCGGCAGTACGGGGCGAGGAAGCCTACCGCTTCCGCCTTCGGTTTGACCCCGAGAACGGGGAGCTCCTCACCTTCGAACCACTAGCCTCGGTCTAGCGCTCACGCCGCCCAATGAGACGTAGGCGTGATGGAAGGCCGGCCCAGGTCGTCCTGAGTCGAGTCCCTAAGGTCCCTACTCCTCTTGCGGCGCTGACTTCCAGATCGCCAGGGTGGTGCCCTCGGGATCTTTGAAGACGGAGAACCAGCCCTGTCCAGGCACTTCCGTGGTGGGAACGAGGATCTCGCCTCCCGCCGCCTCGATCTCCTTCGCCTTTGCGTCGACGTCCTCCACGAGGATGTAGTTCAGGGCCCCTTGCGCGTACTGACCCTCCTGCGGAACGTAGAGGCCTCCGCCAGGGGGGTTTGCTGTCTCGAACAGGGTGTAGTCCATCTCGGGAACGTCCTGAAACGTCCATCCAAAGAGGTCCCCATAGAACTTCTTCGCACGGTCCGTGTCCTTGACGGGAAATTCTACGTGAACGATACTTCCGGGTTTTGGTGCTTCTGCCAAGCTACCTCTCCTCCTTGGCCCGATTCACTTCGGGGTCCCTATTAAGTGTTCGGTGGGGGGTCGGTGAAAATGGACGGTCTCCATTCCCTCGGCCTGTGGACCGGTGCCCCAGATCTCATTCCCCTGGTCTTGGCTCCTCTGTTCCTGGCGGGTCCCTGGCCGGATACGCCCAATCGTGGTTCAGCGAGACCCACGTCACACGGGAGATGGCTGCCCTCGCTCCGGCGCGCAGCGGCGACGGCGTTAAGCGGGAGGTTCCGCAATCGTAGGCTGGGGCCGCGGGCCCGAGGCCCCGGAGAGCAGGGCGAAGAACGCCACGGCCTGGAAAATCCACACGAAAGGAAGGATAAAGAAGCCGATTGCCGGCGCGAAGCGCGGAACCCTAAAAACCCTTGGAGTCGGAGCTACGGACTCTGCTCCGCCTAGGGCTCTCGTACTTCCTCCTCTCGAAGGATCTTCTCCGTCTCCTTCTCGACCCACCCCCGCCCGAAGCTGCGATAGGCGCTCATGTAATGGACGACGACGAAGATGCCCCAGAAGAACAGGGGGAAGACCGGCCAGAAGAAGCCTGTGGGGCCACTCGTGAAGAACCAGATGCCGATGAGACCGGCGTTCACGGCGATGTACCAGCCGAGGTGCCACCGGAATCCATACCGCTCCTCAGCAAGCGCGCGAGCTCTCCGGCGCCGCCTTTCTTCCTCCTCCATCCTCGTTCCTCCTCTCGCACGTACCCCCCATGAACGCGGGCAGTTCGTGAGCTGTTGTGAGTATTTATCCGTTGGGCGCGAACGAAGGAGGTCCACCTCTGAGGGGGCCTAAGCGGAGGACAGTCGCTCCAATGCCTCCTCCCAGGTGGGGGGGATCGCGGCACCGGATAAGCGCCAGCGAACGGACTTGAAGGTTCCGAGGCGCCACTTTCGAAGGCCCATCATATCTCGGTGAGGTGCGGTCTCCTTGAAGGCCATCAGATTGGCCTCCTCCTCCCAGACAGAGAGAGTCCAATAGTGTCGCCGCAAGAACTTCACGCGGAGCGAGTAGCCCACCAGGCCCTCCGACGCAGCTAACTGTCCCTCAACACGCTTCGTGTCCCGGCGGAACGCCCTACCGCCGCTCTCGAGGGGCAGAAAGGTCGACATCGCCAGGTACTCGTGGTCCGGATCGACCTCGGAGAAGAACTTCCAAGGCTGCGCGACCATCCCGTTGCCTCCCCCGTCTCCCCGAACACGGGTCTGTTATAAACGTGCCCACGGGAAGGGTCTACGAGACGAGGGACTCCTTCGCGAAGCGGCTGTAAGCAGCACAATGAGGCTTTTACGTCCCAACCCTCCTGACAGCTCATGCAGTCCGACATCCATCGGGAGCGCCTCTTTCGTCCCGTCCGCATCGAGGCCCTCAGCGACGGCGTCTTTGCGATTGTCATGACCCTGCTCGTGCTGGAGATCGCGGTACCCACCCTGGCAACCCCCGTGGAGGAGGGGGAATTGCGGGCCGAGCTCCTGGAACTCCTGCCGGAGTTCCTCGGCTATGCGGTGAGTTTCGTCATTCTCGGGATTTTCTGGGTCGTGCATCATCGACAGTTTCATTTCGTAGAACGAACCGATCGAGCCTTCGTCTGGATCAACATCCTTACCCTCCTCTTCGTGGCCCTCCTCCCGTTCAGCACGGCTCTCCTGAGCCGGTTTCCCGAGTCCCAGACGGCCGTGTTCGTCTACGGAGGCAACCTCCTGCTGGCCGCACTGGCCATCTCGGCGCAGTGGTGGTACGCGACGCTGGGTCATCGGCTGGTCAACCCGGACCTCGATCCCACGTTCCTTCGCAAGAGCCGGCGATGGGCCTTTGTGGCCCCCGCCGCCATCGCGGTCATCATCGCCATCTCGTTTATCCACGTGGCCATTTCCCTCGTCGGCTTTGCGATCTTGGCGGCCTTCTTCATCGTCTCCCCGGGGTTCGACCGGCTCCTCGGGTCTCTTTCCGCGAACCCTCCTGAACCCGAGTAACACTCGGGTTCCCCGCTTTCGGCGCTCAACAACGGTCTTATTCCACCAGATCATCGACCGCAGCACCGGGAGGCAGGTGCATCACAGGCGAGACTGACCTCGGCAGGGGCGGGGGACTGTGGTTTCTGGATGGGGTCTGGGGTCGCATAGGAACTCGCGGCCGGTTTGGGCGCGGTCAGCGTGGTGGTGTTGAGGGCGAAACGGGGCGACGATGGTGTTAGCCCGGAGGAGATAAGCAGCCGCGGCGGGTCGGTCTTTGGCGAATGGTACACGACCTCGTATAGTCATTCTCGGAGCGGGGTTCGGCGGCCTCTGGGCGGCGCGCGCTCTAAGACGGGCGTCGGTGGACGTCGTCCTCATCGACCGGAACAACTACCACACCTTCTTCCCCCTCCTCTACCAGGTCGCGGCGGCGGAGCTAGAGCCTGAGGACATCGCCTACCCCGTTCGCACCATCGTGCGCAAACTGCCGAACGTCCAGTTTCTCTTAGCGGACGTACAGGGCGTTGACCTCGAAGCCCAGAAGATTGCGACTCCTGGCGGGAGCGTGTCGTACGACTACATCATTCTTGCCACGGGAAGCACCGCCCATTTCTTTGGGGTGCCGGGGGCTGAGGAGCACGCGTTCCCGCTCCGGACCCTCGAAGAGGGGGTGGCCCTTCGAAACCACATCCTCCGCCGTTTCGAACGGGCGGCCTGGGAGCCAGACCCCCAACGGCGTCGGGAGCTTCTCACCTTCGTCATTGTAGGAGGCGGTCCTACGGGTGTCGAGTTCGCCGGCGCCTTGGCCGAGTTGGTCGCTGGGTCCCTCGCCCGTGACTACCCAAGGCTCGATTTCCGCGAAGTTCGCGTCATTCTCTTCGAGGCCGCGGATCGCCTTCTCCCCGTCCTCCCCTCCCGCTTGAGCGCTTACGCCCACCGCCGCCTCCAGCACCTGGGAGTGGAGGTGCACCTCGAGACGTTGGTCGCGCGCATTGAGGCCCGAGGCGTCCATCTCCAAGACGGCTCGGCTCTGCCGGCTGAGACCGTGATCTGGACGGCCGGAGTCCAAGGAAGCCCTCCGACCGATACGGATGCCCTTCCCGCGGACTCGTCCCGGCGCCTCTCCGTGGAGCCCACCCTGCAGGTTCCAGGGCACTCGGGCGTCTACGCGCTCGGGGATTTAGCCCTCCTCGAAGGGGGCGAATCACTTCCCATGCTCGCAACGGTAGCGATTCAGCAGGGGACGGCAGCCGCGCGAAACATCGTACGCCAGATCCGCGGTCATGTGCCTCGGCCCTTCCGGTACGAGGATCTTGGAACCCTCGCCGTCATCGGGCGCAACGCTGCCATCGCCCACCTCTTCAGCCGGGCGGCCTTCACAGGGTTTTTCGCCTGGATTCTTTGGCTCGGCGTTCACTTGTTCCGCCTAATCGGCTTCCGCAACCGGCTGGTGGTCCTTAGCAGCTGGGCCGTGGACTACCTCCTGTTTGAACGCGTCGTCCGCCTGATTCTCCCCTCCGAGGTGGCCGAGGTCACTCGCGAGACTCAGGACTAGGCCTCCCCGCCCGCCCGGCACTTCCCCTCCGGCGCCAGCACAACCCTTAATTAGCTTTGCAGATTCCGAGGGAAGTCCGTTGGGTGATGATTCGGGGGAGTGGGAGAGCAAGATGAAGGGCGGGGGCGGCATGGGAGGTATCCGCTGGCGTATCGCTGTCTCGGCGGTGGCGATTCCGGCCTGGATCATTTTCATTCTCCTCTACGCGTTCTTTTGGTCCGGGAACTACACCGACTTTCAGAATTGGGTGGTCCTCATCGTCAGCTTTCTGGCGGTGTTCGCAGGGATCGGCATGGTCTGGGGCTCCATGGGCATGCGCTATCGGAGCATGATGTAATCCACAGTCGTCGGAATTTCGCTTGTTAATCAGCTCACGGCGCATCCGCGAGCGTGGCCCTGACCATCGCCACGAGCTTTCGTTGCTCCTGAGGTATGCCATCCGCTAGGCGGGCCGCGGCAACCGGGAGACTCCAGGCCTTCAACTCCTCTGGGGGAAGAGGGCGGATACCCTCGTACCGCTTCAGGTACGCCCGGAGGAAACGGCGGCGGAGCCTGTTGATCAACCAACGCCCGCTTGTCCCTTCCGGCAGTTCGCCGAGCCGCAGGAGCAGGATCGTCCTCGCCACGTCCGCCGAGGGATGCACTCGATGGGCGTCGATCCAGTCGATGACGACCGGGCCCTGGGGTGCCAGGAGAATGTTGCCAGGGTGGAAGTCACCATGATACACCACCGAGTCATCGGGAAGCTCGCGTAACGCATCCCGCGCCTCCCCCTTCTCCTCCACAGAGAGTCCGGGAGCCTCCCGGATCCTCCGATCCAGCTCTCCGCGTAGCGGGGGAAGCTCCGGCACGCGGTGGCGATGGATGGATCTGTGGAGATTCGCCAATACCCGAGCCATCCTTGTGACGGGCCAGGGAAATCGGGTGAGGCGAGACAGCATCGAAGGCCCTTGGATGCGTTCCAAGACGATACCGTGGCGCCCCTGCTCCTCGACGACCCCCTCCACCCGAGGAACCGGAAGGCCGAGCTCGTGGAGACGTCCCGTCGCCCGTGCTTCCTCCTCGGCCATCCGCTTCGGCAACCCCTCGGAGAGGAGCTTGAGGACGAGGCCGTCCCCCCAGGCGAGTATCTCCGCCGTTCGGCCGACCCTTACACGGGTTCCTTGGGGGGGATTCGTGTGTTCGGGAGCGTCAATACCGTTCACGGGACCCTCCGGGTGCGAGTGTCGAAGCGTCCTCCCGCCCTTCGGTCCTAGTCCGACGCGACGGCCGCCCCTTCAATCGGAAAGCCCGCTCCCCTCCACTCTTGCAGCCCGCCGTCGAAGTGGTAGACGTGCTGGAAACCAGACTTCTCAAGAACCTTCGACACGACGCGGCTCGCCGCGCAGGCCCGATCGGAGCAGTAGCACACGACCTCCTCCTTCGGGTCCAGGAGCTCCTCCGCCCGCTCCTTGTCCGCCACCCAGATGGATCCGGGGATGTGTTCGGACTCGTAATGCCACTCGTTCATGGTCATGACGAGCTTGAATTCGTCACCACGATCGATCTTGGCCTTGAGCTCCTCCGCGCTAAGGATCGTCACCACGTACGTCACCCCGGGGCCGGGAAACGCGCCTTCAGTTGAGGCACATCCGGTAGCCCGTGCTCCACTTGGTCGCTTCCAACGGGGCCAGTTACTTTAGAATTTCGCCCGCGAAGCTTGCCGTGGACCCAGGAGCGCCCCGCCCTTCCAAGGAGCTCACCTCCCGGCGGTCACTGCATGACCATTTCGTTCCACTAATCCCAACCCAGTGACCATTCTCCGAGGTACTAAGGTGAAAATGATGCGGACTACGGATCTAGGAATCGTGGCGCTAACCGTGAACTCTCCTCGGAACTCCGAGGCACTCCGGGCGTACGTCCGGGCCGAGTTCGGCGAGAGGGACCAATCTTGGTTCAACGTCCACGCGCGTCGAAGCGTCAAGAAGGCGAACACGAGACGGCTGTTCAAGAGACGTCGGCTTGGCGATCCAGCCATTCAGCCTACCGGTTGATTGAAGACCACCGGCCCTCCGGCCGCGACCCTGTCGGGGATTCCCTCTTGTCGCCGGACGGAGAAGTCCTACCCGGTTCTGAACGGGAAACCGCCCTTGCTCCGGCCCCGGGCGCCTTCCTTCCAAGGTCTTTCCCGAAGAATCCGGCGGACAATCTGAAGCATATCGACCTGACTTCGGTAGCGTCGCGCAAGTTGGCCGGCCCGGCGCCGGCTCATGCCGCCTTTGCGAAGGGCGCGTTTGAAGGACCAGGCAGCCCGACGGCTTCCGAATAGGAGCTTGAGGGAGCTTGTGCCGATCCGGGCGATTAGGAGGGGTACACGGGTGACGACGGCGCCGAGGATGTCGCGTACTTCACTCATTCGATGTCGATCTCGAACTCCTCGTCGTCGAGCCGTTCCTTGATCTTCTTCTTGACCCTCTTCTCGATCTCCGCCTCCCGATCGCCCTTCTGCATCCCGGACCAGTCGGCCTTGCCGATGATGTCATGGAGCATCCCCGCCAGGTTGCTTCGGTCCATGAACTCCTTCGTCAGCGCGAAGGCCTTCTCCTCGTCCATGCCCGCCTCGCGGAGGCTCTTGTAGAAGTCGGAGACCGCCTCGGCGTACTTGCCCGTCTGCTCCGCCCCGAAGAGGGATTCGGAGATGGCGTTCAGAAGCTTCGGGACCTCGGTGGAGACCACGGAGAGAATCTCGCGGATCTCCTCTGCGTCTTCGTCGACCATGTTCGTACCCAAACGAGACCAGCGACGGTCGGGGGTTTAAAGGAACTGGGCACTTGTGACCGCTGCGTTGCCGATTGGGCCGTATGCCTTGGTATCAAATCCGATATTCGGAATATTGGGTTTAATACGCTTCAAGCTGGGACATCACCTGCCATGACGGCAAAAGCGCAGGTGACCCGCTCGGCCCAGCAGCTCCTCCTCTTCGGAGGCATCCTCGCCATCGGCCTAGCGCCGCTCCTCTTTCTTCTTCAGACGCCGATCGATGAGATCCGGTTGAGTGCCTTGACGGGGGAGGCCATCGCCATCGTCCTTGGGCTCATCCTCATCTTCGCGGCCCGCCAGTTGGAGCAGGTGCTCCTGACAGGAGTCCTTCTCGCCCTGGTGGCCTCCACAGCCCTCATGATTCTCGGGGGCACGGCCGGCCTCATTGGGGGCCTCTTCGGGATCGTCGGCGTCATCGTCGCCTCGGTCCCGTACCTGCAGAACTACGTGACCTGGAAGAGCTGAGTTCCACCCTGGGGCACTCGGCTCAGCCCTCTCGCCTAGTTTCCGACTCCGGCCCTATCAGACCCAGAACCTTCGACCAGCGCCGGACGGTCTCCTCCGAAACGTCGTAAACCTTCCCACGAGACTGGGTCGACACGACGACAACGCCCCGGGACTCCAGAGTCTGGAGACGCTCCCGGACAATGCGGCGGGAGGCCTTGCCTCGCAACTTCCGGACCGCTTCCGTGATCTGTGAGA
>JBHIDB010000031.1:0-12169 GCA_046759865.1 Thermoplasmata archaeon
CTCGGCTCGTCAAGGTCTTCCTCGAGGACGTGGAGTCGGCCGTCCGGGGCACCGTGACGAGCCAAACGCGCGATGAGATTCACGTCGAGACGAACTGCGGAGGGGTGATGGAGATTTACGTGGAACCGTACCTGCCGCCCGACCGGCTCATCCTCGTGGCCGAGGGGGGGCGCGACCCGCTGGAGGAGCACCTCGTAGAGCTGGGCAAGCTCCTGGACATGGAGGTCGTGGTCATCGACCACAAGCCGGTCCTGGAGAGCGAGCCCGACGTCCTCATCGAGGACGCCGATTATGACCTGGACGGGTTCGACTGGGCGGAGAGGGACTCCGTGGTCGTGTTGACCAAAGGGGCGCGCGACATTCAGGTCCTTGCGGCGCTCGCCCAGGCTCCCGTGCGATACGTGGGTCTCCTCGCCAGTCGCGATCGCATCGCCCACGACATGAAGGAGTTGGGCGACTTGGGCGTGGATCAAGCGTTCCTCAGCCGGCTCCGGGCCCCGATCGGCCTGGACATGGGGGCGACCACGCCCGCCGAACTTGCCCTGAGCATCATGGCGGAGGTCGTGGGGACCAAGTACGGGAGGCGCCTTCCGCGGAAGGGAAGCGGGACGAAGGCGCAAAAGGCCGCCACGAACTAGGAAGCCTCTCTCCCAGTCGGGCAGGGCTTCAACCGCTTATCGGAGGAGCCGAAGGTCGCTCCCCACAACGTGAACCGTTTGGGAGTGAGCCAAGCGGATTCCCCGGGGAACGGCGATCCCACCCTCCAGGTCGGTCCGCCCGGTTCTCTTCCTCCGGCCCCGGCGCACCATCGTGGTGAGGATGCCGAGGAGGGCGGGGATGCGTCCCCTCTTGGACGTCGAGGCGGTCATCTTCACAGGCCCATTGCCGGACACTTTCCGAGACATGAAGATAAGATAGAGGGGAGTATATTTATACTATACACAGAATAATAATTGATAACCTCCACCCCGGTCCGGATACACTCAACCGCGGGCCGGATAGACTCAACTCTCGGGTGGAAAAACGGGATGGCGACTCGGTCGCGAGTTGCGGGGGGGACGGTATTCAATCGGACCGCGCCTGACTGTCCCACGGCTTCGGGGGAGCGGGAGAGGATCTGATCACGAATCCGGCCTGACTCCCCGCCCTTCCGGCCTCCCTACGCGTGGCCATGTGCGCCGCCCGAGAGCTGCTCGACGATGTGGCCGATCTCGGGGAGCAAGACCTCTTCCAGGGCGAGGCGCACCGCCTTGGGGGAACCGGGCAAGCACGCCACGAACACCCCATCGATTACTCCGGCCGTGGCGCGGCTCATGATCGCCGCCGCGCCGATGTCTCGGTAGCTGAGAGATCGAAAAACCTCCCCGAACCCATCCAGTTCCTTCTGGAAGAGGGGCGCGATGGTCTCGATGGTGACGTCCGTTGGGGAGAGACCGGTCCCGCCGCTGACGATCACGACCGCCACCTGGGGAAGGGCCGTGTCTAGCGCCTCTCGGATCTCCCACGGGTCGTCCTTCACCAGGGCGTAATAGGCGACCTCATGGCCCGCGTCTCGGAGGGCCTCCTTGGCATAGCGGCCCGCGTCGTCCGTCTCCTCCGTTCGCGTGTTGCTCGCGGTAATGACCCCGACCGAAAGGTGCGTCGGGGCCCGCCCCTTGTGCTCCTCCACACTCATGATTGGACGCCTCGACTGCGTCGCGCGGGAGTACCCGAGGGTACCTTAAGCCATTGACCCTGAGGGGGCCTACGAGAAGCTCCGTCTTCGGACCAGGAAGTAGTACACGGCTGTCCCTCCCAGAATGCCCACGACAAAGCCATAGGGGAGGCCAATGACCTGGAAGCCCATCACCAGAACCCCGACTCCGAGCGCTACAAGCAGGTCGGGTCGGCTATCCTGCACCTTCGTCACGAGCCTCGCGAGCGCCAGCCCCTCGAAAACGAGAAGGACCCCCAGGATGGGGAAGGGGAACACCTTGACAGCCTCGAAGATGACTGAGCCAAAGAAGAGGCCCAGGATGAGGAACACTGTCCCGTAGATGATCACGGAACCCCCCGTCCGGGCCCCAAAGCGGTGGTGGCCCGCCAGTCCGCCGGAACCGTGGCAGATGGGGACCCCTGAGAAGAACGGACTCACGAGGTTCATGGCGCCGTAGGTCAGGGAGATACGACGCGGTGTAACGTCGGTCCGCTGGGGGTAGAGGTCCCGCACGAGGAAGGAGGTGGCGATGATGGAGTTGGCGATCGAGAGGGGCACCTGCGGAACGGCCAAGAAGAGACCGCCCTGAACCACGGCCTCGAGCGTCGGGATGTAAAGCTGCGGAAGCTGGAATCCGATGCCCGCGGCGAGGACGCCGAAGTCCAGGCTCAAGGCGGCAAGCCCCACACCCGCTGCGATGAGCAAGAGCGCAGGGGGGAAACGAGAGCTCCGTCCAAGGAGGAGCACCACCACGACGCCTGCGACCGCGAGGAGAATGCCCGGGAGCCGTTCCACCAAGGGGACGGCCGGGTCGCCGAGCATGAAGCCGAGGGCGACGAGCATCAGACTCAGGCCGAGGCCGAACTGGACGCCTCGCACGACCCCGGAGGGGAGGAGGGCATTGATCCGATCGATGGTCCCTGTGAGGCCGAGAATGAGAACGGTAGCGCCCACCACGAGGCCGCCCCCGTAGAGGACCTCCGGGGGGAGGACGGGCTGCGAGGTAATCATGATAGCGGCCATGGCCTTCAAGGGCTGGACGGGCATGGGGAGCCCGTAGCGGAAGGCCGTGAGGAGTTGGAAGACCCCGAACATCACGAAGGCACTCGTCGCGTCCAGTCCGTTGATGGCGATGAGGGCCAGGATGAGGGGGAGATCGGTACCGATGTCGCCGAAAGCACCCCCGAGTTCGTTCCGGTTGAAGGCGATGGCCCAGCTCCGCCCCGGCGCCCCCACAGACCCCGGAGGGACCGGGGCTATTTAACGGAAAAAACCGGGGGGCCCGGCACGGACGAGAGCCCGTTAAGTTCTTACTTCGGGGACGGCTATCGCCGGCATGGTCCTCGTCGACCGCTTCGGCCGCGAGGCCACCGACCTTCGCGTGTCGGTGACGAGGCGGTGCAACTTTTCCTGCATCTACTGCCACAACGAGGGCCTGGGCGCCATCAAACGACCGGGGGACCCCCACGACGAGGAATTGGCGCCCGAGGAGATCGAACGGGTCGTTCGCATCGCACGGGAGTTCGACTTCACCAGCCTCCACCTCACAGGGGGCGAGGCGATGGTGCGCCCGGACCTGGAGGAAATCGTCGCCCGGAGTGCGCGTCACATTCCGGACGTCTCCCTGACCACCAACGGCTCCATGCTTGCCCCCCGCGCCGAACGCCTCCGGGAGGCGGGGCTGAGGCGCGTCAACATCTCCATCGACAGCATCCACGCCGAGGTCTTCAAGGCCGTCCGCGGGGCGGACATTCACCCCGTCCTGAAAGGCATCGTCCGCGCCCTTGAGGTGGGCCTCACTCCCGTGAAGCTGAACATGGTTGTGATGAAGTACACCCTGCCCCAAATCCCCCGGATGTTGGAGTACGTCGAGAAAGGCCGAGGCGGCCTCGTCCTCCAGCTCATCCAGTACATGCCCGAACTCACGGGACACGAGGACTGGATGGTGGACATCGACGGGGTGGCGGCCTGGCTGGCCGCCGAGGCGGATCACATCGACATCCGGCGGGCCCACAGCCGTCGGATCTACTGCCTGAAGGGCGCCCGCGTGGAGATCGTCGACCCCGTGTACAACCAGGCCTTCTGCGAGAACTGCCACCGCATCCGCCTGACCCACGACGGGAAGCTCAAGGGCTGCCTGAACCGGAACGACGACCTTCTCGCCACCCGCGGGGCGTCCGATGAGGGGATTCGGGCGGCCTTCCGCCAGGTCGTCGCGAACCGCGTCCCCTACTACGGGGCCTACATCCGGGACTTCCCCAAGCGGGACCTGAGGAGAGCGAAGCCGGTTCCTCTGGAGACGGGGAGGACCTAGCGCTTCGGCGCCTGGCTTCGGGGGGCCCAAACGAAAGGGCTTTCATCCGATGGGAGCATTTGAACCTGAGAAACCCTAGGAAGGGCGAAGTGGATGGCGGAAGAGACTTCGTTTACGAAACCCGAGGAGGTCATCGATGCCTTTGAGAAGAAGGAGTACGTCGCCGACCGTCCCATCGCCATGGCCGTCTACCTCGCCGTGAAGCTCGGCAAGCCCCTCCTCGTCGAGGGCGAGCCGGGGTGCGGGAAGACTGACATCGCCCGGGCCCTCGCCGAGGCCCTCGACACGGACCTCATCCGCCTCCAGTGCTACGAGGGGTTGGATGCCGAAGCCACCCTCTACGAGTGGAACTACCCGAAGCAGCTTCTCGCGATACGCCTGCAGGAGAAGCGGAAGGACCCAGCCGAGCTGGAGGCCGAGATCTTCAGCGAGAAGTTTCTCCTCCGACGTCCCCTACTCCAGGCCCTGGACCACGATGGGCCGCGGCCCCCTACCCTCCTCATCGACGAGATCGACCGGGCCGACGAGGAGTTCGAGGGGCTTCTCCTCGAGTTCCTCTCGGAGTTTCAGGTCACGATTCCGGAGATCGGGACGGTGCGCGCGGAGCGGGTCCCTTTCGTGGTGATCACGTCCAACCGGACGCGGGAGTTGAGCGACGCCCTGAAGCGGCGCTGTCTGTATCTGTACATCGATTACCCCTCGTGGGAGAAGGAGCTTGCCATCCTTCACCGTCGAGTGCCCGAGCTCGACGAGGGCCTCGCCGCAGAGGTCCTCGCCTTCGTCCATGGCGTTCGCACCGAGGAGGACGTCCTCAAGAAGCCGGGAATCTCGGAGACCCTCGACTGGGTAGCCGCCTTGCTGGCCCTTGGGGTTGACCACGTGGACAAGGAGACCCTGCTCGAGACCCTCGGTTTCGTGGCGAAAGAGGCGGAGGACCTGAGACTGCTCGAGGAGAAGGTCGACCTGTTGCTGGGGTCATGACGCTGGACCGCCTGCAGGCGGGCGGGGGCGGCCTTTCCCGCCGCTTGACCGGGTTCTTCGGGTTGCTGCGGGCCCGAGGCGTACCTGTCGGGCTCGGCGAAGAGCTGGACCTCGCGAGGGCTCTCGACCACGTAGACCGCTTGCGGAAACGAGAATTCTACCTCGCCTGTCGGACAACCCTGGTTAAGCGGGCCGAGGATTTCACGGCCTTCGAGAAAGCCTTCGAGGAGTATTGGTCCCGGTATGACATGGCGGGCGCCTCATTAGGGCAAATGAGCAGGCCGCCCGCCCGACCTCCCGTACCCCCACCGCCAGACAATATCGAAGAGGCCTGGGGTACGCAGCGGGCGCGTGTACGGGCGGGTCGGAATCGGGTTCCATGGAGTATCGATCGCCTACGCCTTCTCGTCTACAGCCCCGAGGCGCCTCCCGGCCCCAGGGACCTTGAGATGCCAAGCCGAAGCGAGCTCGACACGATGAAACGACTGGCCCGGCGATTCCGGCGATGGGCTGCGACGCTGCAAGGGCGAAGGCGCGTGGCGAGCCGCCGAGGGGCCGTGGACTTTCCGCGGACGACGCGGGCCAGCCTTCGATTCGGGGGGGAGTGGCTTGCCCTCCGGCGGCACCGTAGGAAGCTGCAACGAACCCGCTTGGTCGTCCTGTGGGACGTGAGCGGGAGCATGGAGGGACACGGACCCCTCCTCCTTGGTATCGTATACGCCCTCCTTCGGGCGATCCCCTCCGCAAAGCTTTACGCCTTTAGTACGGAGCTCTGGCCCCTGACGGCCACCTTACGCGGTCGCCCCTATCGCGAGGCCATCCAATACGTGTCCGAGAGGCTCGCGCGGGCGGGGGGAGGCACGCAGATCGGGCGGTGCCTCGCGGACTTTCAACGTCAACACGGATCCACGGTCGACGAGCGGACGGTCGTGCTCATCCTGAGCGACGGGTGGGACGTGGGCAATCTGGACCTCTTGCAGGATCAGATGGCATCCCTCCACCGCCGCGCCTTCCTTCTTCTGTGGATGAACCCGTACGCCGAGCGTCCCGACTTCCAGGTGGAGGTAGCGGGGATGAGGCGGGCCCTTCCCCACGTGGACCTGTTGATCCCCCCCACGGCCCTAGCACGCCGGGATCACTACACGCGCTACTTTGCACGACCCGTCGTTGCCGTGCGCAACCGACCGCCGAGCTCACCCATGGCTTCGTTCGGCGTGGCGGGTCCCGAGGCCGACCTGGGCGGGGCTCCTTCGGGGTGAGAAGCTACGTTCCCTGAATGAGGCGCCACACCTTCTCGGGAGTGGCTGGCATGTCTACGTGGAGCACCCCATAGGGCTCCAGGGCGTCCACGATGGCGTTGATGACGGCCTGGGACGAGGCGATGGTCCCCGTCTCGCCGACGCCCTTCGCCCCCACGGGGTTGTGTGGGGAAGGCGTGACCGTGTAGTCCGTCTCGATCGTGGGGCTCTCCAATGCTGTGGGCACCAGGTATTCCGTGAAGCTGCCGGTAAGCAGGTTCCCTTCTTCGTCGTAGCGGGCCTCCTCCCAGAGGGCCTGGGCGACGCCCTGGAGGACGCCCCCGTGGACCTGGCCCTCCACGATCTGGGGGTTGATGATCGTCCCGACGTCATCCACGGCCACGTATCGTAGGATCTCCACCTCGCCAGTCTCCGGGTCCACCTCAACCGTGCAGATGTGAGCACCAAACGGAAAGACGAAGTTCGTGGGATCGTAGAAAGTGGTGGCCTCCAGAATAGGCTCCACCCCTTCCGGCAGACTCTGAGCCATGTACGCCGCGAAGGCAATCTCCTGGATGGTCTTGGCCTTGTCCGGGGCTCCCTTCACGAAGAACTTCCCTCCCTCGAACGCCAAGTCTTCGGCCCGCGCCTCCAATAGGTGGGCCGCGATCTTCTTCGCCTTCGCCACCACCTTGCGTGCCGAGAGGGCGACCGACCCGCCCTCCACCGGGTTCGTGCGGCTGCCGTAGGTCCCCATGCCCATGGGGGTCATGTCGGTGTCCCCATGGATGATCTCGACGTCCTCCACGGGCACCCCGAGCTCGTCGGCGGCAATCTGGGCGAAGGTCGTCTCCTCCCCCTGCCCGTGAGGATGCGCTCCCGTGAACACGGAGACCTTGCCGGTGGGAAGCATCCGACAGACGGAGCTGCCCCAAAGGCCACCTTGGAAACCAGTTGCGGTGGCGACGGGAGAGGGAGCCAGGCCGCACAACTCCAGGTAGGTGGAGAAACCGATTCCAAGAAGACGGCCCTCCTCCCGCGCCTTCGCCTGCTCCTGTCGGAACGCCGTGTAGTCCAACATCTCCAGGGCCTTCGTCAGGGTCCCGGAATAATTCCCGCTGTCGTAAGCCAAGCCCGAGGGAACCTGGTACGGGAAGGCATCCGGGGAAATGAAGTTCTTCTGGCGGATCTCCACGGCGTCCATACCCAGTTTCCGGGCCAGGATGTCTACCATCCGCTCCAACGCGAACATGACCTCGGGCCGGCCCGCGCCCCGGTAGGCATCCGTGGGGGTGGTGTTCGTAAAGACGCCGACGACCTCGGCCAGGGTCGCCTTCATCGCGTAAGCACCGCTAAGAAGGAACCCGAAGAGAATCGTCGGAACCCCCGGCGCGGCGGTGGACAGATAGGCACCCATGTTTGCTAGGGCCTTGATTTTGAGGCCCAGGATTGTGCCGTCTTTCTTTGCGGCCAACTGGACGTACTGGACTTGGTCCCGACCGTGAGTCGTCGCTTGGTAGTTCTCCGTCCGACTCTCCACCCACTTGACGGGGCAGCCCAGCCTGATGGCGAGATGAGATACGATGGCTTCCCAGGGGTAGACCGGGATCTTGCTCCCAAAGGCGCCCCCCACGTCCGGGGCGATGACTCGAATCTTGTTCTCCGGAATCCCGAGGACGAACGCGGAAAGTACGAGACGATGAATATGGGGATTCTGCGAGGTTACCCAAAGCGTGAGCTTCTCCTCCCCTTCATCCCACTGGGCCAAGGCGGCCCGAGGCTCCATGGCGGAGGGCTGGAGCCTCTGGTTGACGAACCGTTGCTCCAGCACGATGTCGGCCTCCTCGAAGGCCGCGTCCACGTCCCCGCCCGGCAGGACCCATTTGAAGGCCTGGTTGCCGGGCGCCTCCTCGTGGAGCTGGGGCGCTCCCTCCTTGAGGGCCTCCTCCTGGTCCACCACTACCGGAAGGGGTTCGTAGTCAACGTCAATGAGCTCCATGGCGTCGGCACCGATTGCGGGATCTTCCGCCACCACGACGGCCACGGCTTCTCCTTGGTAGCGGACCCGCTCCGTGGCCACGGCCTGGTAAGGTGGTGTCTTCAAGTCCGAATCGGGAATCACCCAAGCCGTGGGGGTGGAACCGATGTCGTCCTTCAGGTCCGCCCCCGTGAAGACCTCCACCACCCCCGGCAGCTTCTTAGCCGCGTTGACATCGACCTTCTTGATCTTGGCGTGGGCGTAGGGGCTTCGCAGGAAGACGGCGTGGAGCATGCCGGGCAGGGCCAGGTCGGCCACATAGGTGCCCGTTCCGGTGACAAACCGAGCATCCTCCTTCCGCTGGACGGGCGCTCCCACGTACTTTTCAGCTGCTGCCATTGCCTTATCCCTCCTTCATTGCCGCCGTCGCCAGGACGGCCTTGACCACGTTCACGTATCCAGTACATCGACACATATTGCCCGATATCCCCTCGCGAACCTGCACTTCCGTAGGCTTGGGAGTTCGCTCCAAGAGTTCGTAAGACGTCATGATCAGCCCCGGCGTGCAAAAGCCGCATTGCAACCCGTGGTTCTCTGAGAAAGACCTCTGAAGGGGATGGAGCTCCCCATCCGAGGCCAACCCCTCGACGGTCAGCACGTCGGCCCCGTCGGCCTGGACGGCGAACATGGAGCAGGACTTGATCGCCCGACCGTTTACGATCACGGTGCACGCTCCGCAGTGGCTCGTGTCGCAGCCGACGTGGGTGCCCGTGAGACGCAGGCGATCGCGCAGGAAGTCAACCAGAAGGACGCGGGCCTCGACGTCCTCCTCGTAGGGTTTGTCATTTACGGTCAGCGCAACGTGATGCAGCTTCGGTTCTCCCTCCATCAATTCTCCCTCCCAGTCCAGTCATTAGACTCTTCGCTCATGCTCACGAACCTCCTCCCGCCCTTTCCAGGGCGGTCTTTAACGCACGCCGGGCAAAGACCTCCACCATGGCCCGCTTGTATTCTGCGGACCCACGGAGGTCCTCTGTGGGCTCGGCCGCCTGGGCCGCCAGGCTGGCCGCCTCGGCCACCGCCGCCTGATCCGCCGGACTGCCCCGCAGGCGCTCTTCCCCCTGCTGGGCGCGGAGAGGCGTTGCTCCCACCGCAGTCAGGGCAAGACCTGCCTGGCTCACGGTCCCATTCCCATCGAGCCGCAACTGCGCGGCGACCCCAACGGTGGCGAAGTCCCCCGCTTTCCTCTTGAGCTTCTTGTAGCTTCCGCCGGAACCGTTCCCGACAGAGGGAACCCGAATCTCCGTGAGGACCTCACCGGGTTCCAAGGCGGTGGTGAAGGCGTCCACGAAGAAGTCATCCATCGAGATGGTCCGAACTCCCTTCGCAGACGTGGCTGAGACCTCGCTCTCAAACGCCAAGAAGGCCGCTCCCCAGTCGGAGGCGGGGTCGGCATGGGCCAAGGACCCGGCGGGGGTTCCTAGGTTGCGGACCTGGAGGTCGCCGATGGTCCCCGCTGCGTCGGCAAGGAGGGGGTAACGACCTCGGATGATCTCCGAGTTCTCCAAGTCCCGATGGCGTGCCAGGGCCCCGATGCGGAGGGCACCATCCTCCTCCTTCACGTATCCCAGGTCTTCGATTCGATTGAGATCAACGAGAACCCCGAGCGGCTCGCCTATCCGAAGCTTCATCAGGGGGACAAGGCTCTGCCCCCCCGCCAGGACCCTCGCTTCGTCACCATGGCGGTCCAAAAGCTCGACAGCCTCGCTGAGCGAGGTGGGCGCATAGTAGTCAAACCTTGCTGGCATCAAGCTCCTTCCCCCAGAGCCAGACGCCATCTGGTCTCGGGCTAAAAACCTTTGTGGAGGGGGTATGACCCTTCTTTGCTCCAGGTTACCGCTGAGGTCCCCTTACGATGCTCGCTCAGGACGATGCCCTCACTCCCAACCCCGCATCCTCCAGTTGCCGGTTCTCCTCCACCCCCTCCCCCTGCAAGGACACGAAGTGTCCATCGCCTCGGGAACGATCACAGCCGAATTGTCTCAGTCTGTCCGGCGGAGGCGGAATCGCTGGATCTTGCCGGTGGCGGTCTTGGGCAGCTCGGAGACAAACTCGATCCAGCGGGGGTACTTGTATGCAGCAATCTTGTCCTTGACGAAGTCCATGAGCTCGGCCTCCAGCGCGGGAGACCCGGAGGCCCGATCCTTGAGCACCACGTAGGCCTTGGGCTTCACGAGCCTTTCGTTGTCCTCCCTGCCCACGACGGCGCTTTCCAGGACGGCGGGATGTTCGATGAGCGTATTCTCCACCTCCACCGGCGAGACCCAGATGCCACCCACCTTGAGCAGGTCGTCCGAGCGGCCGCAGTACCAGTAGTAGCCATCCGCGTCCTGGTAGTACTTGTCCCCCGTCACGATCCAGGAACCGAAAAGCGTCTTCTTGGTCTCCTCGTGCTTGTTCCAATAGCACGCCATGGTGGAATCGCCCTCGACGCGGAGGTTGCCTATCTCCCCCTGAGGAACCGGCCGACCGTCGTCGTCTACGATGACCGCCTCGTATCCCGGTACGGGTTGGCCGGAAGATCCGGGACGAACCTGCCCCGGCCGGTTCGAGAGAAAGATGTGGAGCACTTCGGTGGTCCCGATGCCGTCCAAGATCTCGACATGGAAGCGGTCGGCCCAGCGTCGGTAGAGATCGGCCGGCAGTGCCTCCCCTGCCGAGACGCAGATGCGGAGAGAAGAGAGGTCAAATCGCTCCTCTGTGCCCTCCACCTGAAGCATGGCCGCGAAGAGGGCGGGGACGCCGAAGAAGATCGTGGGTTGGAAACGGTCAATGACCTCGAACATCGCCTCGGGCAGAGGCCGGTGGGGGAAGAGCACTGCCTGGGCGCCGACGCGCATGGGGAAGTACATGTTGTTCCCCAGCCCGTAGGCGAAGAACAGCTTCGCCGCGGAGAAGGTTCGATCCTGGTCCGTGATGCCCAACACCTGAAGCGCGTAGGTGTCGGAGCAGACGAGCATATCGTGCTGGAGGTGAACGGCTCCCTTGGGGAACCCGGTAGAGCCCGAGGAGTAGAGCCAGAAGGCCACGTCGTCTCTTGTGCTGCTCGTCGCGTCCAGTCTGGGTGATGCCTCCTTCACCCATCTGTCGAAGGGGATCTGGTCTCCCTCGGCGAAGCCGACCACAACGACTCGCTTCAGATGCCGAGCCCGAGGGAGGATCGGACCTGCTTCTCGCAGGAGGGGTTCGGAGATGAGGGCCACCCGCGCGCGGCTGTCGTTGAGGAAGTAGAGATAGTCCTGGGCGCGCATCATGGTGTTCACGGGGACGGGAACGGCCCCGATCTTGACGGCGCCGAAGAAGGAGGCCACGAACTCAGGTCCGTCCAGCTGAAGCAATAGCACCCGCTGTTCCGTCTCTACGCCAAGATTGAGGAGCGCGTTGCCAACGCGGTTGACCGATTCCTGGAGCTGCGCGTAGGTGACGGTTCGATCCTCGCAGAGGAAGGCGACCCTCTCGCCACGCCCCTCGGATACATTTCGGTCGACGAAGAACTCGGCGACGTTGAGGCGATCGGGGATCTCGATGTGTGAGCCCGTCATGGTCCCACCCCTCCCGGCCGCCGTTCAGGCACCCCGACATGACC
Organism: Thermoplasmata archaeon; assembly: GCA_046759865.1. GTDB lineage: Archaea > Thermoplasmatota > Thermoplasmata > RBG-16-68-12 > JAJISG01 > JAJISK01. Next base: position 11,854 of record JBHIDB010000031.1, read on the forward strand.
GACCGTACCCTCGGACCGTCGACAGGTGTGCCTAGGCCATTCGCGCGGCATTATGGATTCTGACCGCCCTCGGCCTCCCCCCACTTCCAGTCCTTGTACTCCTCCCTCAGCTGCGACTTCAGGAACTTGCCCACGGAGGTCTTGGGGATTTCCTCCCGAATCACGATTGCATCGGGTAGCCACCACTTGGGGAAGTCGGGCGCGAGGAACTCGCGGAGCTCTTCGGCATCGGCTCTCTTGCCCTCTCTGAGGACGACCGCCGCCAGGGGTCTCTCTCCCCACTTGGGGTGCGGGATCGCGACCACGGCGGCCTCGC
>JBHIDB010000032.1:0-11964 GCA_046759865.1 Thermoplasmata archaeon
TCCGCGGAGACGCACCAGTGGCTGATGGGCATCGCGTACAGCTGAACGGAAGGCGTCATGGTACCAGGGAGGCGCGAATCCCTAAAGAGTTGTACCAGTGGCGGGGCAGCACTTTCGGCGCCCTCACCGAAACAGGGAAGAGGAGTCCCTGAGTCTCGGGGCGCATGGGAGTGCAACCACAGCCCGAAGGCTACCACACGGTGATGCCCTACCTGGTCGTTCCGGGAGCGAAGGAGCTGATTGGCTTCCTGGAGCACACCTTCGGCGGGGAGGTCACCGAGCGCTTTGACGAGCCGGATGGGCGCGTCTCTCACGCTGAGGTTCGGATTGGTGACTCCATCGTGATGATGGGCGAGCCTACCGAGCGGACGGAGACGCAGCCGGCCCACTTGTACGTCTACGTGAACAACACGGACGACACCTACGATCGCGCCCTCAAGGCGGGGGCCGTATCGCTGATGGAGCCGAAGGATCAGTTCTACGGGGACCGGAACGCGGGGGTGAAGGACGCCTTTGGGAACGTCTGGTGGATTGCCACGCACGTGGAGGACGTCCCTCCCGAGGAGATGCGGAGGCGAGCCGAGGCCGAGCCCGCCCGAGAAGAGTAGACCGCCCATGAGCGTCGATGAGAACCGCACAGCCGGGCTAGGTCACGCCTACGAGCTGGCATCCCCGAGCCTAAGCTAAGGCGAGCAAGCCGGACCCGCTTGCCTATTAGGGGCTTCCTTCAGGGGGACTCCGTGAGACCCAGCTGGGCCATGAAGCTCTGCTGGTCGAAGTACTCGTGGATCTCGGCCACCTGACCCCCTTCGACGCGATAGACGGTGGCGCTGGGCATCGTGACCCGCTTGTCTGTCGGGGGAATCTCCCCCTTGGGCCCGGGCAGGGGGCCCGTGTGCGTTCCTGTGACGGAGTACTCGCCGACCACCCAATCGCCGGAGGCGAAGAGGCGTAACTGCTTCACGTCCAGATCCGGGAACCCCTCCGTGAACGCCTTGTACCACCCCTGGACCTTCGCCCGTCCTTGGGTTGGCTCCGGACTGTCGGGCGAGTGCAACACCACGTTCTCTGCGTGCAGGTTCTGCCATGCCTCCCAGTCCCGCGCGTTCATCGCGTTTTCTATCCCTTCGATAACCTTCAGGCTGTCTTCTCCCACAATCTCCCCACCGCCGGAAAACTAGCGAGGCTTATGAGCCTGTCGGGTCCACCGCGTAGCCTCTGCCTTCTTCGTTCGGCTTTCCTGTCCCATTGAGGGGGAGAAAGGAATAAGAGGCCGCGCGAGAAAGGGTGAGGACTGTGGCATTGGCGGTTCTGCTGGACCTCGACGGCACCCTCTTCGACAGCTTCGACGCGATTCTTCATGCCATGAACGCGGCCTTGGCGGAGAACGACGAACCGCCCCTTCGGGACGACGAGCTACGCCCCTTAGTCGGGATGCCCGTCCGGCGTCAGATGGCCCTCCTGCGAGGATGGGAGGGTCCGCCTGTGAAGCGGTTGGCGCAGCGCTATTACGAATACTTCGACGCGAGGGTAGCGGAGGGCCTTCCTCTCTACCCTGGGGTCCGGGATACCTTGGAGGCCCTGGCAGACCGACCGCTCGGGACAATTACTACACGCAGGACGTTGATGGCCCGCCGCATGCTCCGGGGAGCGGGTCTAGCTGGCTTCTTCCAGGCCATCGTCGGGGGGGACGCAGTGCCGCGTCCGAAACCCGCGCCGGACCTCATTCACCACGCGGCCGGGGCGATCGGGCGGACGGCCGCGGAGTCTGTCGCCGTGGGGGATTCCCCGGTCGACCTCCAAGCGGGGCGCTTCGCAGGGGCGAGAACCGTGGCGGCGCTCTACGGGTATGGAGACGACGAGGCCCTTCTTGCGGTCGATCCTGACGGGGAAATCACGAGGTTCCCCGAATTACTTGCGGTCCTCGCGGAAATCGAGGAGATTGGCGCCGAACGCTAGAGGAGGGTCCCGGCTCACAACGCCCGCATGCGGTTGTTGCGGAAGTTGTGTTCGAGCTCCGCCCGGCCCAAGGCCTCCATCAGCGGGGGCACGTAGTTCGCAAACCGACCTCGGAGGCCCTTCTTGATCCCGTAGTAGCCGCCGACGGGGTTATCGGGAGAACGAGCCCACCCTTCGACCGTCCCCTCCTTGGGATCCTTCCCCTCGTCCGTACTGCCAAGCTCCATCCAGTCACCATGCTCTTTGAGCATGGCCTCCAGATCGTCCAGGGCCCGGAGCTGGTAGCCGAGCTTCGTCTTGCCGACAATGCAGACCAGGGTCGGCGGGTCGGCGGATTCATCGCGATACATCTGGTATTCCGACTTCCCTGGCGGTGTTTTCAGGACCCACGGGTCCTCCTCGGTACCCTGGCCTTTGACGTCCATCTCTCCCATTCTCTGTCTCCTCCTGGTGTTGGGATGAGCCTGAAAACCTGGCCATACTTACTCCTGTCGATTTAGATCGAGGGGGGAGCGTGATACCGAGAACCCAACCCCATGCATTCGTCCCCCTCCCCCTGACGTTTTAACGTAGGCATCTATCTGTTCGAGCACGATGTCCACCGCGGGGATGGAAAAGACCCTCTCGCTTCAGGTCGGTCACGAGCGAACCTGTGATTGCCGGGATTCGCACATGAACTGCCTGACCGCCAAGGAGTGGACCAAGGCGCAGCTCGGAGTCTGGCAATTCTACTACGAGGGCAGGGACATTCGGGACAAGAAGAAGCATCCCGCAGTCTGGCCGGTGGCGCTTCCGAAGCGGCTCATCGAACTGTTCACGCACCAAGGCGAGCTCGTCCTAGACCCCTTTGTCGGAACCGGCACGGCGCTCGTGGCCGCGCGGGACCTCCGGCGAAACGCCGTGGGCTTCGACCTGCAGGAGGAGTACGTCCGGATCGCCCGATCGCGCCTCGCTCAGTCCACCCTGTCGATGGGAGAGGAGGAGTCCACCCATGTCGTCCTCCAGGAGGACGCGAGGAACATTCCGGGTTACCTGGAGGAGGAGACTGTCGCCTTGTGCCTCACATCTCCTCCCTACTCCAACCTGCTGAACCGGAGGCGGCTCAACAAGAGCCGGAGGGGAGACCTGCGGGAGAATGAGCAGTACCTCGAGGTGGAGCAGTACAGCCAGGACGAGCGCGACCTCGGCACCCTCGACCTGGCCGAGTACAAGACGGCGTTGGAGGAGATTTACGGCGGGATCCTCCCGCTGATGAAACCGAAGGGGCACGTCGTGATCAACGTCGCCGACTTCTGGTGGGAGAACAAGCGAATGGTGGCACACACTCAGGTGATCGAGGCGCTGGAGAACGCCGGCCTCGAGCTCCGGAACATCATCATCTGGGACCGGACGAACATCGTCAACCGGATCGGGATCATCGGGTGGCCCAGCAACTACATCACACTGGGAACGACCTTCGAATACCTCCTCCACTTCTGGCGCGCTGATTGAGGAGAGGGATGGCCGGCCAGCTCGGCTTCACTCGTTGAGCGGGAGTGGGTTTCGAGCCCCCGATCGCCGAGAGCAAGGCCACCCCCATTCGCGACTCGGGTGTGTCGCGCTTCCTCCACCAGGTTGCAGCCATTCGGGCTTCAATCTCCGCGCGGTCAAGTGCGCAGGGGCACCGTCAGGTTTCCCCTAGGGGACCCATTCCCGAGGACCTCACGACACCAGAGATGACACGTCAGCCCCTTCACGTTCCAGGAGCGCACGCTTCGTCGGGGCGCCAGAGCCTCCACCGTACCCTCCGAGGCCCCCCGTGGCCGGTACCACCCGGTGGCAAGGTATGATGACCGGGACCGGGTTCCGCCGACAGGCATTGCCGACGGCCCGGGCTGCCTTGGGATGACCAAGGCGCCGGGCGATCTCGCTGTAGGTCATGGTCACACCCGGACGCAGCGTACGGAGGAACGCAAGGACCTCCCGATCGAAGGGGCCAACCTGCAGGTCCACGGGAATGTCGTTCAGGTCCCCTTCCCCCGTTCGGATGTGCTCGAGAATCCGAGTTAGATAGGGGTGGGAGTCCTCCCCCTCCTCGCCGCGTTCGGAGGCAAGCCGGACCCGACGCACCCGCCCCCCGAAGAGTTCGAGCTGCACGTACAACCCGAGTTCCTGGCTGAAGCGCGAGTAAAGCGCGAGGGCTTCCCCTGCGGGGCCCGGGGACGCGTCGTCCGACTCACTCGCTCGGATTCGTATCAAAGGGAGCATCGCGCGGACGAGGTGCCGTTCGGCTCGGTGCAGGTGCTCCTGGAAGGTGCTCCGAGTGATGTTGAGGGCGGGGCTGACCTCGTCCATCGTCACCCGCCGAGGAAGTTCGTAGTAGCCCGCGTCGAAGGCCGCCTGGAGGGCGCGTGCCTGCTTCTTCGTGAGGTTCGGGAGGAAGAGTGGGGAGCCGAGGGCCTCGCGGACCGCGGATCCATTCGTCACCGCCCGCTTTGAAAGGAGCCGGGCGTCCGGGAAGAGGGCTTGCACCTCCTGCAGGTTTGCGGCCTCGCCCACGAGGACGGTCACGCGAGCTTCTCCCTTCGCCCATCGGATGGGCGGAAAGACGTGGGCGGCCCGCTCGGCGAGCAGACGGATGACCTCCTCCTCCGTCTCGCCTCCCTCCAAGACGAAGGTCACTTGACCCGGGGCAAGGACGGTAGAAAGGCGGGAGCCCAGGTTCCCGAGGGCGCCCTGCGCTTCGTTGAGGTCCTCCTCCGTCCCGAAGGCCTGAAGGACCAGGTGGGGGCCGAGGAGATAGGCGTCGACTACGAGATTCTGACATCGGGCCGTGAGGGTCTGGAGGAGGCCGGGTGATCGTGTGAGAAGCACGACCTTGAAGGCGAGCGAGGCTCCTCCGGCATCCGGGACAGGTTGAGGAGCCACCGGGGTGGAGGCCTCATCCTCCGCCGTCGATGGGCGTTCGGCGCGTTCCATGGCCATGCCATGTGCCCACTGATAAAGACCATTGCCCCAGCGATAGCCGGTGTATGGTCAGTATGCCGGATCCCTCACGGTGAGAAGGTCTTATCCGGCCCCGACAATAGGTCCACCATGGGGCGGGGCCACACCATCGAGATCTTCTCTGCGGGTTGTCCCCTGTGCACGTACGTCAGCGACGTCATTGAGGTGGGCAAGTGCAAGGGCTGCACGCAGGTCGTCCTCGATGTTAACCAGCCGAAGGAGGAGACGCGGGTGAAGATGCGTGAATATGGAGTGACCGCGGTCCCCACGATTATCATAGACGGCGAGGTCAAGATCACGGGGGTTCCGCCGTTTCCATGGGTGTGCGATGACGATCTCTACCGGCGGCTGAGGAAGGAGTACCCCCTGCCGGGCACCAAAAGGTCCCCAAACTAGCCGAGGCACTGTGTGCACATCGCCAAGGCGATGACTGTAGGTAGCGGAGGCGGTCGGGTCACCGCTGCCCAGTGGGCCCTCGTAAGGTGAAACTGGGCTAACGATTGGCGACCCCGCGCGCGTGTTTCCTCGAGGGCGGAGGGCCGTGGCCCTGGGATGATCAGAGCTTCTCCATGACCGCCGTGATGACCTCGTCCGCGCCGTTGTAGGTTCTTGCGGGCAGGTTGTTTGCGAACCAGTCTCGGTCGTCATCAGGCAGTTCCGCCATGTTGCAAGCCTGGATGACCTGCTCCGCATCCGCGGGATATTCGACGTGATTCTTCAGGTGGGTCAAGGACTCTGCAAACGCTCCCATGAGCGGGGTTACAATGCCGCTTCTATTTAGGCTCTCGGACCTGGCGAGGAGGCGCACTAGTACCCGCCAAGTTCCGTCTGCGATTTCCTGGCCTGTTCGGGCTATTCCGAAGGGGCGGTTCGGCGGTTCAGGTAGATCCCCAAGATGATGAGACCCCCGCCGGCAACGAGAGAGAGGGACGGCTCTTCGGACAGGAAGGCGATGCCCATGACCGCGGCGATCACGGGGATCACCATCTGGTACACGCCCCCCTGGGACGCCGTGATCCGGTTCAAGGCCCAGTGCCAGACCACGTAGCTGAGGGCCGTGCTGATCGTTCCGAAGTAGAGGGCGAGGCCCCAACCCTCGAGGGAGACGGGCACCTCGAGGAGGTCCACCGGGCTCGTCAAGAGCAGCGCAGGAAGGGCGACCACCGTGAGGATGGCGAAGCTGTACAGGGTGTAGCTGAAGTCTTCGGTGAATCGACGCCCAAACACAGAGTAGGCGCCCCAGGAGACCCCCGTGACGATCATCAGGACGACTCCGACTCCCGTGACCAAGGCCACGCCGCCGTACGTCAGGGTGAAGACGCCCGCGACCGCGAGAGCCAGGCCGATGAGTTCTCTCGGTCCTAGCCTCTCGTGCTCGACGGCGACGCCCAACAGGGCCATCGAAAGGACCACCGCGGCGAAGAAGACGAAGGTCCCGGCTGCGGCCCCGATGAAGAGGTAGCCGAAGGAGATGGAGAAGCCGTAGGATGCGAGCAGGAGGCCGCCGATGAGGTTGGCCTGCCTCAAAGGCACACGAGGGAATGCCTTCGGGAGGGCCAGATGGAGGGCAACTAGCATGCCCAGACCGCTGCCGAACCGGATGACGGTCAGAACGAAGGGGGAGACGAGTTCGCTGGCGACCATGAAACGCGTGATCACGCTGTTCGCGGCGAAGGAGAAGACGACGAAGCCCAACGCCGCGCTCAGGCCGGCGCCAGATTCCTTTACGCTCACGGCCGCAGCTCCAGGCCGGCGATTAGACTTCGGGCCTCTTTGCCAATATGTCCGTCCACGGGGGCCCGGACCAACTAAGGCTGCGACGGGTTCTTCTCGTACTTCGGCTCGTAGAGCTGCACTTGGACGCCGCCCGGCATGGTGAAGAAGGTCACGAACCCGAACCCGTGATCCTCGATGTCCTGGTCGAATTCGACACCGCGGGCCTGCAGCTCGGCCACCGTGCCATGGATGTCGTCGCAGTAGAACGATACATGATGTGTCCCCGACGGCGGACCGCCGCTCTCGTGGAGGGGGTGGACGCCGATGTCGCCCTCGGGAAGGTCGAAGATCAACCAGCCTTCGCCTGTGTCTGAGTACGGCAGCTTGAGCTTGTCGCGAATGAACGCGCGCGTCGCCTCCGCATCCGACGAGTAGAACAGACCGTGCACGCCTCGGATCATGGGTCCTTTCCTCCGCGGGGTTCTGGAATGCTGTCGGGTCGTATTAAGGCGTACGGTGCAGGAGGACCGGGCGGTGCCCAAGATTAGCCTTGCCTGGGAGCAGGACCCCTAAGATCGGAACCGTGCGGGTCGACCTGACCTTCTGCCGACCTTTCGAGACAGGCGGGCCTTCGCGAGGAGCTTTTCTTGCACGGCGTTCCGGAGGCCCGCTTCAAACCCCTCCCCGTCCCCCCGTTCGAACACGAGGGACCAATCGATGAGGTATTCCCCATTTGTAGCCCCCTCAAGCGCTCGGAGGCCCGCCTCCGTCCGCACCAGCACCGTCTCAAACCCCGCCGGAGATCCGGCCTGGCCCACCGACAGATCAGCCAGACGATTGGTGTAGTCGAGGCAGGAGAGGCAGCTGGAGTCAAAGGCAAGATAGAGTTCGTCGAGGTCGATCCGCGCCTCCGTCCCGTCGTAGTAACGAACGCGAACGTCGTCCGGGACATCGATGGATTCGACGAGGCGGCCTCGGGGGCTCACAGCCCTCTCGAAGAAGCTCCTCTGCCATCGGGCGTTGGAGAGGGCGCCGTAGCAGAACTCCCCCACAATGAGGACGACGTCTCGACTCGGCGGGACCCCGTTGAGCTGCATCCTACGGACCATCCGGGTCTGGCAGGGGCGACTCACGAGGGCCAGGCGCATGGGCTCCTCTTCGGAGTGCCAGAGGTCTCGCAGGAAGCGGACGGTCTGGGGCTTCCGGAACGGATCCCCCCGGGGCACTTCGACTGGCTCCCCTCGTCGGATCAGGGTGTGACCGGTGGGATTCGTGCCCGGCGGTGCGGGGACGACGGCGGCGTCGATCTCCCCGGCCTCGAGGAGGTAGGTCAGGAAGGAGCGAAGAGTCCCTCGGTCGTCGGGATGAGGCGTCCACTCGGAGGACGTGACGCGCGTCGCGCGCAGGACGCGGCCCAATGGCCCTTCCCGGATCCCATACTGCACCTCAAGGGCGAGGTCTAACGACTCTACCTCGGGACAAGAGACGTAGCACATGCCCGCCGTCTCGCACTCCGAGGGCGTGTACGCGAAGGTGTCGCCGCGAACGCTCGCGGCGTCGCATCCCTCCCGGGCACAGGCGTCGAGACAGATGAGGCAGAAGGTGCACCTCCCAGGGTCGTACACCTCCCGCAACAGATCCCCGAACGTCTTGGGAGCCTCCCCCGCGGCCCCCTCAGAGGCTCTCAGTGCCACAGGCGCACATGGCGCTCCCCGTCTAAGGACACTGAGGAGGGCATTGTATATGCTGACCCTTACGGTACATAGAGGCCGTTCTCCCCGGGATCTAGGAAGGCGTTCGTCAAGATCTCCCGATAGGACGGGTGCACCACCGTCCCGCAAGAGGAACCCATCAAGACGCGCACCCATCCCTAACCGAACAAGGACACTCGATGGACTACACTTCCATGAACACGGTGGCCTGACCGCCTTCCAGCGCGTAGATGACGAAGGGGCCCCCCTTCATGCCGCCCATTCCCGGAGAGCCTCCGGGCATGCCCGGGAGGGATATGCCATCGATGGTAGGTCGGTCTTGCATGAGCATGTAAAGAGCGGCCATCGGCACGTGCCCTTCAACGAAGTAAGCTCCCCAGACAGAGCTGTGGCAACTCTGCATGTTCCTAGGGATGCCGTAGCTGGCCTTGACTCCTGAGAGGTCCGTCATCTCGTGGGTCGTCACGTGGAAGCCATGGCTCTCCAGGTAGTCCAGGTAGTGGTGGCAACATCCGCACGTGGGTTGCAGATAGACTTCGATGGCTCCGACCTGAACAGGCGGCTCACCGCCGTCGCCCGGGGGCTGGGTGGAGACGAAGCCATACAGCACAAGGGAGGCACCGATCAGCCCGACCGCGAGGATCGAGTAGAGGAGCGTCTTGCCGGTTCTTCGCCGGGTCCCCGTTCGAGGTCTCGCGGGGCTCGGCCCCGCGCCCACCCTGGGCCCACCCGTCTTCGCTCTGGGGTGAACCCTGGTCACATGAGAAGGCAAGTTCCCCCGCTTCACCGGGACGCCACACGTCGGGCAATTCTGGAAGGACGGCATCGGCCCCCCATCCCATCTCAGGGCCGAGTTGAAAATTGTCGTCTCATTACTGCATATACCGGTACTGATGAAATCCCCACCCTCGTCCGATTCACGATCTCCGAGGCGGAGTCAGCCGGGCCAGCACTTCTGTGGGCCCCCACCTGGATTCGGAAGGGCCAGTCCCATCCGTGTTTGCAGCCATGACCTACCTCGAACCACTCGGCTTCTTCGTTGGACTGCCCATTGGGGCCGAGCCGAATAGACTGTAAATACTGTCCTTGCCCAAGGACCATCATCCCACACTCCTCTCACGACTCGGTGATGAGATGACGCATATTCTTGTCCCTCTGCACGTCGTCCTTGGGGAGTTGGCCGGCTTGGCCTTCCTGTGGGCGTTGGTGGAAATGGTCAGGAAGCCGAACCCGGCGGGCGTCCGGAGGGCGCAATACGCGGCCATTGCGGGTCTCGCCTTCGTGGCTGCCAGTTGGGTCCTGGGTGGCTACTATTACGTAAGCGTCTACGGAGCCAGCGTGAAGCCGCTGATCAAGGAGGGGCCGGCACCGTGGGCCCACTTGATCTTCATGGAAACCAAAGAACACGTGTTCCTCTTCCTGCCGTTCATTGGGGGAGCCGCCGCGGCGATCGCATTCACGTACGGAGGACGCCTGTCTGAGGACTCGTCGGCCCGGAAGGGATTCCTGGCCCTCACCGGCTTGAGCGTATTGATGGTCCTGGGCGTCGGGATGATGGGGTTCATCGTAAGCACGGGGTATCGGGATTCCCTCGAGGCGATGCACCTGCTGACCGTCCCGCTGGCGCTGATTGGCCTCGCGGCGGCCGCGACCGCCCCGCTTCATGCGGAGGTGCCGAAACCGGCATTCAGCGAGAGAATCCCCCTCTGGGGTGTCTATGCGGCCGCCATCTTCGCGATGGTCCTCGTGACCGCGCTTACGATCGGGTCCGAGCTCAATGCCGGGCTAAAGGGCTGGCTCGCCGCATCCTTCGGTCACCACTGGGTTGGGAAAGGCGTCCTCGCGACCGTGAGCTTTGGGGTCATCGTCGGCGGGGCGATGCTGCTTCGGCGGAAACGGTCGACCCGGGTGTATCGGGGCGCCCTGCTGACCTTCGCCTCCGCCTTCCTCTTGGGCGCGATCATCCTAGCCTTCTACGCCTACGAGTACCTCTACTGACCTGCAGTCCTCGGGGGAACGCCGTATCGGAGGACCACAACAGGGGGGGAGGTCCTCCGAAGGCCGGGGGATTACGTAGCGCTTCATGCGTAACGCCACGGTCAAGTGGCAACGGGGTTGGGAACGCCATGGCGGGCTGAAGGATGTGGAGAAGGTCTACAACTTGACGTGATCCCGTTCAAATTTTGTTGAACAACGCTTTTCCAAGGATCTGATCTCCAATCAGAAATCGGACGAGTTGAGGAAGCGAGGGCGAGCTCCTTCTTGCCTCGGTGGGAGCTTGGAAAGGGGAGCGCGGCGTGACCGTTTCGAGGCGGGTCTCGGAACGGCGCTGGGGCAGACGTTTCTTCTCGGTGATGTTTTCGATCTGGATCGGAGTCGCCCTCGTGTTCGCGGTCACGGTTGTGAACTGGAGCCAGCTCATCTCTCTCGTCCAGTTCGGCCTGATGGTCCTCTTTCTGTTCAGCTTCTCCTTCGCCTTCTCGAAGCGACTCCTCTCCCTCTTTCTCCCGCCCTACCCGCTGTCAGCACTGGACGGCCTCACCGGATCGCCACGGGTAGCTATCCTGTACACGACCATGAACGACGTTGTCCCGGAGTGTGTTCGCGCCATTCGACAGACCTATCCTTGCGACGTCTACCTCCTCGACGACTCCTCGGACCAGGCGAAGCGTGCGGTGGTCGACGCCCTTGCCAAAGAAGCGGGCTTTTCCGTAGCCCGGAGGCCTGAACGCCTCGGCTTCAAGGCGGGAGCCCTCAACAACTGGCTACGGCTTCACGGCCGTGCCTACGATTACTTCGTTCTTCTCGACGCGGATTCGTTTCTCCCCCCAGATTGGGTCGAGCTGGCCCTCCGATATGCGGAGCACCCTGCGAACCAAGATGTGGCAATCTTCCAGGGAATGATCAACATCTGGAACACGGACCGACCGTTCCCAGCGGCCCTCGCCCCCACCCACCTTCTCAGCCACGATGAGTGGGAGCGGAAGCTCGCGAACTACCTCGGAACGGTGGTATGCTACGGCCACAACGTGATGATTCGCGTTGGCCCTGTCTTGGAGATCGGCGGGTTCGACGAAGGTTATGTGTCGGAGGACTTCGCGACGGCCGTCAAGCTCGCCTCCCACGGCCAGGGCTCCGTCTTCGTCCCTTTGCACTCGTGGGAAGCGCTGCCGGAGAACGTCCGGGGCTTCGTACGGAGACAGAACAAGTGGACCCGGAGCTCGATGGAGTTCTTCTCCTTCGTCCCGCCGGCGCGCATTCCCTGGTGGAAGAAGCTCGTGCTCCTCACGGTCCCTTGGGGCCACCTCGCGTATGTAGCCATCATGGCGGCGATCCTCCTCGCCGTCTTCGGCCGCCTCTCGAGCTTCAACGCCTTCGTGGCCTTCGGCCAAAACCTCGCCACCGCCCCCCTCGCGTACATCTGGTCCATCCCCCTCTTCCGGTTCATCATCCTTCTCACGCTCGTGACCTTTGCCTTCACGCTCGCGAAGCTCGTCCAGGTCCGCCTATCGCTCCTCGTCTTCGCCCGCGCGAACCTTCTGAGCAAGGCCATCGGGTCGATCATGCTTCCTCACGAGGTCCGTTCCATGGT
>JBHIDB010000033.1:0-10831 GCA_046759865.1 Thermoplasmata archaeon
TCTCGTATTTGATGACGAAGTAGGAGACGATGATCACGGCAATCATCGCGAAGATGCCGATGAGCCCGATCCAGTAGGCTCGAATGGCGATGCCGGAAGTAGGCGGCTCCCCAGCTCCGATGTCACCCGTGTCGGTCACTACGAAGACGCCCTCCATCCCGTCGTCCCGGTGGTTCCCCACGGAACACCAGTAGAAGAACCGGCCCGTCTGGTTGATCCAGAACTCCAGCCATCCCGTCTCACCTAATTGCAGGAAAGGAGTCTCGTAGGTGGTGCCGCTCAGATTGGTCGTGAAGGTATGCGGGAGGTCGTTCTCCGTGTCATTGTTGACGAACGTCACGTTCACGAAAACGGGGGTCGGGCCCAGGATGATCTCCGATTTATCGAAGAATAGGGCGAAGGGATCGGAGGTCCCCGATCCGACGACGAGGAGAAAGACCTCCACCCCGGCGATTACATGGTCCCCGCTGGCGACGGGGAACGCAGCGGGGAGGGACGCCAAGAGGAGCACAATGACAAGGCCCGCGCTTCGGCTGAGGGTCGAATGACGGTTCCCTCTCATCGGGTCCTCATCCCATGCCGGACCGATGGTCCGGCCGGCCTAGGCCAGTGGCGTATAAGTATATTGTGTAATTAGGATTCAGCGTCCCGAAGAGTGGTCCGGGCAGCTTGCCGGAAGGGCGTATTTCGAGAGCCGTCGGACTTCCTCCCGGGTGCGACGGAGACGACCCGTTCTTTTAAGCCTGGGAGGGATACCCCCCGTCGTGAAGGGATGGGCCAAGTCAACGCTAGTACTCCTCATCATCCTCCTCCTTAGCACGATCTTCTTCGCCCTCCTCTATCGGCCACCCGACTCTGAGTCCGGTCCGGGGGCTCCCCTCAGTTCCTTCGACCTCCGCATATCGTCGTCTGGCGTCGAGCCCGCTACCATCCGGGTTACCCAAGGGAGCCTCGTGGCCCTGAATGTGACCTCGTTGGACGAGGATCACCATTTCGGGTTGACGGCCTTTGGGATCTCCCGTTGGGTCTACGCCAATGAGACGGTCGAACTCCCCCCGTTCCACGCGAACCTCGCGGGCACTTTCACCTTCCGCTGTCTCATCACCGCTCCCGGCCACGTAGATGAGGAGGGCACCCTCGAGGTCGTGCGGGAGGTGTAACCCGCAACGTCTCGCCTGTCACGCCTCAGAATAAGCCACAGCGAAGGCAGATTCCTCGACCTCTACACGTGGGGCACGTGCGTTTCATGACGAGGGCAGAAATCTCCCCTCCCCCGTGGCAATCGGGACAGAAGCCCGTATCCTGGCAGTGCGGACAGGGAGCGGAAAGACGCCCCTGGGCGAAGAGAAGCTCCGCGTTGCCGGGGTGCAAGGAGAGGGCCCTTGTCAATAGGGCCCGAACCTCCCCTCGGGTCCCCTCCCGATCCATCCGGTCCAGGACCCCGGCCTTGAGCATCATGGCCTTCGCATGATCGGGCTCGAGCGCCAGCACCCGATCCAGGCTCGCAATCGCCTCCCGGAACCCCTCCGTGACGGGCTCGCTGTTTCGGTAACCGGGCCGGTCCTTCTTTCCCAGGGTCTGCATCTCGTCTCGGCGCAGGTCCTGGGCCGTCCGATGACGACGGACGCCATCGGCCAGGTGGATCTGCCGATAGAGTTCTCGCACCTTGTCGTCGTCGGGAAAACGAGCTTGTCCCTCCTCAATGGCGGCCCTCGCCTCCTCGAACTGCTGGGCCTCCAGGGACCGCTGGGCTCGGGTGAGGAGGCGGGTGGGGTCTGGCTTCTCCACGAGAGAAATGTAGGAACGGCTTGCTTATAACCCTGCAATGGAGACCCGTCTTCAGGCGGGTGCGCGGACGCCCTGCCAGGCGCGCATCCCGACAACAGCGGCGGCGAACAGGGCCAAGCTGATCAAGACCACGGCTCCCCCTGGGGGCCAGGCAAGCAGAAAGGCCAAGAGAATCCCGAGGAGGGTCGCGGTGACGGCGAACAGGACTGCTAGGACGACGGACTGTCGGAAGCTGCCGCTGATGTATTGGCTGGCGGCCGCGGGCAGGATCAAGAGGGACGCCACCAGGAGCACGCCGACGATGCGGATCGCGGCCACGACCGCTACGGCCGTGAGGACCACGAAGAGGACGTTCAGGGCGTGTGTGGGCAGGCCACTCGCCTCGGCGGTCTCCTCGTCGAAGGTCAGGTAGACGTACTCCTTGTAGAGGCCCACCAGGGCAACCAGAAGGACCCCCAAGAGGCCCCCGAGCAAGAGGAGGTCCGCTGCGGTGACCGCCCCGATGCTCCCAAAGAACGCCTCCAGCAGCTCCTGGTCGAACCCGGCGATCGTCGCCAGGATGACGCCTACCCCCAGCCCGCCGGCGAAGATGATGCCGATAGCCGTGTCCCCGCGCGTGATCCCCCGGTGCTCCAACAGATGGATGGCGAGACCGGCTACGATGGCACTGAGCAGGGCGAAGGGGAAAGGCGCGAGCCCGAGCACGAGGCCCAGGGCGATCCCGGCGAAGGAAGCGTGGGCGAGGGAGTCCCCCAGGAGAGACATGCCGCGGAGGACGACGAAGCTTCCGATGAGGCCCGCCGAGACCGCCACAAGGACTCCGGCGACGAGGGCCAGCTGCACGACCTCCATCTGCAGGAGCTCGACCAAGGTCATCGCCGGACTTCCTAGTGGCTGTGGGTCGCCGCCGCCAGCGGGGATCCGTAGGTCTGCACGAGTTCCTCCGCCGTCAACCCCTCAGCTGCCGGGCGGTGACAGACGAGGCGTCGGTTGATGCAGGCCACCGTCCGGGCCATCTCCATCACCGCTCCCAGGTCGTGGGTGGACAGCAGAATCGTCAGGCCCCGTTCCTCGTTGAGCTCCCGAAGGAAGCCGTAGAGACCCTCCTGGGTTCCTGGGTCCACGCCGGCTGCGGGTTCGTCCAGGATCAAGAGATCGGGCTCCGTGGCGAGGGCCCGAGCAATCATGACCCGCTGGAGCTCCCCTCCAGAGAGGGCTCCCACTCGTTGGCGCGCCTTAGCTCGCATCCTGACAGTGTCAAGCGCCCGGTCGACGGCCTCGTGGTCGTGGGCGGAGAGGAACCGGAGCAGCCCACGCGGTGCGACCCGGCCCAGCGAGGCCACTTCCCGTACGGACGCAGGGAACCGAGGATCGATACGGACCGCGTGCTGGGGGATGTACCCCACCCGCTCCCACCCCTGGAACGCCGCCACCGGTTCGCCAAAGAGGCGGACGTGTCCACGACCAGGGCGAATCAAGCCCAGAATGACCTTGAGGAGGATCGTCTTCCCCGCCCCATTCTGTCCGATGAGGGCCGCGAAGTCTCCTACGGGCACGCTGAGGGTGATGTCTTCCAGAACCGTCGCCCCTTTCAGGCGCACACGCACGTTTGTCAGCTTAATGGCGTCCATGGATTCCCTCTGGCCACGTCTCCGTCCCGGGAGGCGGAGGGGCACCCCCCGCCGCTCGTACGGATGAGCGCGCCCCTCTTGACTCTTTTCCAGGCGCGGTTAACCCCTCGAGGGCCCCTCTGCCTGACTGCGAAGCCACCGGACCCGACGGCGCCCGCTTGGGTGGGTGTAGAAGAGGCGTTCAACCCAGGGGTGAGGATCCGCCACGCCCAGGTTCTGGTCGTGGAGCTTGACCAACGCGCGGGCCAACGCCTCGGGGTCCCCCACCAGCTCTGCCCCCCGTCGGTCGGCCAGCGCCTCCCGCCATCGGGAGAAGGAGCGGCTGAGGGGGCCGGTGATCGCGTAGAAAATGCCGCCGAACAGCACGAACAGGGGCAGGTTCGCGACCTGTGCGAGGCTCGCGATTCCGTAGGCGGTCATGGTCCCTCGCACGAGACGGTCCAATAGCAAGAGGACGACCAAGGAGAGGACGGCGGATAGGAGGAGGAAGCGAGCCGGGTCTCGGTGCGCGTGGTGGGCTAGTTCGTGGGACAGAATCCCCTCCACCTCCCGAGGAGTGTACGCCTTCAGGATGTGGTCACTCAGAAGGATGCGTCGGGTCCGCCCCAGACCCGTCACGGCGGCCGTCCCTCTCTCGGTCTTCGCGCTGGACCGAAATTCGTACACCCCGAGGGCGCGGACGCCGGCTCGCGCGGAGAGGGCCTGGAGGCGTTCCCGCATCCGTACATCCCGGGTCTCCTCCACCCGGTAGAAGAGGGGGAGCAGGAGCACAGGACCCAGGAAGCCTGCCAACAGGGAGAAAGCCAAGGAGAGGAACCAGAAACCCAGCCACCACAGCTCGCCTAGGTTTCGGATGGTCCAGTAAAGGGCCTCAACCGCCACGAGGGCGAAGGCAAGTCCCAGGAGGGTTGCCTTGAGGCGGTCCAAGGCCCAGGAAGGCCAGGACTGGCGCGACATACGGGACCGGACCTCGGATTGTCGTCCGACGAGCCTGAGGGGCAGAGCGAGGACCGCGAGGACCAGGTAGCCGACCAGGACGTAAAGGCCAACGACGGCCCAAGGATTCTGGGTCAGTGATAGCGCCCAACCCTCCAACCGAAGGGAGAGGCCCGTTGGCAGTGTGAGGAAGGCGAGGAACAGGAAGAGCCCGAAGCCAAGGAGCCCGAAGGTGAGCGCTTCCATCTGCCGACGTCGCGCGAGCACCTGCCGCTCCGGGTCGAAGGTCAGGCCTTCCCCTGCATCTTCCACGCCATTCTCAGGGCTCTCCCGCCTTTACAGGTTGCCGCCTCACGACCAGGAAATGCAACTGCCTGGGCGCACGTTAGAGGCCTCGTGAACGGACGCCTCGTAAGCTTTAAGTCGCGCCCAAATCTAGCTCAGCCCGGCCATGGCCTCCAAGCCGAAAACCCTGGATCAGATCCGCGAAGTCGAGCGGGAAGTTCACGGGGTGAAGGCCCAGGCTGAGGAGGAGCGGGAACGCATCCTTCGTGAGGGGAAGCGGGAGGCTCTGAACCTGGAGGACGAGCTCCGAAACCAGGCGGAAGAGGCGTTTCGGGAAGTCCTCACCTCCGCGCGGGAGCGGATCCAGACGGAGAGAGAGGAGATCCTCTCTGCGGGACGGCGGGAGGCGGAGGCGGTGAAGGAGGCCGCCCAAGCCCATGTCGAGGCCGCCGTCCAGCAACTGCTGCGGAGGTTCGAGGGAGCCATTCATGATTAGGGCTAAGGAGATGGTCCGGGCCCTCATCGCCGGGCCCCGAGACCTGCTCTCCTCCACCATTGAGATCCTCTACGATCTGAAGGCCCTCCACGTCGTGGGCCACTTGGGGGAAGATGAGGTGTTCGGCCTCGGGAAGCCCCTCCCACAGGCCACAGAGGTATCGGAATCCCTCGTTAAGCTGCGATCGATCGCCTCCATCCTGGAAGTAGAACCGGGCCGCCGCTCCGCGGGCTCTCCAGCAGGTTCGGACGCGGAGCAGCGGATCGTGACCCTCGAGGTCAACATTCGTGAGGAAGAGCAGTCGAGGAGGCGCATCGACGAGCTCCTAACGGACCTCGCGGGGCGCTTCGAGTCCCTCGAGCCCTTCGCAGCCCTGGGCCTGGACTTGTCCTACTACACCGGGTACGAGAGTCTGGCTGTTTTTGTCGGCCGGCTCGGCGGCGACCTTAGAAGTCTGAATGACGTTACCGACCGCTACGAGGCCATCCAGGCAGGGGAGGTCCTCGCGCTCTTCGTGGATGCCACCCAGAGTGACGAGGTCCGGGAGTTCCTTGTGGGTGAGGGATTCGCATCCCTTCAGATACCCTCCGACGAGGGCGATCCTCGTCTCCTCCTGCAGGAGATCGTCGAGGAGAGGGAGAAGTGGCAAGGCCGGCTCGACGCAGTACGCGAGCGACTCACGAGCCTGCGAGAACGATATGCGGACTTCGTCATCTCGGCCGAGGCATTTCTAAGCGTCGAGATCGAGAAGGCCGAGGCCCCCCTCCTGTTCGCCACCAGCGACCACTCGTTCGTCGCCGAAGGTTGGGTTCCGTCGGATCGGTGGCCGGAAATCCAGACCCGATTGGGAGAACTCGAGGCCCTTTACGTTGACCTGCAGAACCCACCCGGGGAAGATGAACCGCCCGTCCTCCTCGACAACCCGAAGCCGGCTCGCCCCTTCGAGCTCTTGACCAAGCTATTCTCGACACCCCGCTACGGCGAGATTGACCCCACTTTGCCCCTCTTCGTCGTCTTCCCCATCTTCTTTGGCTTCATCATCGGCGACCTTGGGTACGGCTTCCTGTTTGTCCTTCTCGGGCTCGTCGCCCTCTGGAAGATTCGACCTCCATCGGACTTCCGAAACCTGATGGCCGTCATCTTGCTCGGTGGTGTCTTCGCAGCTCTCTTCGGGACCTTCGTGTTCGCGGAGGCCTTCGGGATTCCCTTTCACCCCGTCGTCGAGGCAGCGGCCGGGGGTCCCCAGCCCGTTTCGGCGGGAGAAGAGCCACTCTCGTGGGCGCGCTTCGGCATCAACATGCCCTTCCACGCCCTGATCCACAAGCTGACGGACGTGGGAGACATGCTCGTCCTCTCCGTCATCGCCGGCGCGGTCCACCTGGGCCTCGGCTATCTCATCGGCATCGTGAATGAACTGCCTCACAGCCGACGCCACGCGGCAGCGAAGGGGGCGTGGTTGACGATTCTCTTCGGCCTCTTCGCCATCCTGATGTATGCGGTTCGGGGGAACCGAGTCGCCGGGTTCGTTTGGGACCAGATTCTCTTCTTTGTTCCCCGAATCGTCGTCAACCTGGGGGGCTTCGAAATCCCACTGGTCTCCCTCATCCTCTTGATCGTGGGCGCCGGTCTGGTCGTGTACCTGGAGGCCTTGACGAAGCCCATCAACATCGCGGGCTTCCTGGGCCCCATCGAGATTGCCAGCCTCTTGGCGAACGTGATTTCCTACACCCGCCTGGCAGGCATCGCCATCGCCAAGGCCGCATTGGCAGAGGCCCTCATGAGCCTCGTCTTCGGGAATCTCATCTTTACCGGCCAGATCGCCCTCGTCATCGGGGGCTTCGCCGCCCTTGTCGTGGCCCAGATGCTCGTGTTCTTCCTCGGGGGCATCTCCGCAGGCATCCAGGCCCTGCGGCTCAATTACGTGGAGTTTTTCAGCAAGTTCTTCAATGGCAACGGGGTCCCATTCAAGCCCTTCGGGGCTCCAACCGTCGAAACAGCGTGAAGGAGGTAAAACCAATATGGGAGACTTAGCAGCGGGCTTGGTCGCGATCTCAGTGGGCCTGACGTTGGTCGGGACCGCGATTGCCACGGCCTGGGCCCAGAAGGTGATCGGAGGGGCAGCCATCGGCGCGATGGCCGAGAAGCCCGAACTGTTCGGGCGAGGCCTCGTGTTGATGGTCATTCCGGAGACCATCATCCTGTTCGGCTTCGTCATCGGCTTCTTGCTCTTGGGCGTGATACCCACGGTCGCCCAAGTGCCGTGAGGGACCTCACAGGCTCATGTCCCTCGAGCGAATGATCGAGGAGATTCGCCAGCAGGGCCAACAGGAGTCTGAGGACATCCTCGATGCGGCCCGGCAAGAGCGAGAGCGAATGCTCTCGGAAGTGCGAGCGAAGGGGGAAGAGCTACAAGCCGAACGGGCTCGCGAAGCGAAGGATCAGGGGGAGAGGGAGGAGATTCGCGAGACGGCCCGTGCCGAACTTGAGGCCCGGAAAGCCCTTTTGCAGGCCCAGAAAGAGGCCTTGGACGAAGTCCGAACCGGCGCGATGCAGGAACTCCGCGCTCAAGACAGCAGTGACCGCCTCCTGAAGGCCCTCGTGGAGCAGAACCGTGGAGAACTGGAAGGGGGCGTGATTCACTGCAACGAGCGGGACGTCAAGACCCTCCAGCGACTCACCCGCAAGGAGGTCCTGGGCGACCTCGACGCCATCGGGGGATTCGCCATTGAAGCGGAGTCCGGCGACCAGCGCATCGATCTGACCTTCGATACCCTCCTGGACGGCCTGTGGGAGGATGCGGTCCGGGACGTGGCTGATACCCTCTGGAAGGAGTCGTGAGATGGGCGCAGAGAGCTACACGGAGTACCTCAAGACAGTCGTGGACCGGCTGCCGATCGACCGTGGAAATTACCCCTATGTCACCGCCCGAGTGAAGGCAAAGAAGTCCCTTCTCCTGTCTCCGGAGACGTACGAACGGCTGTTGCAGATGGACGTCCCGCAGATCGCTCGCTTCTTGGGCGAGGGGCAGTACCACGACGAGATGCTGGCGTTGGGCGCCCGGTACGACGGCGTAGACCTGGTGGAGATGGCGACGCGAAACAATCTGGCGCAAGTGTTCACGCAGATTCTCGGGTTCTCGGAGGGCTCGCTGCGGGACATGATCGGGCATTACCTGGATCGGTGGGACGTTTGGAGCGTGAAAACGATACTCCGGGGGAAGTTCTACGGCGCGACCGCCGAGGAAATCCTCGAGGACGTGATTGCAGCCGGAAGTCTGGACCTAGCGTTCCTCGAGAGGCTGGTCAGCCTCGAGAAGATTGAGGAGGTCGTCGAGGCCCTGGAGGACACCCCGTACCTCTCCGCGGTCCTCGGCCTCACCGCGGCCGGGGAGGAGGTGCCCACCCTGGCCCCCTATGAAGACCTCCTGGACCGCATTTACTACGTCCACCTCCTCCAGGTCATTCCCCCGTCCTCGGAGCCAACCACCCTCTTCCACAATTTCGTTCGTCTGGAGATCGACGTGGTGAACCTGAAGACCCTCCTGCGGGTGCTGGGGGTGGAGGGAATCCAAGAGCGGCAGATCTTCATCCCCAAAGGACGCCACCTCCCGCGAGCCGACCTGCGGGAGATGGCGACCCTCGACCTCCCGAACGTCCTGCAGCGCCTGCAGGGGACGCCTTACCACGAAGCGCTCGCCCCGCACCTTCAGGAGGACGGGTTTGACCTGGCTCGCGGGATCCGAACGATGGAGAAGTGGCTCCTCGACCAGGCGAGCACCGGGGCCAACCTCCACCCCCTTTCCATCCTCCCCGTCTTGGACTACGTGATCGCGAAGACCCGGGAGGTGGAAAACATCCGGATTGTCGCGCGGGGAAAGGGGAGTGGCCTCAAGATCGAGCAGATCCGCGAGATGCTGGTGATTTAGGTGGAAATCGCGGCCGTGGGGAGCGAGGAGTTCGTCCTGGGCTTTCGGCTCGCCGGCATCCGGAAGGCCGTTGGGGCAGCCCCCAGCCAGCTCGAGGAGGCGGTGGATGCGCTCCTTCAGGACGAAGATGTGGGCATCCTGATCCTGCGAAGCGATGAGATGGCCGGCCTACCCGCGGGCTTCCGGCGACGCCTTGAGGTCGTGCCACAGCCCGTGGTAGTCGCCGTGGGCGGGGCCGAAGAAGAAGACCTCCGCACGAAGGTGAAGCGGGCGATCGGGATCGATCTCTTCCAGACACCGAGGTGAGGATGTGGCAAAAGCGGGGCGAGCGGGGGAAATCTATCGGGTGGCCGGTCCAGTGGTGACGGCGACAGGGCTTCGGCCCCGGATGTACGATGTCATGTTTGCCGGGGAAGACGAACTCATGGGAGAGGTCATCGGGCTTACCGGCGACCGTACCATCATCCAGGTGTACGAGGAGACGAGCGGCCTTCGTCCGGGCGAGAAGGTCCTCGACTCGGGCCAGCCTCTCGTGGTGGAGCTGGGGCCGGGCCTTCTCGGAAGTATCTTCGATGGAGTCCAGCGTCCCCTGCCGACCCTGGCGGATCGGATGGGGGACTACATCCTTCGAGGCGTTCGTGCGAACGCCCTGGACCGGGCGAAGGAATGGGCCTTTGAACCGAAGGTGAAGAAGGGGGATGAGGTCCATGGCGGGCAGCTCATCGGCACGATTCCCGAGGCGGAACACGTCGAACATCGGGTCCTGGCGCCTCCGAACGTCGAGGGTACCGTCAAGGACGTTCGCGAGGGGACTGTGAACGTCGAGGACGTGGTTGTTAGCTTGGACAAGGGGGCTGAGCTTCGACCCATGCAGACCTGGCCGGTCCGTCGGGGACGTCCGGTCAAGGAGCGGTTGACCCCAAGTATCCCACTTGTCACCGGCCAGCGTGTCTTCGACTTCTTCTTTCCCTTGGCGAAGGGCGGAACCGCTGCCATCCCGGGAGGCTTTGGAACCGGGAAGACGGTTTCTGGTCACCAGCTAAGCCGTTGGTCCGACGCCAAGGTCGTCCTCTACATCGGCTGTGGCGAACGTGGGAACGAGATGACAGAGGTCCTTCGAGACTTCCCGGAGTTGGTCGACCCATACACAGGCGCGCCCTTAATGGAGCGCACGGTTCTTGTGGCCAACACCAGCAACATGCCGGTGGCCGCGCGGGAAGCATCGGTATACACGGGCATCACGGTCGCCGAGTACTATCGCGACATGGGCTACCACATCCTGCTGATGGCCGACAGCACGAGCCGGTGGGCCGAGGCCATGCGGGAGATCTCCTCCCGGCTGGAGGAGATGCCGGGGGAGGAAGGCTTCCCCGCTTACCTGTCCGCCCGCCTCTCGGAGTTCTATGAGCGGGCTGGCCGGGCCACGACCCTCTCAGGGGACGAGGGGAGCATCTCCGTCGTTGGCGCCGTCTCGCCCGCCGGGGGGGACTTCTCGGAGCCCGTAACCCAGGGGACCCTCCGCATCACCAAAGTCTTCTGGGCCCTGGACACGAAGCTCAAGGAGCGCCGTCACTTCCCTTCCATCAATTGGCTGACCTCCTACAGCCTCTACGCGCCCTCCCTGGAGGACTGGTTCCGGCAGAACGTAGACGATGCGTGGCCTACACTCCGTTCGTGGGCCTACCGTGTCTTGCAGGAGGAGTCGGAGCTGGAGGAGATCGTCCGCCTCGTGGGGGCGGACGCCTTGCCCGAGGACCAGCAGCTCACCCT
>JBHIDB010000034.1:0-10228 GCA_046759865.1 Thermoplasmata archaeon
GAGAAGGGTGAGCCCGGCCCTCATTCTGGGCGGCATCTTCGCCGTGGCCCTCTTCATCCGGGCTTTCTTCGCCTATGAGATAGCCATCCGGGACTTCCTCGTGTCCGGCGGGTCCGACGCCTTCTACTTTGGATGGATCCTGGACAACATCGTCACCACCGGACGGCACCTGCTTCAGGACCGGATGCTCAACTTTCCGGTGGGGATGCAGAACCCTCGCCCTCCGATCTACGCGTGGAGCGTTGCCCTCGTTGGCATGGTCGTGGGCACGGCACAGGGGTCCGTGGCGGCGGGCGTCGGTCAGACCTTCCTGTTCTCCACGGCGGTGTGGGGGGCCCTGACCATCATCCCGACTTACCTCCTGGCAAAGGAGATGTTTGGGCGGCCTACCGGCTACCTCGCCGCCTTCTTCGTGGCCCTCCTGCCTGCCCACATCTCTCGGACGCCGTTTAGCAACGGGGACCACGACGCCCTAGTTCTCTTCTTCGTCGTCACGGCGTTCTACTTCTTTGTGAGGGCCTTGCGAGGGCTGAAAGAGCGGTCGTGGGTGGAGGCCTGGTGGCGACCCAAGGCCGTGGTGCGAGGCCTTCGGGGCCTCCTCACCGAGAACCGGAGGACCGTCCTCCTCTCCATCATGGCGGGGACCGCCCTGGCGGCTGTCGCCCTCACCTGGAAGGGTTGGGCGTATGCCGTGGTAATCATCATCGTGTACTTCCTGACCCAGATCGTGGTCCACAAGGTCCGCAACCAGGACCCTCTTGGGGTTCTCTTGGCCTTTGCCGTCACGCTGGGCACGGCCCACCTCCTGGCGGCCCCCTACTACGTGATGACGAACCAGATACGGACGTGGTTCGACGTGCCGCTGTACCTCTTCCTGGCCTCGCTAGGGCTGGGGCTCCTCTTCACCGTCTTCCATCGACTGCCCTGGATGCTGGTCATCCCGCCCGTCACTCTGGGGTTTGTCGTGGGCACCGCCATTGCGGCCATCTACAGCCCGACCGTGGCCGCGGCAGTCAGCTCCGGCCTCGGCTACTTCGTCCCAACCAAGGTCTTCGAAACCATCGCCGAGGCACAGCCCCCGAACCTGAGCCAGGTCATCCTCTCCTTCGGGGCCGTGACCTTCTATTTCTCCTTGGCGGGGACCGCCCTGCTGATCCTCCAGTTCATCCGGCGGCCGCGCCCCGACTTCCTCTTCGTCCTCGTGTGGATCGTGGCGGCCATCTTCATGGCCCTCTCGGCCGTCCGGTTCCTCTTCAACGCGTCACCCGCCTTCGCCATCACGGCCGCCTGGGTGGTCATCCTCATCGTGGAGCGCCTCGGCTTTGAGCAGGTCGGGAAGGCCGTGGCCACTACCGGAGGAAGCCGCCTCCGGGCCCTCCGCAAGGGAGTCAAGATCCGCCATGTAGCGGGAGTCTTTCTGGTGGCCTTCCTCGTGGTCCTTCCCAACACCTGGTTCGCGGTGGATGCGGGGAGCCCCTTCGAGGTCAAGGAAGAGCTGGAGGAGCAGGTTCTTCGGGTCACCCCGGAGTTCCTTCGGCCCCCCCAGGCAGGCCAGGGTCTCTTCTACTTCGGGGCCTTCGGGTTCAGCCTCCCGCTCCCGAACCGCTACTTTCCGCAGGCGTGGTCCTGGTTGCGGGGGCAAGACACCGAAGTCATACCCACTTGGGAACGACCCGCCTTCCTCAGCTGGTGGGACTACGGTTTCGAGGCCATCCAGGAGGGGAGGCATCCCACGGTGGCCGACAACTTCCAGAACGGCTTCGAAACTGCCGGCCACTTCCTGACGTCCCAATCCGAGAACGAGGGCATTGCCGTCCTCAACGTGCGGCTCCTCGAGGGCGACGTCGTCGCCAACCGAGGGGTGTTTAGCCCCACGACGGAGGCGGTCCTGGTCGCCCATGGATTCGACCCCGACCACGTCCACGATGCCATGACACAGCCTAACCTCTTCATCCCACTCATCCGGGCCGAGCCGGAACGGTTCAGGGAGTGGGACACGCGCCTCTCGGCGAGAAACGCCCGAATCATCTACCTCCGAACCGTCTTCGTTGAGGCCCTTAACCTCGATGCTCAGGTCGAATTCCACCGGGATCTCCGCCTCGCCACGGGGAACTCCATCGGCTACTTTGCCGTAGACTCCCGCCTCATCCCCTTCTCCGGGACGAACACCGGCATCTTCTACGCGGTCGTCAAGCTCACGGATCACAAGACGATAGAACTGCCGGATGGGCGCAGCATTCCCGCGGATTACTATCGCCTCATCGCCGTGACCGCCCAGGGGGAGTTCCCCCTTGAGGACATTCCCCCAGGGGTTCCGGTCCAGGACATCCGCATCGAGTACCTGGACGCCTGGTACTCCTCTATGCTCTACCGGATTTTCTTCGGGCCGGACGGAGAGGCCTTGGGATTGGAGAGCGAGGGCCTCCCCGGGTTCTCGGGCGCCCTCCAACCGGTCACTCCGCGCCACGGTTGGATGCTAGAGCACTTCAAGATGGTGTACCGAACGGCCTACTTCAGCCCCCACCCACCCGAACAGGCCGCGAACTTCACCGAGGATTTCACGGCGATTAACATCTTCGACGCGCTGGAACTCCAACAGCAGATCGACGCCGGCGAGATCGAGGGGACCGTGGACCTCTCGACCCGCTCGGGCCTGGGGAGCGGCATCGTGATTCTCCAGTACTTCGACGGGGCCATCCTGCGGGGGCGGGTGACCACCGAGGCGGGGACGCCGGTTGCGAGAACCCGCGTGACGACACTCGATGAACTGGATACCCCGCATGCGATCACGTTCACCGACGACCAGGGGTTCTACGAGACCCTCCTTCCGTTCGGAGAGACCCGCGCAGTCGTGTCCTCCGGCCCCGCGGATAGCGAGACGGGCGTCGGGACGACCCTCGTCGAGGAGGTTTTCGACACTAGTGCGACGCAGGCCCTACGCGTGCCCGTGGATGAAACGGGTACGGGCCTGCCTAGTTTCGTGGTCGACCACGACTTCGTCGTTGAAGACAGCACCGTCCAGGGAACGGCCTTCATGGACCTCAATGGGAACGGCGTGCGCGACCCGAGCGACCCCGAGCTTCCAGGGCTGGACGTGGTGGCGGAAGACCTCGTGGGGGCAGGCTCCATCACGGGAACCGTGACGGGGTTGAACGGCACCTACGCCCTGGGGGACCTCGTTCCGGGCCAGTACCGTCTCTCCCTTGAACGCAACGGCGAGGAGCTCAGGGCCATGAACGTCACCCTCGACCAAGGGGAGGAACGGGAGCAAGGCCTCGCCGTCCCGGCCGTGATCCTCTCCGGCCTGTTGACCGACGAGTTTGGCCTGCCCCCGGAGGCCGCCGTCGTTCGCGTTGCGGAGGAGGCAACGGGCGAGGTGACCTCGACGAGCTCGGGCGTGGACGGAAGCTACCGCCTGGAAGGCCTCTTTGCGGGCACCTACACGGTCGTGGCCGAGGCGGGAGAGCGTGCGTCCCTCCCCCAACGACTGGCCTTGGCGGGCGGGAGGGTAACCCCCCTCGACCTTCGGATGGAGCCGCAGGGGGAGCTGGCCGGCCGCTCCCTTCTCTCCTTCGTGCCGACGCCCCACGTCACGCTGACGCTGCAGCGGCGAGGCGAGGCCAATGGCCTCATGGTCACGACAGACGAGGACGCGCGTTTTGCCCTCGACCTGCCCTTCGGCACTTACGACGCCTACGCCCTCCACTTCAAGGGGGGACAGACCTACGCATTCCTGGGGACCAGGGTGGTGGGCCCCGGGAGCCAGGCGGTGGATCTCAACCTGTTGCCCGCTCACCAGGTCGAGGGAAGGGTGGAGAGCCAGGGGAGTGGGGTGACTGGGGCCAGCGTCACCTTCGAACTGGAGGAAGCCCGCCACGCGCTCGCGACGGGCGCCAACGGTTCGTTTGTGACCTTCCTGCCCGCGGGGCTCTACCAGGTCGTGGCCCTAAGCGCCGCCGGCCAGCATGTCACCCCCCTTGCGGTGGACGGTCCGACCAGCGCCACGTTCCTCCTCGCTGAGGCCATTTCTACCCCCGGCCGGGTCTTCCGCGACCTCAACGGGAACGGGACCCACGATCCAGGGGAGGGTCTCCCGGGCGTGGATATCCGGATCACGAGCGCTTCGAACCCTGGGTTCTCTGTGTCAACCGGGGCGGATGGCGCCTTCGAGGTCCCTCTGGTCGCGAGTGTGAGCTACCTGTGGACCATCGCAGGGGAGGGTTTCGAACCTGTCACTGTCGGACCGTCGGTCCCTGGCGATCTCGGGGCTCGTGCGCCCATCGCTTTGGTCGCCCGGAACGTGAGTGTGGCGGGGGGGCTCTCCGCCGGCGAACCACTCGACCTGGCCGGCCTGAATGTGACCTTTGTCGCCATCGGCCAAGGGGGCGTCTCCACGAACGTGACCACAGGGCCTGGAGGGACTTGGACGGCCCTCATCCAGCCTGGCATCTATCGCGTCTTGGTGGACGCTGAGGAACCGCAGGGAGATGGGAGCCGCCGCATTCAGACGGAGGAGGAAGCGGAGCTTAGGGTTCCCGTCGGGAGGGAGGTCGACACGGTCAACCTCCCCGTGGTCGAGCGGGTCCGTGTGCAGGGGAACCTGTCAACAGAATCGTCCCTGAGCGTGACCGTTCTGTTCGACGGACCGGACCGGGCCTTCGTGATGACCGATGAGCCCTATCTCCTCTTCCTGCGCCCAGGCGTCTACAACGTCTCCGGCGCGACGGATCCGCCAGCTCCGCGTGCCCTCCTAGAGTCGGTCACCGTGACCGGTCCTCGCTACTTCAACGCCACCTTCGAACCAGGGGCCCGACTGAGCGGCACGCTCCGAGTTGACGGCGAGGTAGTCACGAAAGGCGTAGCCGTCGCCTTCACCCACCTTGCCAATGGCACTGGCGTGGTGGTGCCCAGTGATGGCGTGGGCCGGTACGATACGATTCTCGTCCCCGGGACCTACCAGGCCAAGGCGGAGTGGGTAGGAGTGGATCGCCTAGACGGCGTGGCGCGATTCGTCCGCTATGCCCTGGATCGGACGGTCATCCTTTCGGAAGACAACGAAATCGACCTCCTCTTCGATCGCGAACTGGACATGCCGGCCGTGGAGGTCCGCATCCTTCTCGGCGGCCAGCTCGTCGCAGCCACCGTGTCTTTCCAAGCGGCCAACGAGACAGCCATCGACGCCGAGGCCGTGGTTTCGGGCGGGCTTCCCTCCATCGTAGCACTGGCCCCCGGCACCTACAACATGTACGTCTTTCGAGACATCGGGAACTCGGCCGCGCTGACGACCATCGAGGTCCAACCCGAGAGTCCCACGGCTTTAACCGTCGCTTTGGCACCGGGGAACCGCGTCTTCGGAGTAGCCTCCCTCTCGGACGGGACACGTCAGGAGACGGAGCTCCGGTTCACGTCCCCGAGCGGGACCGCGACCTTCGCCACAGACACCCAGGGAGGATTCGAGGTGTTTCTGCCGGCCGGCGACTATGACATCCTGGCCACGACGTTGCGCCAGGAGAGTGGCGTGGAGGTGGAGTATCGGTTCGAAGGGTCCCTCCAGTTGGCGGACAGCCTCCTCATCAGCCCGTTCCTGACCCGGATGGACCTCCTGACCGTGGAGGTTGGATGGGATTCCACGCAGCAGGCACGCATCGCCCCGGGAGAGTCGGTGGTCTACACGATCACGGTGACGAACAGCGGGAACCGAGCGGACACCTACGCCCTCTCGGGCAGTCCTCAAGATTGGTCCTTCAGCTTCCGACCCTCTCGCGTCACCTTACCCTTCGGCTCGGGAAGCACCGCGACGGTTACCGTTCAGATCACGGCCCCTCCGGACGCAAAGGTGGCCGGGGGAACCCTCACCGTGATCGCCCGCTCGGAGGGGGACCCCGCCGTGTTCACCAGGGGGACCGTGGTCGTGGACATCATCCAGTTCCGCGAGCTCGCCCTCGACCTGGCCGAAGACCCGCCCGTCTTGGACGACGAGGCCCTTCGATATCGGATCGAGGTGCGGAACGACGGGAACGGACCCGACGCGTTCGACCTCCTTCTCACGAACCGAAAGATCCTCGCGACCCAGGGGTGGGAGGCCGAATTGCGCTTCGAAGATCAGGTTTCCCCCGATACGATTACGGGAATCTCCGTCCCCCCTTCGCAATCGCGGGTTGTGACCCTCCATCTCAGCGCAACGGGACGCGTCAGCACGAGCACCGCATCCTTCGTTGGGTTCTCCCAGCAAGAGCGGGAAGTGGAGTCGACCCTCGAGGTGGCCATCAATTTCCCCTCTCTCGAGATTCCGCGCGGACAGCTGATCGTCGAGGGGAGGAACACTCGGTTGGGCGTGCCTGAGTTTCCGGTCCTGTTGTACGGCGGCCTCGCGGCGGCCGCCATCGGCCTCACTGTCCTCTTCCTCACGTACGGACGAAGGAGGCGTCGGCGGTGAGGACGCGACTCCTTCCCCTCCTCGCCCTTGCCGTCCTCGTTCTCTCTCTGCCTCCGGCCTCGAGCCAAGGAGCCGTGGCCGTCTTCATCTCCGGACCCGACAACGTGGGCCTCGGAGAGACGTTCGAGGTGAATGTGACCGTCGCGGGGGGACCGGGGGAGGACGGCGGGTCCTTCGCCGTCTCCGCCTTCCTGCGTGGCCCGGACCTCACCGGGGCCTCACCTTTGGAGGACAGCCCCTTGAGCGAGGTCTCCGAGAACGGGACGTTCGTCTTCAACGTCACCGCGCCCACCGTGGACCAGGTCCTAGAGCTCGTCGTGGAGGGGAACTCCACCAAGGGGACAGAGTTCCGCTTGCGGACGGCAAGCAAGGCGATTCAGGTGTGGGTGCCCTTGCAGGTGTTCGCAGAAGTGCGCAACAACGGAGCGATCGAGGTCCGAGACATCCCGGCCTTCCTCTTCATCAACGAGATCCAAGTGGCAGAGACGACAATCGTGAGCCTGAACCCAGGAGAGACCCAGGTCGTGAGCTTCTCCCATCTCCCCGTGGATCTAGCGGTGGGGACCCACACCCTGGAGATCCGAGTGGACCTCAACAAAGACGGGGTCGTCGATCCTGCCGTCGGAGAGGTCGCCCTACGGGAGGTGTTCACCATCGAGGCCGAACCAATCAATCCCCTCTTCATCGTTCTCGCCGGCATTGCCGCCTTCGTAGTCGCCCTCTTCGTGGGGGCATACCTGCGCCGGCGCCGCCGGGGTGGCTAGTCGCCCTCCCCGAACCGTTTCTCCAGCTTCCGCTCCAAGTCCCGCGTCCGTAGGGCAACGGCGACCTCGCCGCGGGTCTTCTCTACGAGGCTGCGCGCGATGTCCTGCTTGCGCTTGACCGCCGCGACGGCACGGGGGTAGTCGAAGCGCATCAGGCCCTCGTACAGGATTTCCATGGCCTCCAACGCCTCACGCGCCGCCTCGACATCCCCCTTCCCAAGACGCTCCAAGGCGTGGCGACGGAGCTCCCCCACCACGTCTCCGAGGCCGAGGAGATAGGCCCGGTTCGTTACCCCCAAATCCTGGGGCCGGGGGAGCGGGGCGTTGCGGACGAGGCTGAAGGCCACCGCCGCCTCCGTCATGTCCTGGTGCGCGTTCTCCACAAACCCCGAGAAATAGAGGTCCGGGTGTTCCTTGAGGAGGCTCCTCAGCTTGCTGGCCTCCTCTCGCGCCTCGTCCAGGTAGGGGGCGACCGCCTTCTCGCGGTGGAGAGATCCCACGGCGCTCACGGAGAGGCGGGCCACCGCACGGCTGGACTTCAAGGCCAGCTCTCGAATGGCATCCTTCTCCTCCAGGTCCCGCTCCATTTCCCTCAGGATGTCCTCCAACTCCCGCCGCCGTGTTGGCCCCAGGATGGCCACGTCAAACCCTCCCTGCCTTCATCTTCCGTACCTTCGCCTCGATCATCTCGGCCGTGCCAATGTCGTGGCGCGCGGCGTACGTGCCGCGGACGTGTTGGAGGGCGGCCTCCGCCTGGGCCTCCGCCTTCGGCAGGTCGTCGGCCACGCCCACAAGCGCCAGGGAACGAGAGGTCGTCGTGAGGACCCTCCCGTCCTTCTCGTCCACGGATGCGTAGTAGAGCACGGCCCCCGTACGACGAATCGCTGTCTCGTCCACGGCGAGGGGACGACCCGCCTCTGACTCCGTCCCGTAGCCGCGGGGAACCACGTACTTGCAAACCGTCGCCTTCGGGGCGAACAGGAGCCGCTCCGGGAGGGCCCCCTCGACGATGGCTCCGCACACCTCCAGGAAGTCCTCTCGGAGGACCGGCAGGACGTTCATGGCTTCCGGATCCCCGAAACGGGCGTTGAACTCCAAGACCTTTGGGCCCTCGGTGGTCAGGATGAACCCCCCGTAGAGGACTCCCTTGAAGGGCCGACCTTCGGCCTGGAGGGCCCGAACCGTCATCCGCAAAATCGCGACGGCGGCCTCGTAATCGGCCCTGGGCAGGAACGGCAGCAGCCCGTCTCCGGCCGCGACCGACCCCATCCCGCCCGTGTTCGGTCCTCGGTCCTTCTCCTCCGCCCGCTTATAATCCTGGACCGCGGGCATGGGAGACACGTGCTCGCCATCGGTGAAGGCCTGGAGGGAGAACTCCTCTCCCTCCTCTCTGCGCTCGAGGAGGACCCGCGCCTGGCCGCCGATCCGCCTGTCCAGGACCTCTTCCACATACCGAAGCCCCTCCTCCTGGGTGTGGAAGTGGTCCCCCATCACCTTCACCCCCTTCCCCCCTGTGAGGCCGATGGGTTTCACTACGAAGGGCCCCCCGAACTCTCGGAGCAAGGCCCGTGCCTCCGTTGCGTCCCCAACAGGGTGATACTCCACGAGACCGGGGATGCGATGTCGGCGCATCAGATCCCGCGCGAACTCCTTGGAGAGTTCGATCTGGGCCGCTCGTTGCGTTGGGCCCACCGCGGGGATACCGGTGGATTCGAGCCGATCGACGAGCCCGTGGCCCAGGGGGGCCTCCGGCCCCACAAAGGCGAGCTCGGCGCCCACCTTTTCCCCCCAAGCGACGACGCGATCGACCTTCGTCTCCTCCGCGAGGAGGAAGTCCTTCGCGGCGCGGGCGATGCCTGGATT
Organism: Thermoplasmata archaeon; assembly: GCA_046759865.1. GTDB lineage: Archaea > Thermoplasmatota > Thermoplasmata > RBG-16-68-12 > JAJISG01 > JAJISK01. Next base: position 9,064 of record JBHIDB010000034.1, read on the forward strand.
CCGGTTCTTCATCACGGAGAAGACCGTCCCTCCGCTCCCACGAACGGCCTCCACGATGGCGTGCTCTCTGCCGCCTCCGCCAACGGTCAGGACCTTCACAGCATCCCCGTTCCTCTCTAGACCAGGCACCGTTAAAACGTTTCCCGGGCCGCGCTCGGTCCCTCACGACGCGTCTGCCGCCACCCATGGGCCTGGACGGTGTTGCGCAGCATGGCGGCAACGGTAACCGGGCCAACCCCGCCGGGCACCGGACTGATGGCGCCCGCCACGGCGGCCACTTCCTCGAAGGCCACATCGCCCACAAGCTTGCGCGTTCCCGGCCGCGCTGGATTCGGAACGCTGTTGATGCCCACATCGATGACCACGGCCCCTGGACGAATCATGTCTCCCCGGAGGAACGCCGGCCGCCCGACGGCCACCACGACGATGTCGGCGGCCCGGGTGTGCCGACGCAGGTCCGTCGTGTGGCTATGGGCCAACGTCACCGTGGCATCTGCCCCCGGATCCTTCTGCATGAGGAGGGCGGCTAGGGGCTTCCCCACGATGTCACTCCGCCCGATCACCACCGTGTGCTTCCCCTGGGGCGGGTGACCGAATCCCAAGAGAAGTTCGCGAACCGCCTGGGGGGTCGCTGGGACGAGACCGGGCTGACCGGTAAGCAACCTTCCCAGGTTGAAAGGATGGAGACCGTCCACATCCTTGTCGGGGGCCACCGCTTCGGAAACGGCGTGGGGGTCGAGATGGCGGGGCAGGGGGCGATGCACGAGGATCCCGTGCGCGTTCCGCTCCGCGTTCAGGCCCTCGATCTCATCGAGGAGGGCAGATTGCGACGTCTCACCGGGAAGCTCCTTGCCCTCAAATCCCATGCCCACTTCCCGACAGGCCCGACGCAGGACCCGGCCGTACGCACGGGTGCCGGGGTCGTCGCCGACCTGCAGCGCGAAAAGGGTGAGGTCCGTTCCCTCCCCCGCGAGGCGGGCCACATCGGTCGCCACCTGGCCCTGCATCTCGCCCGCGAGGGCCCGGCCGTCGAGCAGCGCTGCCATCCTCACGGACGCATTACGGCCAGCGGGTTAAGGCTTCGCCGGCGGGCGAGGAAGGCTCCTCAAGACCAAAAAAGGAGGTGCCGGATGGGTGGGGTTTCAAGGAGGGGGGAGGTTGCCCA
>JBHIDB010000035.1:0-10155 GCA_046759865.1 Thermoplasmata archaeon
GGGGGCCTCACGCGCCCCGGCCTGAGTGAAGGCTCTAAGGCAAGGGCGCAATCATCTGGCAGATTAACCCCGCAAGCTGCTGGAAGGCCTCTTGAACGTTCTCACCAGTCCTGGCACTAGTGTAACTGTAGGGAGAGTCGTACTTCCCCGCAAGCTCTCGTAGCTCCTGCTCATCGAAGCTGATCTGATCTTTCAGGTCCACTTTGTTCGCCAGGACGTACATCGGTATGTCCCCAGTTATCTTCTGGACCGCGTCGACCCAGTCGGGCAAGCCGTAGAGGGTGTCCCTCCTGGTGACGTCGCAGACAGTCAGGATGCCCTTGGCCCCGTGGAAATACACGTCCTTGAGGAGATCCAGGAAGCTCTTCTCGCCCATGATGTCCCAGATGGTCATGTCCACGTAAAGGCGCTTTCCTTCCGCCACTCTGACGACGATGTCCTTCTTCGAGACCTTCGCGCCTAGGGTGGTGACGTAGCGGTCATCGAACTCATCGTGGACAAAACGTCTTATGAGGGATGTCTTGCCGACGGCCGAATCCCCTACGAGGCAGACCTTAATCTTAATCCGCTCTTTTCCTGGCATCTGGATGTCTCTCGGAGCATTCTGCCCTCTCCTCTCCATTATTAAATTGTATAGCCGCCATTATTGCGGCCGATACTCGCGTATCCGGTGAAACTGTCTCCCGCGTCCGCCGCGCCGGATCGTGACAGCTGGCGTCCCAGTCCGCGTCTCCGGTAGGGGGCGAGCGCCTGCAGGAGGGACTTCCCAGAGATGTTCGTTCCATTCGTCGCTGTGCGATGTTTCGTCCTGTATCTCGAGATAATCCAACCGATATGGCCTTGGGCTATCCGGTTTCGCCCTCCCCCGAAACGAAGGGTTCCCGACCGAGGATCGGGTCGTGCCTTCACAGGGCCTTCGCCGGGATGGCAAGGGCTGATGCGAGCTAGCCATCGGGGAGCACGGACCGGAGGACCATCTTAGCCAACCCTACAAAGGTGTCTTCCACCGCTTCCCCGGTCTTCGCGCTAGTCAAGATGAAGGGACACCCCCAGGTGTCGGAGAATGCAAGGAGGTCTTCGGGGGAGATCGCTCGTGGCTCTCGGACGTCGGTCTTGTTCGCCAAGACACACGTCGGGACAGTGCCCGCGACCTTCCGGATGGAGGTTAGCCACTCGTTCAGTTCAGGCAAGGTCTCGGGCCGGGTGGTGTCGCAGACCGCGAGAATGCCTTGGACCCCGTCGAAGTAGGTGTCCCGGCTCAGATCCCGCAACCCTCTGGAGCCCATGATGTCCCATAAGTCGAGGATGACCGCCACCTTCTCCTTTGTGGGGCCCATCTCCACCTCCAACTCCTTTGTTGTGACAGGTGTCCCAGAGGTTGCGATGTACCGGTCCTCGAAGGTGCCATGGACAAATCGCTGGAGGAGGGAGGTCTTGCCGACCGCGAATTCGCCCACCAGGCAAATTTTCAGCCTTACCCGGGAACCCTCCCTGCGCAACGTCCAGAGATCGCGAATCACGTCGGGGGCCCTTCTGTCGATCCCAGTATGAGTCTTTCCCACCGATTATCAGGACGGCGAAATAGAGGCCACGCCTTTGAATCTTGGCCGGACTCGAGCGAGGGCAGATACGAGAGGGGAGGCGGGCGGCTTCCGGGCCAACCTCACGTCACCCTTTCGAGATGGTCCTCCGCGCCTCGAGGGCCAGGACTAAAATGTGATCGCTTCCCAGCCGTCCTCCGATTTTTCTCCGGGGGGGGAGGCCTCTATGGCCATATATCGCACGGGTCTCGTCTCTGCTCCCTCGAGATCCAAGGAGAGAGAGGGAAGGTCACCGGCCGACGCCAAGCTCTTGGCTTCGGTGGTTAGGCAACGATCATCTGGCAGATCATCTCCGCCAGCTGCTGGAAGGCTTGCTGGACGTTCTCCCCCGTCTTGGCGCTTGTATAGATGTAGGGAGCGTCGTACTTCTCCGCAACCTCTCGTAGCTCCCGCTCATCGAAGCTGATCTGGTCCTTCAGGTCCACCTTGTTCGCAAGAAAGTAAGCAGGTACCTCCCCGCTGACCTTGTAAACCGCCTTCACCCATCCGTGCAGTTCGTGAAGGGTGTCATTCCGCGTTACGTCGCAGACGGCTAGGATGCCTTGGGCCCCGTAGAAAAAGGCCTCCTTCATGATGTCGCGAAAGGTCTTCTGGCCCATGATGTCCCAGATCGTCATGTTCATCTCGACCCTGCTTCCATCCTCCAGCCGGACGGCGATTCTCTTCTTGGAGACCTTGGCTCCCATGGTGGTGATGTGGCGGTCGTCGAACTCGTTGGAGACGAACCGTCGTATGAGGGATGTCTTGCCGACGGCCGAATCTCCGACGAGGCACACCTTGACCTTCATCTTTTGGCGAGATGACATCTCTCAGGCCTTGGAGAAATCTGCCTCGCTCCGCCCACTATAAAATGCTATAGATGTCATTATCTTGGTCACTAGCTGATTGTGCGATTCATACCATCTCACGCTCGGTTGCGAAGAACGGTCAGTCCGTGGATAAGATACTCACTTCGAACACCAAAGGGATCCCCACATGCAGCCCAACCTGCTGGGATATCTTCAGGACCTAACGGCAAGAAGTATCGCCCTCCTCTCCATGCCGTTGCTGGCCCAATGATTGTGATTGCCGGGGGAGGGAATCGAACCCCCGTAGAACCGCTCTGCAGGCGGTCACATCGCCACTCTGTCACCCCGGCGCACGTGGAAAACCCGAAGGCGGCTATATAACGCTGAGCGGCCCGAGCCTATTTCTAGCGGGCCGGGGGTTGAAGCGGGAGATGGAAGGAAAGACCGTGAGCGACGCGGTCCACGGGTCCATCGCGGTGGACGGCGTAGCCCTCGACCTCCTCGAGAGCCTCGAGCTCCAACGCTTAAACGGCATCCGCCAGCTCGGCCTCACGTACCTCGTTTTCCCGGGGGCGAACCACACGCGTCTGGAGCACGTGCTAGGCGCCCACCACGTCGCCGGAGAAATCGCCCGATCCCTCCACCTACCCGAGGAGGAGGCGACCCTGGTCTCCACCGCCGCCCTCCTCCACGACCTCGGGCACGGCCCCTTCTCCCATACGCTGGAGCGCATCCTCGCCGATGCGACCGGTCTCGATCACATGGAAGTCACGAAGCGCATCATTCGGGGCGAACAGGACAGCGTCCCAGGGGCCGAGCGGAGTGCCTTCGGGGACCCTCCCACCGTGGCGGAGATCCTGGGGCAGTGGAACGTGCCCCGGGCGGAGGTGGCGGACCTAATCACGGGCCAGGACCCCACCACCGGCCTCTTCGCCTTCGAGGGGGAGAAATCCGCGCCGGCGAAACCCTATCTCTACCAGATCATCCACGGCGCCCTCGACGCAGACCAGATCGACTTTCTCCTTCGAGATGCCTTTTACACGGGGGTGGCACACGGAATCATCGACCTGCCACGTCTGCTCGGCACCCTCCGCCTCGCGGAAGGAAACCTGGCCGTCGATCGGAAGGGCCTCAGCGCCATGGAAGGGACCCTCGTGGCCCGGGGCCTGATGTACACCTCCGTCTACTTCCACAAGACGGTCCGCATCGCGGAGACCATGCTCGCTCGGGCCGTGGAGATGGCTGCGTCGCCCGAGGATGTCTTTCAGATGACCGACGCGGAACTCATGGCGTGGCTCCTCGCCCAGGAGGGGCATCCCCGGCAGACGGCCCTGCGGCTGAAGTACAGGAGACTCTACAAACGGGTCCTCACTCGTGAGACAGGGGACCTGAGTTCGGACGAGAGGGCGCGTCTGGTCGAGCTCTCCGTTCCCGAGAAGCGCAAGCAGGCGGAGAACGCCGTTTGCAAGCGCCTCGGCCTCTCGCCCGGAACGGTCATCATCGACATCCCCGCCCCCGAAATCCTCCTGACGGAACCCCGTATCTCGCTGGTGGACCTCGGGGTCCTCGAGGATGGAAGGGTGCGGTCCTTTCGGAAGGTCAGCCCCCTGGCCCGAGCCCTCCGGGTCCGCGAAACGGTGGATTGGGCCGTCATGGTCGCCGCCGACCCGGCGCATGCCCCAGAGGTTGGGAAACTCGCCCCGAAGGTCCTCTTCGCCTGACGCCACGCGGTGGATCCGCCTCTCAGACCTCCCTCGGTCCCGTCCGCCAGGATAATATGGCCTACAGACCATGAACGACCCGATAGGCTTGGGTTTCGCGAACGTGGATCCAGTCCCCGACCGCCCCGTCCTGCGGGCGGGAGACGACCTCATCGTTGCCGATCTCCATATCGGGAGGGAAGAAGAGCTTCGCCGAGAGGGGTTTACCCTTCCGAGCCAGACCAAGAAAATGGGCGAAGAAATCGCCTCTCTTATGGAGGAAATCCGGCCCAGGCGGCTCGTCATCCTAGGGGACCTGAAACATGAAATCCCCCGTTTCACGGGCCTCGAGAGACGAGAGGTGCCACGTTTCTTTGACCTGCTCGAAGGGGCGGTCCCGGAAGTCCACCTCGTCCAGGGCAACCACGACGGAAACATCGCGTACCTCCTCCCCCGATGGGTGACCCTCCATGGGCCTTCGGGGTATCGACAGGGCGACAGGGCGTACGTCCATGGCCACGCCTGGCCCTCGCCCGAGGTCATGGAGGCCCCCACGCTCCTCATGGGCCACAACCACCCAACCCTCCTCTTCCCTGACCGGCTGGGCCCCCGCACCTATGAACGGTGCTGGGTCCGGGCCCCGTTCGTGGCGGACCACCCCCGCTATCCGCAACGCCCTGAGAACTTGGTCCTGGTCCCGGCCTTCAACGAATTTTCGGGGGGGACCCCGATGAACGAGCGGGGTCGTCGCTATCTCGGTCCGGTCCTGAAGTCCGGGATGGTGGGGATGGAGCGGGCCCAGGTGTACCTGCTCAACGGCGCGTCACTCGGGCGACTCGGGGACATGATGGTCGAAGGACGGGGGAGGAAGGCATCGGACACCCCGAGGTCCACCCCGGGAGGGCCGCGTTGAAGGGGCAAACCTGGGACCTTGAAAGGGATGGGCCCGGTCGGGATCGAACCGACGACCTCCACCTATCCCATTGAGGATTGTAAGGGTGGCGTCATTGGTGGGCCTCGGCGAGGCAAACCACTAGACCACGGGCCCGTGGCGGTGCGAACCATAGAGGTGGTATAACGATTGGGGTCAGGCCGCGGCGACTTGTTCAGCTACGAGGTGGACCTGCTTGTCTACCCGGGACACGTCGGCTCCCGGCGGAAGGACCACAACCAACATGGAATGCCGATCCGCCTCGTGGATGACGACCAACAGGTCCTCCGACTCCATCAGAATCCGGGTCGGGGCGCTATGGCCCAGCTCCGTGGTCGCCGTCATCGCGGCACCCATGATGGCGGCGCACATGATGGAGAAGGTCTCCGAGGAAACCCCTTCGGGGAGGTCGGCCGCGATGACGAGCCCGTCGCGGCTGATGATGGCCGAGGCCATGGCCTCGGTCTCCTCCTTGAGCTTCCCGAGCACGTCCTCCAGGCCCATGGCTAGACCTCGATCTTGAACACGCACCCGGCGTCGCCGGTGCTGGCGCACTTCATCTCCGTGAGCTTCACCCGGGGGGAACCGTCAGTCTCCAAGACGCGCGAGAGGATGCCCTTGAGGCGATGACAGGTGACGGCGCCGGCCTCTTCGTTGGCTTCGATGGAACCCGCCACCTTCACTTCCTTCTCCCCAAAGGTGATGTCCTCCGCCCAGCCCCGGGCAATGAGGATGCGGCGGCACGCGTCGAAGAAGTCCTCCCCCTTGGCCGCCATCTCGGCGATGTCCCCCCCGAGGGAGAGGCCCTCACGGAAGAAGAGGCCGTGGCAGGCATAGGACATGACGCTCTCGTAGAGCTGTCGGACGGCCTCGATCTCGGGCTGGGAGATCTTCACAAACCGCATCTAGCGCGAGCGTCCCCCTGGCTCAGCTTAAAGATTACGATTTGATTACCGCAGGAGAGAGAGCGGCAGGCCGCTAGGTCTCGCCGCAAACGGGGCAGAGGAGCTGGCCGTGGTGGAGTCCCAATCGATCGGAGAACGTGGCACAGGACTCACAGTATCCCACGCCGTTCCCCTCCCCCTGCTTCACTATCTCCGCCCGTTGCCGGGTGATTTCAATCAGCGCTGGCCAGACCTTGAGCACGTCGTTTTCCGTGACCAGTCCCACCAGGTTTTCGCCGTCGACAACGGGGAGACGACGAATGCGAAGCTCGGCCATGGTCTTCGCGGCGTCGACGACCTCCCGGTACGGCTCCACGGTCACCAGGGGGGCGGTCATGCACTCCTCGACTCGCATCTCGGAGGGCAGACGATCCTCGGCCACGACCTTGGTCACAAGGTCCTTCTCCGTGACGATGCCGATGGGCTTCCCGTCCAAGACGACCAGGAGGCTCCCGACATCCCGCTCGCGCATCGATAGGGCCGCGTCGTGGATGGACGCATCGGGAGCCAGGGTGACCGGCTGTTTCGACATGATCTCCAAAACGGGGATGGCCTTCACGGAGTCGCCCGACGCGAAAACCATATGCCCTCAATTAAAGGTTTCTAGACGGGTCCGCGCCGCCGCCAAAAAAATGGGGGGGAAGGATTTAAGCCAGCGCCTCTCCTGGTTCGGCCGATGTGGAGCCAGGATGAGGGCGAGGTCAGCGTCCGCCTGGCGCGCTGGTCCTTGGAGGTCCACGCCGGGCGTGAGGTCGGGGACCGGCCTACCCTTCCTGACTCCTTCGCTCGTCCCGGCCGGGTGTTCGTGACCCTCAACATCTACCCTGAAGCGACCCTCCGGGGCTGCATCGGCTACTACGAATCAATCGTGCCTCTCGGGGAAGCCATCGAGCGGGCCGCGGTGGCGGCCTGTCACGACCCACGCTTCGAACCCCTCCGGCCCGAAGAGGCGGACGGGGTGGTGGTCGAGGTCAGCCTCCTCACCTCCCCCGAGCGGGTGAACGCCGTACGTCCCTCGGAATACCTAGACAGGTTCGACGTCGGCGTGCACGGTCTCCTCGTCCGCCAGGGGGTTGCGAGCGGTCTGCTCCTGCCCCAGGTCGCCCTGGACCACGACTGGGATCCGGACGAGTTTCTGGCCCAGACCTGCATGAAGGCGGGCCTCCTCCCCGATGCCTGGTTTGAGCCGTCGACCCAGGTCTACCGCTTCCAGGCAGAGGTCCTTCGGGAGGTGGAACCCCGGGGCGGCGTCGCCCGGCGAGTCCTCAACACGGTCCATGATGGTCATCGAGGGTAGGGCGTACTACCGCGGGGAGCTGCGCTCCCTCGCGCTCGGCGTGGAGGACGGTGTCATTCGCACCGTGAAGAAAACCCTGGGAGGGGACGAGCGGGTCGACTTTGGCGATCGCATCCTGCTCCCCGGGGGCGTCGACGTCCACGTCCACTTCCGGGACCCCGGTCTCACCCATAAAGAGGACTTCTTCACGGGGAGCGAAGCCGCGGCCGTGGGCGGGATCACGTCCGTCCTCGACATGCCTAACACCTTCCCGCACGCCACGACACCCGATCGGTTGCGTGAGAAGCGCGCGACCGTCAATCCCAAGGCCAACGTGGACTTCGGGCTGTTTGGGGGGGTGCAAAGCGGGGAGGACATTCCCCGGCTGGAGCCCTACTGCCACGCCTACAAGTTCTACTGGGCCGAGAGCTACGGCGGACTGGCCGGGTCCAGAGAGGAACTCCCAGGGATCCTGGAGGCCCTACCCGACGCCTCGCGGCCTCTCACGGTCCACGCGGAGGACCCATCCCTCTTTCGTTCACGCAAGGAGGACGGGCTCTCCGACCACCATGAAGCGCGGGGCGGCGAGTCTTCCGAGGAGGCCGCGATTCGGCAGCTCGTCTCTTGGCACCGGTCCGGGAGGGTCCACGTTGCCCACCTGTCCTCCCAGGCGGGGCTCGCGGCCCTCGAGGGAACCGGTGTGAGTGGGGAGGCGACCCCGATGCATCTTCTCCTCGACATGACCACCGATCTTGGAACTCACGGGAAGGTGAACCCACCCTTGCGTCCGCCCCCCAACCGGGAGGCGCTCTGGAGGGCCTTCGCAAACGGGAAGATCGACGTCTTGGCTACGGACCACGCGCCTCACACCTTGGAAGAGAAAGCGGAACCCTTCGACGACGCCCCTCCCGGGGCCCCCAACGTCGAGACCGTGTACCCGTTGATGTTCGCCCTGGTCCGTCGAGGTGACCTCTCCCTGGAGGTCCTCGTCCGTGCCTTATGTCGGCGACCCGCCTCTCTCTTCGGGCTCGGGGGGAAGGGCTCCCTGGAGGTGGGAATGGACGCTGATATCGCCGTCTTTGATCCCCGCGAACGGACGCGTATCCGGGCCGGTGATCTCCATTCCAAGGCCGGGTGGACCCCCTTCGAGGGCTGGGAGGCGATCTTCCCGGAGGCCACCTTCCTCCGGGGGACGCTCATTGCGGAGGACCGAGAGCTCGCGAACGGAAGAGGAGGTCGCTGGCTTCCGCTTCTCGAACCCCGGGTACAAGCCTAGCGAGCCGGATGGGCCGCGATTCGGCCTCGCCAAGCTTTAAGCAAGCCAGTCGATTAGCGACGCCCGATGGTCTTTCTCGAGATAGCCAACTTCCTCAAGGATCTCGTGGCCACAGGCGGCTATCCCGCGATCTTCCTCGCCATGGTCATCGAGGGAATCATCGTCCCCATCCCCAGCGCAGCGATCCTCCCCTTTGCCGGTCTCCTGGCCAGCGAGGGTGCGTTTTTCCTCCCCTTCGTCATCGTTGTGGCGGCCGCCGGGGCGACCGCGGGTTCCCTGGGCGCGTACGCCATCGGACGCTTCCTCGGTCGTCCCTTTCTCGTCAAGTACGGCCGCTTCTTCCGGTTCGAAGAACGTCACCTGGAGCAGGTCGACGGGTGGTTCGAGCGTTGGGGGGTCTGGGCCGTCTTCCTGGCAAACTCCTTCACGGGCTTTCGCTCCATCATCTCCTTGCCGGCGGGCATCGGACGGGTTCCCCTCCGGGTCTTCGTGCCCTTCACCTTCCTGGGGGCCCTCATCTGGTCCACGATCCTCGCCTCCGCCGGCTTCTACCTCGGCCAGGCCGCTTTCGACTTTGCAGAGAGTCTGGAGAGCTTCGACCTGCTCGTCCTCGCGGGCCTTGCCGTCCTCCTGGCCGGCTTCCTGCTCTTTCGTTGGTGGCGACGAAGCCGCCGGGCTCTCGGGGAACCGCAATCCCCCTAGGCCACCTGGTAGTAGAATTCGCCGGCAGCCTTCTGGCGCCGATCCAGCTTGGAGTCCGGGTTGTTGATGCGCGGACGCTGCGTGTCCCGGTCCCGTCGGAAGGTCACGTCGACCTCGCGGAGGAAGCGGTTCATGCCGTCCCGCATCGGGTAGGGGCCGGTCCCCCGCCCCTCCCGGCCGGGCTCCCCCGTGAACACCATGAGCGAGTCCGCCACCATGTCGATGAAGTAGACGTCGTGGTCCACGATGAGGGCCGTCTTCCCCGCGTTCTCCATGGCCCGCCGGATCCCCCGGGCCGCCTCCATCCGCTGGTTGCTGTCCAGGTAGGCCGAGGGCTCGTCCATGAGGTAGATGTCCGCCTCCGCCCCGAGGGCGAGGGCGATGGCGACCCGCTGCTGCTCCCCGCCCGAGAGGGAGGTCACCTCCTTATCGTAGATGGGGTCCAACTCGAGGGGACCGGCCACCTCCGTCCGGAAGTAGCTGCTCTCCACCTGCTTCCCGATGCGGCCGAGGAGGAGTTCCCGCACGCTCCCCTCGTAGGCGAACTGGATGTATTGGGGCTTGTAGGAGACCGTCGCTTCCCCTTCCACGCCCCCGGACCTGGGGCGGAGCTCCCCGGCCAGCACCCGGACGAATGTGGTCTTCCCCGTCGCGTTGGGTCCCAGCGCACCCACCACCTCGCCCTTCCGGACGACGCCCCCTTCGGCCTCCAAGGAGAAGCCGTCTAGCTCCACCTCCAGGGGCGAGAAGGTCAGGAGGATCTCCGCCTCCCACTCCGGGCGGGGGGCGCGGGCCTCGAAGCGGATCTCCCGCTTCCGGAACCGCACGTTCTCCGCGGGGAGGAAGCCGCCCAAGTAGACGTTGATGGCGCTCCGGACGGGACGGGGCTGGGCCACGATGCCGTAGGTCCCCTTCTCCCCGTAGAGGAGGTAGACCG
>JBHIDB010000036.1:0-10138 GCA_046759865.1 Thermoplasmata archaeon
GGGCACTTCCTCGTCCTGAATATCACTCGTGAGAACAGCCTCGCTACCCTTTTACCAAATCCCGTGGCTAGAGAGGGGATGAGGCCCCTTGAGCGTCGTCACCTTTCGGGAGATGCGAGAGGCACTCGTCGCGGTTCTCGGTCGTAAGGGCATGGGCCCGCACGAAGTCGGCGAGCTGGCGGAGTACCTGCTCGGGTTCTTCGGGTACGGAACGGAAGTCGTAGACAACGTCCTTCAGCCAGCGGACCGGGACGTGTTCTACATGCTGGAGGAGGAGGGCCTTTTGGGAACCCGCCAGGAGGAGGTCTTGGTGACGCCGGGCAAACTGTGGCGTCTCCACTACTGGATCCTGCGGGTGGACCGCGTCAAGAACGCCCTGCAGGACGGACGCGACGAGACCAAGGAGTACGAAGACCTCTACGGGAGCATCGCGGACGAAGTGTGGGTCCGTCGCCAGGCCTCGTGACTGGAGAACCTTTAAGCGAGGAGAGGGGTGTAAGACCGGCTTGACGTTCCACGAAATTACCATTGTCTTCCTGGCCTTTGCCGGCTGGATTCTTGCCATGTACCTGCTGGAGCGGCGGGGCCTTCTGAGCAAGGCGGGCCTCACGCTCATGGGGCCCTTCCTCATGGCCAAGACGATCCGAGGTCGGGCCTTCATCGAGCGGCTCGCCCAGTGGAAGGGCTGGAGCGCCGTCGGCCGTGTCTTCGTCATTCTGGTCGCGGTGACCATGGCTGGGATGACCGCCCTCTTGATCTGGACGGCCACCCTTGTGTCCTCTATTCCACGGGAGGCCGCTCCTCCGCCCCAGGTGCTCATCGGCCTGCCGGGCATCAACCCCTTCATCCCCCTCACCTACGGCATCTTCGCCCTGGCCGTTGCCATCATCGTCCACGAGTTCTCCCATGGGATCCTGGCACGGTGGTGGAAGGTCAAGATCAAGTCCCTGGGCATCCTCCTCTTTATCGTCCCGATCGGCGCCTTCGTGGAGCCGGATGAAGAAGAGATGCAAGCCCTGGACCGACGCAAGCGGGGAACCATCTTCGCGGCGGGGCCGGGCTCGAACGTGGTCCTCGCGGTTCTCCTTGCGACCCTCTTCTCCTTCGGGATGATGGGGTCCGTCCAGGCAAGGGCCATGGGCATGGGCGTCACGGGCGTCGTCGCCGAGAGCCCGGCCGAGATGGAGGGCCTCGCCACGGGCATGATCATTACCCACATCGACGGCACTCCCATCGAGAGCGGCGTGCAATTCACCGCCATCCTGAGCGAAACCCAGGCCGGACAGGCGGTCGAACTGACGCTCTTCTCGAACGATGTCTCGGTGGTCCAGTCGCTGACCTTAGGCGATCGTGCCGACTTCCCCCCTCACCTGGAATCGGATCGGGGGAAGGGTTTCATCGGAGTAAGCACAATCCACACGAACCCCGACATCTTCAACCCCTTCGTCTCCAGCCAGCGGCTGGGCGTCGGTGGCGCCTTCCTTCTCTACCTCCTCTTCCCTTTCAACGGGCTGTCGCCCCTCCAGCCCCCGCTCACGGACTTCTACACGGTGACAGGCGCCTGGGCGATCTTCCCGGCCTCGGCGTTCTTCGTCCTCGCCAACATGGTCTACTGGCTGTTCTGGATCAACCTGATGCTCGGGATGACTAACGCCCTCCCGGCCGTCCCCCTGGACGGAGGCTACCTCTTCCGGGATTGGGCCGACGCCGGCATCAAACGGGTCCGCAAAGGCATGAGGGCCGAGGAACGCGCCAGGGTGGCCCGCAACCTCTCCTATGTCGCGGCCCTCTTCATCCTGGCCCTCGTCCTGTGGCAGCTGATCGGACCCCGGATCTGACGATCCGCTCCTAAATCAGCCCTTCTCCAGGCCGCCGAGGCCGAAGACGCCCTTCGGGTCAATCCATCCCGTCCCCGTTCCGTACTTCATCCGGATGGTCTTGAAGGCCGGTTCGAACCCCAGATTCACGACGAGGCGCAGGGCCACCTCGTTCTCCTCGGGCACGGCCACGCCCACCTGTCGGCCCGGGAAGGCGGCAATGAGGTGGAGGAGAAGGCCCTCTGCGACGTCCGGACGCTCGGGAGAGGCGACCCATGGGGCCACGTCCATGCCTCCGGGGTATCTGGCTCCCACAGCATACCCTCGGAGGCCCTCCTCCGACCATACGAAGAAAGCCTCGCCGTAGTCGTGGTAGAACTCCGCCAGGACTTTCGAACGGTCATTCCCGAAGTAGGGGCGGTCGAACGCGCTCAATGCATCCAGCTCGGACACGTGAACCAGCCTCGGTTCCCCATGCAGGCGGCCCTCAGCCTTTCCCTCATACCGCAGGGTCCGGCCGACGGCCTCGAAGCCCATGTCCTCGTAGAACCCCTCCACGTTCGTGTAGGCATTGAGCCAGGACGTCTTGGCTCCTCGCTCCTCTCCATACTTCAAGGCGCGCGCGACGAGGTCCCGCCCGTATCCCTTCCCTCGCTCCTCCGGCGCGACGATGACGTTTCCGATCCAGGTGGCCCTCTCGTAGGCCGTCGCGGTCGTGATTCCGACCGGTTTCTCCCCCGCCCACGCGACCAGGGTCCCCTGCGGGTCCATCCGACGAAAGCGCTGGAAGTCCTCGGGACCGTAGTCCCAGCCCTCGACATTGGTCAGCGCCACGGCGAAGTCGACGTCCGCTGCGCGCATCGGCCGAATCTCCACGCTCACAGCAGTCCCCTGGCCCGGAGCTCCTCGGGCTCGTCGCACGGATGGCTGCCGGGGGTGACGAATCGGTCGTCCCCCCGCGCGTCCTTGTACATGCATGGTCCATATTCGTCGTCCTCGGCCCCGTACCACTTGTCGCAGTCCTTGCAGTGATGCCAGCGGGGGTGTCGTTTTCGGGCTTCTTCTAGGACTTGCGCCATTTCCTCGTCCATGGGAACCTCGGCGGGACCTCGCGTGGCTGCCGGCCTACGACCCCCAGAAGGGGTCTTCCTTTCGCTTGATGGCCTTCACGGTCTCCAGCACCTCCCGATCGTCGTGCTTCAGGTCACTGGACTCCAGGCGACGGACGTGTCCCTCGGGCACATCCACGTAGAGGACGTCGCCGGACTTGATCTGGCGCCCCACGGTAGGTCCTTCGATCGCCATCGCAACCTCGCTTTCTGGGCCGACTTCTTGCAGGGAAATCTCCTTGCTGCGAATGCTCCGGACTCGTCCAACGATGCGTCCGTCCTCTCGGAGGAGAGACTGACCCACGCGGACCCGACCGGCCAGCACCCGAACCCCCACGATGGCGGGCTTGCTCACCCGGAAGACATAATCCGGCAACAGGAGGATCTTCCCGGGGTGAACCACCTGCTTCCTCCGTTCCACCTCAAGTTCCGCCCTCCGCTCCCCGACCCACTCCTGGTACCCCTCGATGAGGCGGTAGACCACATCGTCCTCGAAGACCCGGACGTCGGCCTGCTTCTCTAGCTCTTCCTGCGCCTCGGCGAGGACGGGGACGTTGAAGGCCAGGACGACCCGTTTCAGGGGGTCCTGAATCGTCGCCGCCTCCACGATCTCGCGGCGTGAGACGGGCCCGAGGCCCGCCTGCCGGACCTGCAGGTCCTCCTGCTTCATCTGAAAAGCCAGTCCCTCCAACGAGCCGAGTGCGTCCGCCTTCGCGATCAGGCCTTCCTCGGACAGCTCGATTTCGAGACGCGTCTCCTCCTTTACCTGGGCCGTTGCCTCCTCCAAGTCCGAGCCGACCACTCGGAGGGGAGCCCCTGCCACCACCCCTTCGACGTCGGCGGCGGCGATCTTGATGCCCGCGGCGGCTGCAACCTCGGCGACGGAGTCGAACCGGTTCTCCGGATCGCGAATTTCATCGAGGGGACGTGGTTTCAGGAGCGCCTTGACCTTCGTCACCCGGGGCTCTCCCCCGACGGTTCCCAGGACCACCGTGTCCCCGCGCTTCACAGAGCCCTTGTACAGGATGGCGTCCAGGGTCACGCCCAGTCCCTTCTCCTCCTTAACCTCGAGGATGGTGCCGGCTCCCAACCCCTCCTCGAGGCGCAGCTCGTCCTCAAGATACCGCTGGGCCAGACCCACGAGCACGAGGAGGAGGTCGGGGATCCCCTCACCGTACTTCGCACTCGTGGGCACGACCGCGACCACCTTCTGGAAGTCCTCGATCTTGTCGTAGCGGTCCGCGGAGAAACCCCGCTCGTAGAGCCGCCCCACCAGGTCATAGAACCGCTCGTTCAGCAGGTCCTGGACGCTCTCCGGCTGGTCGGCGTAGGATGCCAAAAACGGCGCGTCGGGGTGTCGCCGCCAGCCGGGGACCAGGTCGGTCTTGTTCGCCGCGACGACGAAGGGGGTCTTGTACTGCTTCAAGATGCGTAAGGACTCCACGGTCTGGGGGCGCGGGCCCTCGTTGATGTCGACGACCAGGATGGCCAGGTCCGCGAGGGCACCGCCACGGGCCCGAAGAGTGTTGAAGGCGTGGTGGCCGGGTGTGTCAATGAACAGGAGGCCAGGGACCTCGAAGGAGCGCCCCTGAACGAGGTCCCTGCACGCCTTCAGGATGACATCTAAGGGGACCTCGGTGGCCCCGATGTGCTGGGTGATGGCCCCGGGCTCACGCGCGGCTACACGGGTCCCTCGGATCCGATCGAGGATCGTAGTCTTCCCGTGGTCCACGTGGCCGAGGACACTGACGATGGGCTGGCGGATCATTGAAGGGCTCAAAATCCGGCCCGCGCTTATATGTAGTTTCGTCCCCCGACGGATCAGGGCCTGTGGAGCCAGTCCTCGTCGATCCGCGTGTATGCGAGAATCTCGTCGGGCTGGAAGAAGAGGCCGATCTCCCGCTCGGCGCTGGCCTTGCTGTCCGCCCCGTGGATGAGGTTCCTGGAGATGTCGACCCCGTAGTCCCCTCGAATCGTGCCGGGGGCGGCCTGGGCCGGGTCCGTTGCCCCAATGGTCGCGCGGGCGACCTCAACAGCTCCCTGGCCCTCCCACACCATGGCCACGATGGGCCCCGCGGTGACGTACGCCACCAGGGGACGGAAGAAGTCCCTATCCCGGTGCTCCGCATAGTAGCTCTCAGCGAGCTCCCGGGACACGGTTCGCATGTGTGCGGCCACGAGCTTCAAACCGCGCTTCTCGAGACGACGGATGATGGCGCCGACGAGGCCGCGCTGGACCCCATCGGGCTTGATGAGGACGAAGGTCCGCGATCCCGTCAGGCGGCGCCCTCCTTCAGATGGGCCACGATCTTCTTCGCTGAAGCGGGTCCGAGGCCCTTGACCTGAGCAAGCTCCTCCGCGTTGGCCTCCTGGAGCTTTGCGATGGAGGTAAAGCCCGCCTCCCAGAGTGCCTCGGCGGTTGCGGGTCCAATGCCGGGGAGCTCCGCAAACTCTTGCAGGGCCTCTTCCCGGTCCAGCTCAGGGATCGTCTCCTCCACGGCGACCTCCTCAGGGACGCCCACCTCAGCCTCGGACGGCCCCTCCGTCGCGGCCTCAGCCACGGCAGCGAGCTGGGGACGCGGGGCCTGCTGGACAGCCCGCACATATCGGCGCGTCCAACGGACCTTCCGACCGACGCGCCCCAGGTCCAGCTGGTTCTTCTGACACTTGCTGGAGCAGAAGAAGTGGACGTCTCCATCGCGCCTGACGTACATCTTGCCGGTTCCCGGCTCGATGTCGTTCCCGCAGAAGGTACAGGTCCTTGATACGGGCATCTGTCCCTTACCTGACCGAGAGCTTCCGGGCCTCGCGCGCGGTCTCCCGGAGCATGAGGATGTCCCCGACCTGCACGACGCCCTTGACGTTCCGGGTGATGATGCGGCCCTTGTCCCTCCCTTCGAGGACCCGGACCTTGACCTGGGTGGCCTCCCCCGTCATGCCCGTTCGGCCCACCACCTCGACGACGTCCGCTGGGATGCTATCCTCGGCCACCATGTTACTTCCCCCGCAGGCCCCGGGTCTCGTTCGAGAGCTCCGTGAGCAACGGCTTTCCCTTCCCCGGATCCACCACGCAGGCCGAGGCAGTGGACTTCCCCAGCCCCGAGGCGACGCCCAATTCCGCCTTGCTGGGGACGTAGCCGTAAGGAACGTCCCGCTCCTCGCAGAGGAGGGGCATGTGGGCCAAGATCTCCTCGGGCGAGACGTCCTCGGCCATGACGACGAAACGGGCCTCGCCCCGCTCTACGAGCTTCGTCACCTCGTTGGTCCCCTTGCGGACCTTGCCCGTGTCCCGGGATATCTCGACGAGTTGGTAGACCTTGTCGTACAGATCCTTGGGCGTCTCGAAGCGAACGTAGATGGGTTGTCCCATGGAAGGCCTCCTTTGGTTCAGTGAACCTCAGTCATCGGGCTCTACAAGAGCGGCTCCGCTTACTTCGTGGACATTATAAAAGGGCTTTGGGGTACGCCTGGCGCCGCTTCTAACTTCAGGGCGGCTCCTCGGCCAGGGCGAAGGTCGAGAGGGTCAAGGATTCGTCCTCCTTCCGGGTGGGGATCTCGCGAAGGAGGGCGAGAACCTCCGGGCGCGTGTCCCGGATCGTGGGGCGGAACTTCCGCGCCGCGACGACGTCTTGCGGGTCCACCTCACACCTCACGACACCCTCCTCGAAGTCCGTCGCGCGACCGAGTTCCTCCCCACGAGGCCCCATCGCTTGCGTCCCGCCTTGGAACACCATGTTCAGCTCCGTCCCCACTAGGTTCGCGTAGAGGAAGAAGCACGTGTTCTCGATGGCCCGAGCCGGAATCACCTTGTCGAAAAAGGGCTTGCTGGTAGCGGGGGCCGCGGAAATGCAAGCCAGGATGTCCGCGCCCTGGAGGGCCAGCCCCTTGGGGACCTCCGGGAAGAAGGCATCGTAGCAGATGAGGAGCCCAATCCTTCCGAGATCCGTCCGCACGACCTTGAGCTCGCTCCCTCGACGGAAATACTGGAGTTCCTCGAAGGGGCCGAAGTTGGCGGGATAGAGCTTGCGGTACGCGACGGCATCCCCGTCCGGGAAGACCAGGATAGAGCTGTTGTACCTAAGCCCTGATTCGGCGTCCTCCTCCGGCATCCCGAAGATGATGTGGGCGTTGGCCTCGCGGGCGATCTTAGAGACCTCTCGGACCGAGGGACCATCCAGCGTCTCCGCGAGCTTCGGGAAGAGGTCCCGGGCCATGTATCCGGACAGGTACAACTCGCCGAACAGGTAGAGCTGGGCCGGATGCTCCCGCACGTACCTCGCCATCGTCGCGAGGTTGGCCCCCTTGTCGCCAACCGTCGGTTCGGCCTGCACCAAGACCGTCTCAAACCCTGTCATGGCCTCGCCCCTCGCCTCCCTCAAGGAAGCGGAGTGTGTCCTCAGGAAGGTCTCCACGCATAAACCCTCTCCCGCCCCGCGGGGTCCACCCGAGAGCCGGTCAGCGGGGACCGGAACGCTTAGATAGCGGTTCCCAGCGTTGTTGCGCGGAATGAAAATTGACATCGTGCCCTTTGAGCCGACGACGGCTTCGCCAGAGGAGTGGACCAGATATCACGCCTACCGGCGACTCCGTCATCAAGAGACGGACCCCGACGATCCCATCATTGACGCCGCATCCGTGGAGGCGCTATGGAAGCGCCCGGATCCGCAAGTCACGACCCTTCGCTTTGCCGTTCTGGAACGGGGGAAACCCGAGACCCAGATTGGAAACCTCGAGTTCACCGTCTTCAGGGAGGACGGCCCCAGCTACGAGGGGAACGAGCGCCTGGCCCAGGCGAGCATCGCTCTCCTCCAACCCCACCGCAGACACGGGTTCGGGAAGGAACTCCTCGCGAAGGTTACGGAACTCACGGAGTCCCACGGCAAGTCACGCCTTATCGGTTCCTCCGACGAGCAGGACGGGAAGGCGTTTGCGCAGGCGCTGGGCGCGGAGACTGCCCTTGAAGGACTGGAGAACCGGCTCGGCCTCGGGGGCGTCGATTGGGGCATTGTGGAAGGATGGGCGGCCGAAGGGCCCGAACGCTCCCCGACGTCCACCGTTCACTGGTTCACGAACCACATCGATGACGCCTTGCTGGAGGACTATTGCAAGTTCTATACGGAGGTGTTCAACCAACAGCCGTTCGGGCAGCTGGACTTGAATGCCCTAGTCTTCGATTCCGAGAACTTCCGCGATCGGGAGGCCCGGATCGCCGACGTAGGCGGGTCTTGGATTACCGCGTTGACCACCGAAGAGGGGGGAGACATCTCGGGCATGACGGAGATGTTCTACCTCCCCGATAGGGAGACCATGATCGGGCAGGGTCTGACGGGGGTAAAGGAGAAGTACCGTGGCCGGGGCATCGGCAAATGGCTGAAGGCGGCCATGCTCCTGCAGGTGCGGGATGAGCTCCCCCAGGTGAACGTCGTCCAGACGGGAAACGCGACGGAGAACGAGGCCATGCTCTCCATCAACCGCCGACTCGGGTTCGAAATGTACAAGGAATCCGAGAACTTCCAAATCACCCTGGAGGCCATTCAGGAGTATCTGGCTCCGTAAGCCTTCGAGTCCCGGTCGGCGGCTGTACTTCGAATCGAAAGGACCCGAGGGGCGTTGCCGTTGCAGCTGTCGTCCGCGGACGTGGAGCAGGCGGAGGCGAAGCTTCGGTCTGTGGTGCGACGCACGCCCCTCACCCACTCGCCGTCCCTTAGCGAAGCCAGCGGGGCAGAAGTCCACCTGAAGTGGGAGAACCTGCAGCATACGGGGTCCTTCAAGCTACGAGGGGCGCATAGCTTGATTTCCTCGCTTCTGCCTGAAGAGCGAGCGCGAGGCCTCGTTGCGGCCTCTGCAGGGAATCATGGCGCCGCCGTAGCCTACGTAGCCCAACGGCTCGGTCTGAAGGCGACGATCGTGCTCCCCGAGACGGCCAACCCGTTCAAGATCCAACGCTGTCGTTCCTGGGGCGCCGAGATCCGCATCGTGGGTGCCACCTATGATGATTCCGCCCGAGTAGCGGAGGACATGGCCGCTCGAAAGCGCATGGCCCTCGTCCCTGCCACAGAACACCCGAAGGTCATGGCGGGCCAGGGAACCATTGCTATGGAGATTCTGGAGGAACGACCCGAGACGGACGTCCTTATCGTCCCGGTAGGAGGCGGAGGTCTCATCGTGGGGATGGCTGTTTGGGCGAAGTCCGTCGCGCCAGCTCTTCGTGTCATCGGTGTCCAATCGACCGCGGCTCGAACGATGTACGAATCCCTTCAGGCCGGCCGGGTCGTGAAGGTTCCCGAGGAATCCACCCTAGCCGATGGCCTCGCGGGGGGCGTCACCTCCGCGAATCTAGCGCTCGTGCAGCAGTACGTGGATGAGGTGGTTCTAGCGGAGGAGGAGGGACTCCCTGTCGCCATGCGGCACATCTGGAGGACGGAGGGTCAGGCGATCGAGGGGGCGGCGGCCGTGGGGCCCGCGGCCATCCTCCAGGGCACGCTCCCTTTGCGTCCAGGCGAGTTGGCGGTGGTCCTCATCTCTGGAGGCAACCTCGATCCCGAGTCCCTCGAGCCCCGGGGGTAGGCCGGGATCCGAGGAGGAGAACGCCCATCCCTTGTCCGCCCGGCAAAATTCTGGAGTGCATGGACAGGTCCTTTTTCGCGCTTGATAATTGCCGGGAAAGGCCTAAGGCGGCCGTCTGGTGACTTCTCAACGCCTTGATTCGGGATCTGCAGATTGCCCAGCCCCTGAGCACGCGGACCCGGCTGAAGCTGTGCCTCGCAGGCGAGTTCGCCGTTGGAAAGACCTCCCTGATTCGGCGTTTCGTGTACGGTGACTACGACGACCGGTACATCGCCACATGGGGAACGCACGTCACCTCGAAGGAGATGGAGGTCCCGATGGGACGGGACCGCGAGAAGGTGCCCGTGCTCCTCAACTTGTGGGATATCATGGGATCTCGGGGGCTCCGGGACTTACGACGTGAGACCTATTTCCGGGGAGTCCAGGGCATTCTGGCAGTCTGTGACGCAACGCGGCCCGAGACCCTCCCGGCCTTGGATGGGTGGCGGCAATCCATCTTCCGAGTCGCGGGGAGCGTGCCCACCTACGTGTTGGCCAACAAGGCAGACCAGGCGCGGGCTATCACCCGGGAGGATCTCAGCACGTTCTGCGAGGGGTGGGGATGTCCGTGGCTCTATACGAGCGCCCGGACGGGGGAGTCGGTGG
>JBHIDB010000037.1:0-10055 GCA_046759865.1 Thermoplasmata archaeon
TCTTCGAGGCCCTCGCGTACACGACCCGGTGCATCACCTTGCGGATGGCGGCCTGCTTCGAGTTCTGGATGCGTCGGTCGGTGATGGCCATGGGTTTGACGCGGAGGACAGCTCCGTCCTTCGTCTTGACATCGAACGTGCCGTCGATCCGAGACCGCTTCCGACGGGTGAGGCGTCGGATGTAGTCGGAGGTCATGTCATGGCCCACGTAGCGAGTGGTGACCTTGCTCCCCTGGATCCTCTCGACCCGGAACTGCACCTTGATGTGCATCTTTCCGAAGTCCCCGGTGAGGTCGTGGACCGTCACCTCGATGATCCGGCCGCGAATCTGCTCCTCCTCCTCCGCGGGCGTCTCCCCCAAGACGGCCCGGTTGAACATCTGCGGGGCGTGAAGGGTGTACCAGCTCTTCGCCTTCCACCGATCCTTGACGCGCTTCGCCACACGATCTCGTTTGGCCATGGAGGGACCGTTCTAGGAGACCCGGTTATTTATATCTGGTGACCTCCCGCCGGTCCAAACCTAGAGCCTCAAGTAGCGCTGGCTGCTTATGCCCTCGTTGTCCCGCTGGATTTGGTGGGAAGCAACCGCACTCTTGCTGGCCCTCGTCCTGGTGCAGATGGGATTCATCCTCCTGGAGCTTCAGACCGCCATCGTCCAGGACTGGTTCATCACCCTCGCACCTCTTATTTGGTTGAACGCCGCGATCCTCGTCCTATTCGTGTTCTTCCGTGAACTTGGCAGCGCCGAGGTCCCTTCCCCCAGCCAGGTCGTTCCTGGAGATGACCCCCCTCCACGGTTTATGCAACCGCGGTTCGGCGCGATGCGGGAGGCCCTCCGTCCCCCCGCCATGAAGGTCGCGGTCGTCCTCACAGCGGCCGGGTACGCCGTGATCTACGCCCTCCTCCAGGGCATCCTCGTGCTCACGCCCAACGCGTTGGAACCCTTCGGCCCGTTGGTGCTCGCGAGCCCCCTGGGTTACGGACCTGCCTTGGTGTGGTCTTCCACCCAAGGGATCGGCATCCTCCTCCGGCCGTACACGGTGGCTGCCGCCGTCGCCTTGGCCGTCTTGTCGGGCTTCGTCCTGGTCCTCTTCCTCCGGGTCGTGGCTCGGGATCGTCAGGCCCTCGCTTCTCTATCCGGACCCCTGGCGGGATTGGCAGTCCTATGCCCCGCCTGTTTTGTCACCCCCGTCGCGGGCCTCTTCGTCGCCTACCTCGCACCGGCGATGACCCTGCTCAGCCTGGGGGGGAGCGCGGCCTTTGCCTTCAGTCTCGGCCTCGCCACCGCCCTGTTGCTCGTCAGCCTCCTCCTCCTCTGGGCGACGGTCGCCTGGCTTTCGCGCCTACTTCCCGCTCCGCCTAGGGGCGGGTCGAACGAATCTGGTAAATGACAACGAAGATGGCGACCCCCGCGAGGGCGATGAGGAGAATGCCCTGGACGATGCCGATTCCTCCGAAGAAGTCGCCGTTCCCCGGCGTGACCCCCGCGAACATCAGGCCGTGCATGCCGTTGACGGAATGGCCAGGAACGATACACACGTAGGTGTACACGCCTATGGGATCGGGCACCGTGAAATTCACGGTGGTCTCCTGCCCCCCGGCCAGATCGACGTCCACGAGGGTCGGGGACCGAGCGTAAAAGTCCAGCAGTGCGGCGTTATCGTCCACCGGCACCTGGGCGTCTGCCTCCGCAAATAGCGTGAACGTGTGGCGAAGCGCGCCGCCGTTGACAACCCGCAGCGTGACGTTCTCTCCCGGCTCGATGGAAAAGGAGCCGGGTTCAAAGAAGAGATCCCCCATCGTCATGACGAGAGGGGCCTGAGCGCGGGCCCCGGGACCGGCAAGGGCGAGGATGCTTGCGATGATGAGAGCCGTGATGAGGGCACTTCGAAGACCCTTCCTCGCGATCCCAGAAGGACTGGGTTTGCCCCTCGGATCGCCTTCCTTCGCGCCCCGGGCCATGCCCCTCCTAGGTGGGCGGACCCCATGGAACGGGCTGACTGCCAGCGGGGAAGACCTCCAGGGTGGCCATCATCGCGAAGTGGCCGACGCCACAGTACTCGGCGCACCGAATGGTGTAGGTGCCTACCTGGAGCGCCTGAAACCAATACTGGTTCACCCGCCCCGGGACGGCGTCGATCTTCAGCCGGAACTCGGAGACGAAGTAGCTGTGAATCACGTCCGTGGAGGTGACCTCGAGACGTACGACCTCCCCTTCCTGGACCCGCATGAGGCCCTCCGCTGTGGTATTATCCGGGTAGACGAAGGAGAAGGAGAACCGCTGTCCGATGACCTTGACGGTCATTGTCTCCTGCGGGAAGGTGTCGGTGATTTGCAGGGTCTGAAATGTCGCCGCTCCCACGATGGCGATCACCAGGACGGGCAGGGCGGTCCAGAGAAACTCCAGGCGGGGGTTGTGGGTGGTAACCCGCGTAGGGAGGTGGAATCCCGGCCGACGGCGGAACAGGATGATGGCAGCAATCAAGAGTCCCTCCACCACGATGCCGATGATCAGCGCCAGGACGAAGACGAGGACGAAGAGCTGGTCGATGGCTCCTTGGCCTGGGGTGACCTGCGCCCGGGCCGGGGCCAGAACGGCAAGGCCGACAGCGAGGAGGAGGAAGACGGCCAGGCTCGTCCGATAGGGGCCCCGAACCATCGAAGGGGCCCAGCCTCTCTCCTGCTAAAAACCTTCTCCCCTTGCGTCTGAAGACCCCCACTGGGTGCAAATACCAAAGCTATTTACCCGCGCCTCGAATCTGCGCTCCGAGCCAGCGAGTCTTCGGGATTTCTGATGGCGACAGAAGTCGTATTTCGGCGTCGGCGGGCGTGGGCGACCAACGGCGTCTTCCGTTGGCTCTTCACGACGAACCACAAAGACATCGGCATTCTGTACCTCGTCACCACGATGGGATTCTTCGTGCTCGGAGGGATTTTGGCCCTCCTGATGCGGCTCGAGCTGACCACCCCCGGAGCCAACGTCGTGGACCCCTCGACCTACTCCGAGCTCTTCTCCATCCACGGCTCCACGATGGTGTTCCTCGTCGCGATCCCCCTCTTTGGCGCCTTTGCGAACTACATGATGCCCATCCTCATCGGAGCCAAGGACATGGCGTTCCCGCGCCTGAACGCCCTCAGCTTCTGGCTCATCCCTCCCGCGGGGATTCTCATCTGGCTGGGCGCCGCCGAGGTGGGGTGGACCGCCTACGCACCGCTCTCCGTCTTCGAACCGGACCGGGGCATCGACATGTGGATCCTCGGGGTGCAGATTCTCGGGACGTCCTCCATCTTAGGGTCCCTGAACTTCGTCACCACGATCTTCAAGTATCGGAAAGCGGGGGTCACCTTCGGCAACCTCTCCCTCTACGTGTGGACGGTCCTCGTGACGGCCTGGATCATCCTCCTCGCCACCCCTGTCGTCGCCTCGACCCTGACCATGCTGTTCCTGGACCGAAACCTGGGGACCACGTTCTTCGCGGCGGAAGGGGGAAGTCCGCTGCTCTGGCAGCACCTCTTCTGGTTCTACTCCCACCCCGCCGTCTACATCATGATCCTGCCCGTCATGGGCATCGTTTCTGTGGTTATCCCGACCATGTCCTCCAAGCCCATCTTCGGCTACAAGGCCATCGCCTTTTCCACGGTGGCGATTGGCTTCATGGGCTTCGGGGTATGGGTCCACCATATGTTCACGACCGGCCTCGACCTCTCCGTCCGGATCCCCTTCATGCTGGTCACCATGGCCATCGCCATCCCCTCGGGCATCAAGATCTTCAACTGGATCGCCACCATGTGGGGCGGCTCCATCGACCTCAAGACGCCCATGCTCTTCGCCATCGGGTTCGTGGGGATGTTCACCATCGGCGGGCTCAGTGGAGTCTTTCTGGCGATCATCCCGCTGGACTACCACCTGCAGGACACCTACTTCGTGGTGGCCCACCTTCACTACGTCCTCTTTGGAGGGAGCATGATGGGCATCTTCGCGGGGATCTACTTCTGGTTCCCCCGCATGTCGGGCCGGATGTACGACGAGACCCAAGGGAAGTGGCACTTCGTCCTTACCCTCATCGGGTTCAACATGACCTTCTTCCCAATGCACTTCATGGGTTACCTCGGGGCCCCCCGTCGCTACGCGGAACTCCTGGATGCAGCGGCCCATCCCCTGATGGCACCTCTCAACCTCCTCGCCACCGTCGGCGCCTTCATCTTGGCACTCGCCATGCTCCTGTTCTTCTACAACCTCATTCGCTCCACCATGGCCGGCCCGCCTTCGGAGCCGGAGCCGTGGGAGCACCTATGAGGCTCGTTCCCAGCGTGGCCTTGGCCACCCTCCTGGCGGGGTATGCCACGGTCGTCCTGGGGGGGTACGTAAGCAACATCGGCGCGGGGCTGGCGTGTCCCGATTGGCCCACCTGCAACGGGCAGATCGTCCCGGACCTGGGCGACCCCGCCGTGCTTGCGGAGTACTTTCACCGCCTCGCTGCGTTTCTAACCGGTGCCTTCGCCCTCCTCACCCTCGTTCTCGTGTCGTGGCGTCACCGAGACCACACCTCACTCTTGATCGCGACCGCCATTGCCTTTGGCCTCTTGATCCTCCAGGTCACCCTTGGCGCGCTGACGGTGACCACTCTCCTAGAACCCGTGGTGGTGACGGCACACCTTGGCGTGGCTACGGCCTTCATCGCGATGATGACCTGGGCGACGGTCGTGGCGTTTCGGACCAAGGCCGTTCACATCTGAACCTGGGGAAGTTTCAAGGGAGGGAGGCGATGAGGAAGCCGAGGCCAAACATGAGTAGGACGATGATGGCGAGGATGATGCCGACCTTCAACGCGTCGTTCGTGGCACTCCTAGTGTCGATGCCGTTCCTTTGCATTAGGTTTTGCGAGAGGGGTCGGGTTCTGAGTCCAGCCATCTCGTAAGACCGACACGTTCATATTGCGGGCCCTCTTGGGCTCGACCGGTGCTTCCATGAGGGGACGACATCTCGTCTTCATCTCTCTTGCAACCCTGCTCGCGGCATCCATCCCGCTTTGGGTCAGCCCCCCCCAGGAGGTCCATGGCGCGGTCAACCAAAATATCACCTTGCTAGACAGCTTGGCCTTTGAGCCGGATTCGTTCACAGCGGCCCCAGGGGAGTCGGTCAGCCTGACCCTGAGCAACGGCGGAAACTTCGACCACACCTTCACCCTCTTTGGTCAGGTGGACGCCGTGGTCCCGGTGGACAACTTCAACGACCTCATGGCGTACTACAACGCCAACAGCAAGATCGTGGACAAGAACCTCAGCGGGGGCGGGCAGGACTCTGCCACCTTCACCGCACCGACGGCAGAGGGCACCTACACCTTTGTCTGCATGGAACCGGGCCACACCCCCACCATGGTTGGCACTATGACCGTCACCTCGGGAACGCCGCCACCTGGCGGCATCGACCCCCTCCTTATCGGCGTCGTCGTTGCCGTCGTGGTCCTCGTCATCGCCGTGGCGACCGTGTTCATCCTTCGCCGAAGGAGTTAGGTCCAAGGGGCCGATGGCACGAGTGCCGGGCGTCGGCAAACCCGACGGAAACGGGAGGGCCTAGACCCGGTTTGGGTCACGTTTCTCCTGGCGTTCCTGACCTTCGCGCTCGCCACCGGCCTGATCGTCATCTTCGGGGTCAACCTCACCTTGGTCTTGAGCGAAGGCACCTTTGGGGAACTCCGGGTGATCCGGATAGGCGCCTTCGGTCCCAACTTTCTCTTCGAAAACTTGGTCCTCCTCCTCATCACGCCGGTCCTCGCGATCGAGGCCGTTCCCCTGGCCCTCCCGATTCACATCCTCGCAATTTCCCTCCTCTACGCCTTTGCCCTCGACCGCTTACCTCGCATGGGTGGGTCCGCCCGCCTGGCCATCCTGGTGGGCCTCGCCTTCGCGTTGACCGCTCCCTTCCCCGGACTTTACCCATACCCCAACCCCTTCCCTTCTCTCATCGCCCTCATCCCCGGCTCGCTGATCCCCATCGTTTCGTTCTTCGCCGAGCCCCTGGTTCGGTACGGATTCATCCTCGTCGCCTACGGCCTCCCTATCGTTGCGCTGGTGGTGGCGCGACCGGAGGACCGCGTGAAGCCACTCCCAGAAACAACCCGGAGTTCCCTCCCTGCCTACCTCCTCCCAACGCTAATGTTCGTGGGGTTGCTCCTCATCGTCCTGGGAACGGACAGGATGAAGGTCATCGGCCTCATCTGGAACTGGGCCCTCCTGGTCGCGGCCCTCCTCCTCTGGGCGCTGTACTACCGCCCCGCGTTGACCACCCTCCGGGTTCCACCTGGGCCCACCGCCGTCGAACGTCGCCTCACGGCCTGGCGGCGACCGACCCTCGTTTTCGGCGCCCTCACCATCCTCGTCCTCCTCCTCACGAGCCTCCCGCCGGTGGATGAGTTCGTGGAGTCCAGCGCGCTGGGACACCACGCCCAGCACGTCGCGCTCCTCCTTCTCGGCTTCCTCATGGGGGGTCTCATCCTGCAGCAGGCCCGCGCGTATCGTCGCGAGAGGAGCCTGACTGGGGAGGTGGCCCGTTTCGTCTACACCAGCAACGTCCTGTACAACCCACACGGAGCGGTTGGGGTCAGTTTCGCCGTGGTCGCGGTCGCCCTCTGGCACGTCCCGTTTTTCTGGGACTTGGCCCTGATGTACGACGCGGTCCACGTAGTCGAGCACTTCTTTCTCATCGCTGCGGGGAGTGCCGTGGCGTTCAGTCTCGGCCTCATGCCCGCAGGCAGAAAGTACGCCTTTCTCGTAGGGGCGACGATGCTGATGAGCCTCCTTGCTCTCACCCTGTGGTTCACGGCGGTGCCCGTCTATGCCACCTACTCTGTGGCGCAGCTGTCCGCCCTTGGCATGGTCCATTTCCTCCTTGGGATGCCCCTCATGGTATTCGCCATTGGAATCACGGTGGTCGCCGTGCTGAAGATGAACCGCATCGCCGGAGACGGGGCCATCCGGTCGTCGTGAGGTCCCAACGTGGAACGGTCCTACGGGCAATGGGCTGCGTTGCTCGCACTCGTGAGCGTCCTCGTGATTGCGCTCCTCCTCCCTCCCCTGGACCCAATCCTGGAGTCTCATGAGGGCTTGCACCACCTCCAACACGGTCTCACCCTCGTCCTCGGGATCGCGACCGGGTGGGGCACCTATCAGCTCCTTGCCGTGACGGCCGTCCGGGCCTCAGGAGCCTCCCAGGCTCTCGCCCGTGACTTCCTCGTGGCGGGCCGGCAGGCCAACCCCGGGGGGTACGTCTCCCTCCTCGTGGCGGCGGCCCTCCTCGTCTTCTGGCACATTCCGTTCTTTTTCAACCTCGCCGTGGTGGACGACGCGGTTCACATCTTGGAGCACCTTTCATTCCTCGTCGCGGGCGGCGCGGTGGGGTTCGGTCTCCCCCTCATGAGCAGGTGGACCCGGCTGGGCGCCATCCTCATCGCGGTGTTCTCGGCCCTCTTCCTCTCGGTCATCCTGGTGGTCTTCGAACTTCACGTCTACGAAGTATACCCGCGCGAGCACGAGCTGGTCTTCGGCGTCGCCATGATCTACGCCATGATGCCATTGATGTTGGTGGCCGTGTATCGGTTCCTCGTCGCGCAGGTGTCATAGACCTACCTCGAAGGCCCTCGGACGTCAAACTCCGACGCCGGGAACGACGATCCTCGGCCTACTCCTCTTGCTCTGGCGGTGTTCCCTTGCCCCGCCAGATGAACCAGAGGACCGCCAACAAGCCGGCCACGGCAACCACGGTCACGATCGTCGGGATGTAGTCAGGCGGAGCGGCAAGCAGGCTGAAGGAGTACTGCACCTCGACGGCCTCGGCCCCCATGTTCTGCCAGGAGACCATGTAGAGCTCCGAGCCTGGAATGGCCCACTCTCCCTGCTCGGTGAGGGTCGTGTTGGAATAGTAGATGCGATACCCGGTGCCACCTTCATGGTCGTGGATATCGAAGTAGACGGCCGGACCTGCCCCGTTGTTCACGCTCCAGAAGTAGCGCAGTGTCTCCCCCGCGTGCCCCGGAATACCCATGTCGGAGAGGAACGCATGGAAGATGTCGGTCTCGTTGACGCCGTCACCGTCCAGATCCGAAACCGTGCCCGCTGCCGTGAGCATGAAGGAATCGGAGACGGCAACGGGGCTACCGCCGCCCGCATGCGCCTGCGCACCCGGAGGAAGGAGGGTGAGCAAAAGGGCGCCCAGGAGGACCACCAAGACGCGGGAACGCATCAATTTACCCACTCCCTACTGTTATTTCAAACGTCGCCGTGAGGTCGAAACCGTCCTGGCGGACAAAGCGCAAGCCCAGGATCCACCTGCCGAGTTGAGTGAGGGCGGAGGACTCCCCCCCGAAGTGGTTGCCGTGGGGCCCGGGCAGGGACATCTCCTGGGGAGGCAGGGCGCTGTCCAAATGGGTTAGGGTCAGGGTGGCATTCCGGGCGTCGCTGTACGGGGCCCCGGTGACGGCGTCGAAGAGGAGCACGCTGAACACGTAGACGCCGGGGAAGGTGGGGTAGGGGATGATGTCGAGGTCCATCCGGATGCCTTGGTCGGTCGCGCTTAGGGAGAGGGGGGCGCTGGTGTCGCCACCGGAGAGGGAGAGGGACGGACTCATGGAGGTGAGCAGACCCGCCAGGATAAGGATGGAGGCGCCCAGGACGACCTCGATTCGGACGTTCCGGACGACCTGTCCGACCGCGGTCGAGGGATCGGGAGAGGGCAATAGCCGGTACCGGTTGTAGGCGCCCACGGCCGCCATCGGGACGAATAGGGAGGCCTTGCTCAGAACAACCAGGCCGTAGGAGGTGCCGAAGAGGGCCTCAAAGCTGCCGACGAGAACCACGCTCAGCGTGATCCCCGCGAGGAGCACCAGCCCTACGGAAAGGAAGGCAAGGCGTGAGAACCTTCGGTAGGCGCGCATCGACCGCTCTGGGAGGGGATCTTCCCGGAGTAGGCTGCGGACCCAAACGATTGCGACGAGGCCGCCGACCCAGAGGGAGACGCCGAGGAGGTGGGTCGCGTCCGCGAGGGCTCCGAGGGGCGAGAGAAACACAGCGGCCGCACCGTGAGACCCCAGGCTGCCCGCCAGGACGGCGGATAGGCCCAAGAGGAGCGCGAGAAAGACCCACGGGGAGGGACGGCGCGTAGCAGTGACCTTCCCCAGGCGCGCAATAGTCAGGGAGAGCACGAGAATGAGAGCGGTGGCGAAACCGAGGCGAAGGGCGAGACTCAGGAGGAACTGGGAGCTGACGATGTCTCCCGGTGAGGATGGCGGTGCCAAGAGGAGGGTCAGGATCCACCACCCGGTCACCGCCACGGCGAAGACCAAGGCCCCGAGACGTCCGAGACGCAGGAGGCGTAGCGTTCCGTCTTGGTAGAGTGTACCGTCCTCTGGCCGCGGAGCACGGCCGGAAGCCCAGGCCGGCCGCCAGACGGCCGAGAGGAAGGCAACCGCGCCCAGGGCCACGGCGAGGCCCAGAAAACTGAGGATTCGTAGGGCGATCTCGGGGGGCGTCCCCACGCGTCCGGTGGGCCCGGTCTCAGTTACGGGCAAGACACCGGGGAGCGTACCGTCGGGGTTAAGGACGCCGAAGGAGAAGGATCCCGCCGTGAAGTGTCCGTCGACTGCGGAGACCACGCTCCAGGTAACCGTGTATACGTCGGGACCAAGCCCCTCCACGTCCGCGACCATCCCCCGAGGATTGACCTCTGAGATTTCGACGGTGGCCGGGTCGAAACTCACGCCCGTGGCGTTGGTCACACGAAGCCCGGCAGTGCCCGGCGCAATCGCCTCCGTAAGGGTCACGCGCAGCCGGGTCGGGGGCTCCGTAAGTACCCAGTTGTTCGGAGGGTCGGAGGAGACGTACTCGGCGTGGCCTTGCGCTTCCCCCGACGTGAACAGAGGCAGGAGCAGCAATAACAGAGCGAATGCAGCGAGTGCCCGGTTTTTCATGGCCCCGTTCGCATTCTCCAGATGGCGAGGCTCGCGATGGCCGCGCCCACCGCGCCGACGATGACACCGAGGACGGCGATGATGGATAGGGTA
>JBHIDB010000038.1:0-9850 GCA_046759865.1 Thermoplasmata archaeon
CCGGTTCTGATTGACTTCCACGATTCTGAGCGGTGATTTTCAAGCCCGATGAACGGACCGGCATGTTAAATAGGGCCGAATAGGGAACGAGCGTACGAGGCTGAGAGGCACCCGCGATGAAATACCTCCGAATCCTGACCCTGCCTGAGACGCGCCATCTCCTCCTGGCCAGCTTCGGCCAGGCTCGGACGGGGCGGCAGCTCAGCGAGGTCACGGGGATCCCCATCGCGCGGTGCTATCGCCTCCTTCGGAAACTCTACCTGCTCGGCCTCATCGAGATCGAGGGCGTGTACCTCTCCCCCCGAGGCCAAGGGAAGCTCCTTTTCGGCGCCCGCCTCCCTGGCATGGAGATCTTCGTCGACGGCACGCGAGTCCGGGGCCGCGTCCGGCGTCCGTCCATCTCCGAGGCGTCCTAGGTTGCTATCAACCTTGGGTGTCGGTCTCAGTAATCAGAGCATATAATCTGCGCCGACCGATTAAATAGGGTAACCAAGGGATTGTGGAGGGACGGAGGACACAGTGGGAATGGATCCTTTGGAAGCTTCGCGTCTCATCACAGACGAATACTCGGCCAAGATCTTGGTCGCCACCTACAAGAAACCGCGGAGCGCCATCGAGCTGAGCAGGGAGTACGGGATCCCCATCGCCGCTTGCTACCGCCGGATTCACGCCCTCGAGAAGGCCGGTCTCCTGAGCTGCGTGGAGCGGGCCCTCACCCAGAAGGGCAAGCGGATCAGCCTCTACATGTCCCAACTCAAGAACGCCTACATCTTCTTCGAGAACGGGAAGCTCCGTGTGCGGTTCCACCTGGCATCCGGGGTCACCCAAGACTTCGGCGGCGACTGGAAGGCCGTCGAATCCGAGAAGTCCGAATAACCCCTCCTCCACAACCCACGGCAGGCCCAAGTCCTTTTGGGTCTGCCACCCCCCAGCTCCCTTAGGCCCCGCCTTGCTGGCCCGCCCAAACTACTTTAGCCCGCCCGGCTCTCTTCTACTCGATGGACCTGCGGGGAGAGGACCTCATCTCAATCGCCGACCTCTCCGAGCCCGTCATCTATCACATCCTCCGGGAGGCCAAGGCCATGGTCCCCGCCGCGCAGGGGGAGACCAGCCTCGATGCGTTGAGGGGTCGGATCCTGGCCACCCTCTTCTTCGAAGCCAGCACGCGCACTCGCCTCTCCTTCGAGTCGGCGATGCAGCGACTGGGCGGGGGCGTGCTGGGGTTCGGACTCGTCGAGGGTTCCTCCGTCACGAAGGGGGAGACCCTGGCCGACACGGTGAAGATGGTCGAGGCGTACGCCGATGCCATCGTCCTGCGGCACCCCCAGGAGGGGGCCGCCCGCCTCGCGGCTGAGTTCTCCACGAAACCGGTGATCAACGCGGGGGACGGCGCTGGCCAGCACCCCACGCAGACCCTCCTCGACCTGTTTACGATTTGGGACGAGAAGGGGACCCTCGAGGGGAACCGTGTGGTCCTCCTGGGCGACCTGAAGTACGGCCGGACGGTCCACTCCCTCGCCTATGCCCTCGCGCTCCTGGGCTCGGACCTCACGATGGTGGCGCCGTCGACCCTCCGCATGCCCAAAGAGATCCTTGAACGGGTCCAGGAACTGGGCGGGAAGCCGGACGAGACAGAGAGCCTCGAAGACGCCATCGAGGCGGCGGACGTCCTGTACGTCACCCGCATTCAGAAGGAACGCTTCCCCGACGCCCAGGAGTACCAACGGATGGCGGGTTCCTATCGCATCGACCTCCGGGTCCTCCGGGACGCCAAGAAGGACCTCATCGTCCTGCACCCCTTGCCTCGGGTGACGGAAATCGCCCCGGAGGTGGACCGGACGCCCCACGCCCTCTACTTCAAGCAGGCCTTCAACGGCGTCCCCCTCCGGATGGCCCTCTTGAACCTCATCCTGGGAGGGTAGCATGAAGGAACTCCGGGTCACCCCCATCAAGAACGGGACCGTCATCGACCACATCCAGAGCGGGATGGCCCTGAAGGTCCTCCGCATCCTCCGGATCGGGGAGGAGGTCAGTTCCACCGTGAGCGCCGTCATGCACGTTCCCAGCGGGAAGGAGAAGTGGAAGGACATCGTCAAGGTCGAGGATCGGGAGCTCAGCCCCAAGGAGGTGGACAAGATCGCCCTCCTGGCCCCGGAAGCGACGATCAACATCATCCGCAACTACGCCGTCGCCGAGAAGTACCGGGTGAAGATTCCGGAGGTCGCCCGAGGCATCCTGCGCTGTGGAAACCCGAGTTGCATCACCAACGGGAACGAACCGCTGGAGTCGGAGTTCCTCGTGCGATCTGAGGAGCCCCTGCGGCTCAACTGCAAGTACTGCGAACGGGAGCTGGAGGACGTGGCCGCCCACCTGCTCTGAGGCGGCTCGCACTCCGTGGGCAGGACCGAACGTCGGGGTGTCCGCGTGCGATACGGCCTTACCCTCCCCAACTTCGGTCAGTTCTTCGACCCGCGGGTCGTCGCGAACCTGGCGCAGGAAGCGGAGGCGGCCGGCTGGGACGGCTTCTTCCTCTGGGACCACATGCTCTACGACGGCCGGCCTCGTCCCATCGCCGACCCGTGGGTGGCTCTGGCGGCCGTCGCGGAGAATACCTCACACCTCCGCCTCGGCACACTCGTGACCCCCATCGCCCGGCGTCGACCGTGGAAGCTCGCCCGCGAGACGGTGTCCCTGGACCACCTCTCCGGGGGACGTCTCATCCTCGGCGTCGGCCTGGGGGCTCCAGGGGACGTGGAGTTCGGCAGCTTCGGGGAGAACCCCGATCCGGTCGTGCGTGCACAGAAGCTCGACGAAGGGTTGGACGTGCTGACGGGCCTCTGGAGCGGCGAGCCCTTCCACTATCGGGGCGAGCACTTTCAGGTCGACGAAGTCGTCTTCGAGCCCTCCCCGGTCCAGACGCCTCGTATCCCCATTTGGGTCGGGGGCGTGTGGCCGCGGAAGGGACCCTTTCGGAGAGCGGCTCGGTGGGATGGGGTCTTCCCGCTCAAGCGGACCAGGGAGGAGCTTTACGGCCACCCCACCCCAACCGATGTGCGAGAGATCCTGGCCTATGTAACGGAGCGCCGGGAGACGAGCACGCGCTTCGACCTCGTCGTCGGTGGGGAGACCCTGCGCGAGGATCCAACGGCGGACGCTGAAATGGTCGGCGCCTTCGCCGACGCCGGAGCCACATGGTGGCTGGAAGGGCCGGCGGGAGGGGAGGACCTGGACTATACGCAGGAGCTGATCCCGAAGGGGCCCCCGCGATCGTGAAGCTTCCCACCGGCCCCGCGGCCCCGAGAAACCTTATATAAGGGGCCTCTCCATGCCCACCCTCCTCGGAAGGGATGGGCGATGCTGCGCGAAGTTTCCGAGTTCATAGGGCTGAAGGTGTACACCCAGAACGGCGTCCTCTTAGGGGCCGTGAGCAATCTCATCGTGGACATTGATCGGGGGAGAGTGGACGGCCTCTTCCTCGGGGAGACGAACCCTGTCCTGGTGGAGGGCGGAAAGGCGGTGAGCGTCCCCTACCGGTGGACCCAGACGGTGGGAGACATCGTGGTTCTCCGGTACTTTCCCAAGAAGGTCCAACTCCACAAGGTCTCCGGCCGCACGGCTCCCGTGGTTCCTCAATAGCGCGGGTGCCGCTCCTCGACCCCCGCCCGCTGATTCGCCCAGAGCGCCATCGCGTGGAGGAGGGAGGAGAGCCGATTCAGGTAGCGAAGGACTTCGGGATTCACGTCCTCTTCGGACGCGAGCGCCACGGTCCGCCGTTCCGCCCGTCGCGCAATGGCGCGGGCGTGATGGAGGTGCGCGGCCGCCGGAGCCCCACCTGGCAGCACGAAGGCCCGCTGGGGGCCGACCTTCGCCTCGAGCCCCACGATCTCCGCCTCGAGGGCCGCCACGCGCTCGCCCGTCAGGGGAGGGGCGACCTCCAGGTTGTCGCCCGACGCCACGGCGAGTTCCGCCCCGATTGTAAAAAGGTCATTCTGGGCCTCCTGCAGCAGTGGCGCTGAGGCATCTTCGCCGAACGCCGCATATGCCACCCCCAGAGCCGCGTTCAGCTCGTCCAACGCCCCCAGAACCTCGATGCGGTAGTGGTCTTTCGAGACCCGCTTCCCCAGCAGATCGGTCTCCCCTTCATCCCCTCGACCCGTAAAAAGCGGCATTGGGACCCCTACCCCCCAGGGCGTATATGTGCTTCCCGAGGGATGGCGCGAACCACACTCTTTTTAGCGGGTGGCCAGTTTCTCTCCCTGCCTGGCCGGGGATGTGGGAGCCTGGAAGTGACCTTCACCCTCCTCGAGGCCCGCCGGTTGAAGCCCCACGAAGAGTTCCTCCCGGAGCTCTTGGAAGAGACGCGGAAGGCCATCGAGGAGGACGGTTTCGTGAGGGAGCCCATCCTCGCGGAGCGGGAGCATTACATCATTCTCGACGGCCATCACCGGTATGGAGCGCTCCTCGAATTGGGATGCCGTTGGGTCCCGGTCTTCTTGGTGGACTACGACGACGACGGGGTTCGGGTCGAGACCTGGCCTGGAAGCGTCCTGGATCACGTGACCAAGGAGGAGGTCGTGAAGACCGTCCTGGCTGGGAACCGGTTTCCGCCGAAGACGACCCGGCACCGTGTGGACCTGCCTCAGAAGGATGCGCGGGTCAACCTGGAGGATCTTCGTGAGCCCGTGTCTTGACCACTTTGCCGCGGGCCGTTGGATGAACCTCCAAGCGCCCCTCGAATCGGCGGCGCAAGCCCTCCCCTTCAAGAAACCGGTCAAGGAACACCGCGAGGGCCGCGACCTCGCTATGAGGCTGGTTCCCCACAGCGACGTTGTATTCCGCCCGTTCGAAGATGTCACCCGGGACCTTCGCGGAGCCGACGACAACGAGGACGTCCCGATCCCGCGGGACGCCCAGGATCGCCTCGTCGAGGGGTTTCCCGTACATGGTGAGATGGACCACCGACCCGTCCCAGTCACGGATCGCCCCGCGGGGAGACACTCCTGTGCGCAGGTTGAAGGGGCCACCGAAGCGGGCGACCACGTCGGTCACGCGGTCCTCCAGCTTGCGATCTTCCCGATCCACCCACACCTCCGCGGCCCCCAGGGCGCGAGCTGTCAGGGCCACGTGAGTGGTCATCCGCTCGTCTCGCTTGAGGCGGTGCCCCATGCGCAAGACGACGATGCGGGGCATCGGCGATGCGATCTCAGCCGTCGAACCGCTCGACACGATGGCCGCGGAAGTCGAGGCGGTAGGAGCGCTTGATGATGCTCTTCAACATGACCTGGCTCATGGCCAGCTCTTCCGCGAGGTCGCCCGCGAACTTCCCGTCCGTCCCGACGGTCCGGTAGATTTGATCCTCCATCTTGGTGTACTCCGGGTCCGACATGACGGCTACTTGGAGCACGTCGCTAATCTCGTGGACCGGCGAGGAGGCGCTGATGTGGAGGCTTGTGTAGAAGGAATGGTAAGCCTTGACGGGCTCCCCATCCCCCGTCTGCCATTTCGTCTCGACGAGGCGCATCTTCTCGAAGAGTCGGAGGGCGACGGCTCCCTCCTCTCCGTAGCGGTCCTTGATCTCGTGGGCCGTGAGCCAATCGACGGCGAGGTTCTTGAAGACCTCCTTCTTGACCGCCGTGTCCACGCAGCGCAGGATCGGGACTAGGTCAGAGGGCTCGTTGATAACCTTGATTCGATTCATGCCGTCGCTACCCGTATAAGCGCGTCTGCGAATAAATAGGTTCGGCAGCCTGGCCAGGCACGGGCTAGCCTTCGCCGCGGAGGGCCTCGAGGAAGGCCTCGAAATATTTGCGCTCTTCGAGGATTCGACCCCGCTCCAGCTCCTCGGAAGCTAGGGACAGGATCGCGTCCGCCCCCAGGCCGAAGCCCCCCGGTTGCCCTCCTTGGTACCGCTGGGTGAGCTCCTCCTCGCGGCGTCTCAGATACGCGCCCACCCGCCGTTCGGCCAGGCGCGTCAATGCCTCTGGCGTCAGGTCTTCACCGTCGGGAAGGGCCTCGAGTTCCAGCTCCTGTTTCAGGGCGAGGGCGGCGTCGGCACGCTGGGCGCCCCCCTCCACGCGGTAGACCCAGCCTCGTCGATTCTCCCACACCGAGGGCAGGCTCGCCGGTCCGACCTCCTGGAGCGAGGGGATCGTGGCGGAGGCCTCGTACAGGACGTTCAGCGAGAGGTGACGCTTCCGGCGTCTCGGGAAGACCTTGCGCCCGTCCTCCACCATCTCGTACAGGGCCTGCATCGGCGAGGTGCCGCCCTCGCCGTCCGCGTAGTCTTCCCACCGCTGGAGGCAGCGCAGCGGCTCGTAGGACCGGGTGAACCAGAACCGAGGCGGCCGCGCGGTCCAGAGGCTCCCATCCGGTAGCCGTGTCTGGGCGAAGGGGAAGTCCAGCGTCTCTCCCTGGAGACGCAGCACCCCGAAGCGGAGCCCGGCCCATACGGTCTCCATCGACACCCCGCCGTTGGTTCCAACGAACTCGCGCCGGGGGAGCGGACCCCTCTCCTGGATCGTCCGGAGGACCTCGCGTCGCCGGGGGTCGGACAGCCAATGGAACCACCCCAGAGGCGCGCTGGGATCCCGGAAGCGAGGAATGGGATGGCCGGTCCCCAAGGTCTTCCGGGGAGGGAGCGAGATCTCCCCTTCAGAGAGACCGCGTCCCGGGTCCAGCGTGATCCGGGGATGCCCATCGTCCTCGACCAGGGCGGGGGCTCGAATCTGAACGTCGGAGTTGAGAAAGTAGTAATACTCCCGCCGGGCAGTGGACGGAACGAGCAGGCCCAGATCCACGCCCTTGCTGACCACCTTCCGTAGGTTCGCCCGCTTGGCTTCGCGGCCAGTGAGTGTCTCCAGGTACTGGAGACGGAGAGGGTGTCGCTGGAGTTCCTTCAAGGTCAGGGGCTGCTGCAGGGTGAGGGTGTACAGTATGCTGCTCGGGGTCCGCTGGGTTAGATAGAGCGAGACGGCGTTCGCGTCCAGGCTTCCGCTTCGCGGATGGAGTGCCATGGGTGCATCCCTTCCCTTGGGGCCGACATGGAGAGGTGCTGTTATAAGGGTTTTTCCCGCCACACGAAGCTTTTAAGAGCGCCTCCGCATAGGCGCCCCGTCCATGAAGGTCAAGGATTTGCGGCCCCGGAACAAGGTGGATACCATCGACCTCGTGATCGTCGAAAAGGGGGAGCCTCGCAGTTACACGAGCCGGGAGGGAGCGACGGGCCAGGTCACCGATGCCACCGGCCGGGACGAGGACGGGGACACCGTGACGGTCACCCTCTGGAACGAGGACATCGAGCGGGTGAACCCCAACAGCAAGATTCGCATCACCAACGGCTGGGCCAGCGAGTGGCAGGGCAACCTGCAGCTGAGCGCCGGCCGCTATGGGAAGCTAGAGGTTTTGGAGTAACGCCCCCACGACGGTCATGGCGATCAGGGGGGCCAGGAGCATCGTGAAGTCGTCGTCAATCCAGCGGAGCCGAGGGTACTCCGCGGCGACGGCCACGACAGCGGCGACCAAGGCCAAGGAGAGGACGGCGGGCAGGCTGAAGCTCGTTAGGAGCGAGAGGCCCACGACGGCGAGGATTAGGTATGCAACGAGGGGGATGTAGGGGTAGCCGCCGCGACGTCGAGTGAGGGCGCACAGAGGGTCGATCCAGGCCATCCCGAACATGGCGACCACCACGAAGGGCGGGGGAAAGTTCAGGGCAAAGGTCAAGAAAAGCCCCGTTCCTCCCCAGAAGTACGCCGACACCTGCCCTTTCTCGTAGTCCCGGATTCCCAGTATTTCAAGGTGGCCCAAGAGGCGGAGGACCTCGATGACAAGCGTGGCCAGCCAGAGGATAGCGGCCACGAGGAGCTTTGGCACGCCGATGTACAGGTCATCGGGGAGGAGGTAATACCCCAGGAGAAGGGGGGAGGCGAGGTGGAGGGCTCGCCGGAGAACCGGGCCTTCCTCCCACTCCATTCGGGGCGAATTGAGAAGCCCCGTCATAAGGCCTCGGAGTGTTCTCGCGCCCGACCCGTGGTGCGTTGCATGCGGACATGAGGGCCGTTGGCCTAGGCCGCGTTACAATGTAACACTTGTAGTCTTACGTTGTACACCTCCCCCTTATCACCGACGGCCGTTTTGGCGTCCTGGGGCACGAGCGATGGCGGAGAAGAACGCGTTAACTGACCGAGTACGGAAGGATCTGGATCTCCTCCGAAGGCATGTGAGCCTCCTTCGGACCGTGGAAGAGCACCAGCCCATTGGAATCATCCGGCTGTCGGAGTTCATGGGTTACCCACAGCACAAGGTGCGGTATACCCTGCGCGTCCTCGAGCAAGAGGGGCTGGTTCGGCCCTCCCAGGAAGGAGCCCGCGTGACCAGTAAGGCAAACGGGTTCCGACAGAAGCTGAAGTCCCTCCTCGGCGAAATGCGTGAGACGGTGGAGACGCTGACGGACTCCCTCTGACACCTAGGAGCCAATCTTTTTGAGGCCGACGGGCATGGGTCGCCCGGGCCGCGGTAGCTTAGTCTGGTAGAGCCCTCGGCTGTTAACCCCGGCAGACACCGAGTGGTCGCCGGTTCGAATCCGGTCCGCGGCGTATCACGTGGGGGCAATCGCCGTCGTGTAGCATCTTTAAGGGGGTTCGGCCTTTGACCGGCTGGGTGGGCCCGTAGCTTAGTCTGGCCAGAGCGCCTGGCTCATAACCAGGTGGTCGCTGGTTCAAAAAGAGGACCCTTGAAAATCCGGCCGGGCCCATCCTCCGGCCCTTGGGGACCGTTCGGAGGGTTTTGTGAACAGGGTAAACCTGATTAGGTGCATCCTCCTGCCGGCCGTCTGGGGCCTCCGATGATTCGGGCGATTCGTGGACGTCGGTATCAGATTCTCTTCCTGGCCGCCGCGTCGACGTTCGTAATACTCCCGCTTCTCCCCCCAGGAACTGTGGGGTGGGTGCTGCTCACGGTCCTGTTCACTGGCATCCTATTGGCCGCCGTCAACACGGTGACCGGCGTGCGCTGGCGGTTCTTCGTGGGCCTCGCTCTCGCGGTGTCTGCCCTGGCGACGATATGGACGGGACAGGTTCTTCCGAACCAACGTTTGCTGGGAGTCGGAATGATTCTGGCGGCGGTCTTTCTCGCCCTCGTCTCCGTAGCGGTCGTCCGGAACGTCTTGAGCGCACCTCACGTGACCACCGAGATCCTGGCTGGAGGCGTGGCTGTCTACCTTCTGATCGGCATCCTCTGGGCGCTGGTCTTCGCCGCTGTGGCCGTGTTTGCGCCGGGATCCTTCGACATCCCTCTCCTCGCCAACGGGAGCGTCGCGGACCCTGAGGGATTCTCCATCGTCATGTACTACAGCTTCGTCACCATGACGACCCTCGGGTACGGCGACATCCTCCCGGTGACCCGGCTCACGCGCTCGCTCGCCATCGCCCTCGCGGTCCTCGGACAGCTCTACCTCGTCATCCTGATTGCCCGCCTCGTGGCGCTGCACATCGTCCACACGAAGGAACATGGCGAATAGGCAATTGGGAAAGATCCGCCGGAAGCATGGCGACTGCGCCGGCCTCGTTGGTCACCTCTATCTCGTGGCCTCATCGCGCGGGTTGTCGCCATGCGTGTCCCTTGCAGCGAAGAGTTGGGAAGGTGAATCTCAGAAGCATCCGAGAATCGGAAACTATAATCCACGCGAGCTCCTCGGCTCGGTGGGGAGGATTTCATGGCTGAGGATGCCAAGAGACCACCGCGCTACCCCTTCGAACGGTTCGCCGCTATTCGCCGATTCTTCGACTTCGACTTCCTCGAGAACGAACACGTCCTCTACGCGACGAACATCAGTGGCCAGTTCAACCTCTGGGCC
>JBHIDB010000039.1:0-9791 GCA_046759865.1 Thermoplasmata archaeon
TCCTCGAAGGTGACGTCGTACACCCGGGCGAAGTTGTCCCGGTACTGGTGGATGCCCGCGACCTGGAGGGCGCGGCCCGTCTCGGCGACGTAAGCGTCCGCGGCGACCGTGTAGTATGCGCCCGCAAACTTGTCCCAGTCCGGGCGCTTGACGAGCAAGGCCGGCATCGCGTACTTCCGCGCCAAGCGTTCCCAAATCCCAAGGTTTTCGCGAATCTGCGCCTCGGACCCCTCGAAGTCCTCGTGGGCCGTGTGCGACTCGAAGAAGAAGGACAGCTCCCGGACCCGCAGAAAGGTGCGGGTCTGCTTCGTCTCGTAGCGAAAGACGGGGACGATCTGGTACAACTTCAGGGGAAGGTCCGTGTGGGCGCGGACCCACAGGGAGAATAGGCTGTACATCGCACTCTCGCTCGTCGGCCGGAGGAGGAGACGCACGTCGAGGGGGTTCAGCCCGCCGTGGGTGACCCAGTAGACGTGGGCACCGAAACCCTTGATGTGGTCGGCCTCCTTCTGGAACTGGGTCTCCGGGACCAAGACGGGAAACTGGACCTCGTCGTGGCCCGTGCGGACCATCTCCGTGTGCATGTGGCCGTTGAGGAGACGCA
Source organism: Thermoplasmata archaeon (assembly GCA_046759865.1). Lineage (GTDB taxonomy): Archaea > Thermoplasmatota > Thermoplasmata > RBG-16-68-12 > JAJISG01 > JAJISK01. The sequence goes on from JBHIDB010000039.1 coordinate 605, forward strand.
TGGCCTTCCGGCCGTAGGGGGTCCACACGTACATCCCCTTGACCGGGTAACGCCGGTCCACGATGCCCGCGTTGTCGATGGCCTCGAGGTACCATTCGGCGAAGTTTGCCGTCTTCTCCATGAGGATAGGGGGCTAAGCCAGGGGCGTAATTAGAGGTTTTGCGGGCCTCGGAGGCGGTCGATACGACGTTTCGTGGACATCCTCAAACCGCGGCCGGCCGAAGGGAACGTGCATGCAGTCGATGGCTTTATGTGAATGCACGCAATTCATGCATTGCATGGTCCAGGGGACGAGGAAACCCACGATTTCCCTCCGTCTCCCTCCTGAGCTCCTTGGGCAGGTCGACGAACTCGTCCGTCGAAGGGGCATGCGGTCTCGGACGGAGTTCGTGGAGCGGGCTCTTGCGGAATACGTCGAGCAGTTGAGGGAGGCCAAGGTCATACGGATCAAGCCTTATACCGGAGAGGAGGCACGAGAGGCGATACTCGGGTACCTCGGGGATCACCCGGGGACTTACGTATCGGATCTCGCTGATGCCCTGGCCATGGACATTGAACTCGCCTTTCGTGTGGTACATTCTCTTGCGGAGGAGGGTGAACTCGTTGGCTGAGTTGACGGGGGCAGGGGACAGCGTTTCCGGAGAGAAGCTTGTTGCCGTAGGCCGGAAGATGGGACGTGTCTACGTCGTCTCGGGAAGGGGGACCCATCGCGCGCGGCGGGTCTACATCTGGGGCAAACCAGCAAGATGTTACGTGGACAAGCCCTGGCGCAAGGTTTAGTCCTCCAGGGCGCGGGCGACGCCGGGGGAGAGTCACTTTCGCCTACCCCTCATCTGTAGGGTCTACTAGCTGGACAGGTACAAGCGCTCTATGCTTGGGAAGAGCAATGCAGTCGGTCAGCTCCCTCTTGCGCATTCCTCTCTCGTCCAAAGAATACTCGTAAGCTACGACGTGGGCGGAGGGCGCGGGAGCGTCAGGGGGAAAGTTCAGCGGAAGGTTACGGGGAAACATCCCGAAAGACGGTGGGAGGCGGAATCAAGACCTATCAGTACGAGGGTCTTCTTTCGCACAGGGAGGCACTTCGTGTGGCCAGTCTGTTCTCATGCTACCGGTCGCGAAAGGCAGAAAGTTCCTCCATTTCCTCTCGGGGCTAGATGTCCCATTCAAAGCTCTGAGGGTCTTCGTAACCCCGGGGGAAATCGCCTCCTCAGACACCAATCTTCGGGAAGAGGCTGGCGGGATGGTTCAAAGCACGCTTAAGTAGGTCCCTATCCTGCACGAAGCGGGATGGTTCAGGTCATCGAATGCGTTCCTAACTTCAGTGAGGGGAGGCGCGCTGATGTGGTCTCGGCGATCTCCGATGCAATCGCCAGCGTGGGGGAGGTCCGACTCCTGGATGAGGAGATGGATTCGGACCACAATCGCGCTGTCCTGACCTTCGTGGGCGATCCCGACGCTGTCTTGGAATCGGCCTTTCGCGGGATTACGAAGGCGGTTGAACTCATCGACCTCACCAAGCACGAGGGGGAACACCCCCGAATCGGGGCCGCGGACGTCGTCCCCTTCATCCCCATCGCCAACATCACGATGGAAGAGTGCGTGTCCTTAGCCCGGAAGCTAGGTCACCGCGTGTGGGAGGAGCTCCAGGTCCCCATCTACTTCTACGCGGAGGCCGCCCTTCGGGAGGACCGTCGCCTCCTCCCCCAGATCCGCGAGGGGGAGTTTGAGGGGCTTCGGGAATCGATGGGAAACGATGCGAAGCGGGACCCCGACGTCGGGGATCCGGTGATCCACCCCACGGCAGGGGCCACCGTCGTCGGGGCACGCGGCCCCCTGATCGCGTACAACGTGAACCTGACGACCGACGACCTAGGACTGGCCCGGACCATTGCGAAGAATATAAGGGCGAGCAGCGGGGGTTTCCCCGCCATCCAGGCCAAGGGCTTCGCGTTGGAAGACCGCGGTCAAGTCCAGGTCTCCATGAACATCCTAAACTTCCGGGTGACCTCCATTCCGAGGGTGTTCGATGCCATTCGGAAAGAGGCCGAGGCCGCGGGCGTCGCGATCGCGGAGAGCGAGATCGTTGGGTTGGTTCCCCTAGACGCCCTCCTCGACTCGGCGGAGGCGTATCTCGCCCTCAAGAACTTTAGCCGGGATCAGATTCTGGAGCGGAGGCTGTGGGAGTAGACCTGAGCGGCTCGGTCGATGCATTCCTGAAGGACCTCGCCTCGCGTCGTCCCACGCCGGGTGGGGGGAGTGCCGCAGCGCTTGTGGCATCCGTCGCCGGGGCCCTCGGGTCCATGGTGTGCCGCTTGACCATTGGGAAGAAGGGGTACGAGCAGGTGGGGGATGCGTTTCGGGGATACGCTGGACAGCTCCGAGAGACCCGTCAGCGCCTGCATGCCCTCGTGAGCGAGGACGCGGACGCCTTCGAGGCGGTCATGGCCGCGATTCGGATGGATCGGTCGATCCCCGAGGAGAAAGAGGCGCGGGCAATGGCGATTCAGACGGCCCTGAAGGGGGCGGCAGAAGTTCCCCTCGAGACGGCCCGGCACTGCAGCAATCTGTTGCGGCTTCTCCGGGAGATGTCAGAGGGCGCCAACAAGAACGCCATTTCGGACGTAGGAGTGGCAGCCCACATGAGCTTGGCAGCCCTGCGTAGTGCATTTCTGAACGTCAACATCAACCTGGCGTCCATCTCCGATGCTGCCTTTGTGACCAAGCTTGGTGCGGAGGTCAAGCGCTTGGAGCGAGGGGCAGTGAAGGACCACAAAGCGGCCGTCGCCACGGTCCAGAAGCGGCTTTGATAGTTCGCCGCCGCAGAGCAGGAATCCTTTATTCTGCCGGGGGCTTGTCCTTGCGATCCTGATGGCGCGCGTGAAGGCCGCCCGCGGCACAAAACTCCGATGCAAAGGATGGCGGCAGGAGGCCCTCCTCCGGATGATGGAGAACAACCTCGAGAACGCCGAGCGGCCGGACGACCTCATCGTCTATGGCGGGACGGGGCGGGTGGCCCGGAGTTGGGAGGCCTTCGAGGCCATGCATCGCCTTCTACGAGAGCTGGAGGACGACGAGACCCTCCTGGTCCAGTCCGGCAAGCCCGTGGGCGTGTTTCGGACCCAGACCCGCGCCCCACGCGTCCTCATCGCAAACGCGAACCTGGTCCCCCGGTGGGCCACCTGGGACCACTTCTGGGAATTGGAAGCCCTCGGCCTCATGATGTTCGGACAGATGACGGCGGGGTCGTGGGCCTACATCGGGACCCAAGGCATCATCCAAGGGACCTACGAGACGTTCGCCGCGAGCGCCCGCCAGGACTTTGACGGAACCCTCGAGGGGAGAACGGTCTTGACCGGGGGCCTCGGAGGCATGGGAGGCGCCCAACCCCTGGCCGTGACGATGAATGGAGGGGCATGCCTCGCCGTCGAGGTGGATGAGGAGCGGGCGCGTCGCCGCCTGGACGCTGGGTTCTGTCGAGAACTAACCCATGACCTGAGCGAAGCCGTGCGCATCGTTCGGGATGCGGCCGAAGCGAAGGAACCCGTCTCCGTTGCCCTCATCGGCAACTGTTCGGAGGTGCACCCGGAGCTCGTGAGGCGGGAGTTCCGCCCTGATGTGGTCACCGATCAGACCTCCGCCCATGACCCGCTGGGAGGCTACATCCCTGCTGGCCTCACCGTCGAGGAGGCGACGGACCTCCGTCGCTCCGACCCCGAAGAGTACCTCCGCCGGTCACGGCAATCCATCGTGGACCACGTGAAAGCCATGCTCGTCTTCCAGGAGGCCGGCTCCGTCGTCTTCGAGTACGGAAACAACATTCGCGGGCAGGCCCGCGACGCGGGACTGGACCAGGCCTTCGGCTTCGAGGGCTTCGTCAAGCTCTACATTCGCCCCATGTTCACGGAGGGGCGGGGACCCTTCCGATGGGTGGCGATCTCAGGAAACCCCGATGACATCCTCCAGACGGACGAAGTGGTCCTCGAGCTCTTCCCGGACAACCTCCAGCTGACCCGCTGGATTCGCCTCGCCGAGAAACAACTGCCCTGGGAGGGGCTTCCGGCCCGGGTGTGCTGGCTGGGTTTCGGCGAGCGGACCCGCTTCGCCACCCGAATCAACGACATGGTGGCGGCCGGGGACCTCGAAGCGCCCATCGTAATCACCCGCGACCATCTCGACAGTGGCTCCGTGGCCTCCCCCACCCGGGAGACCGAGGGCATGCGGGACGGTTCAGACGCTGTCGCGGACTGGCCCCTGCTGAACGCGCTCCTGAATACGGCTTCAGGGGCCGACCTCGTGGCGATTCACAGCGGCGGGGGGGTGGGCGTTGGATACTCCATCCACGCAGGGATGACCGTGGTGGCCGACGGGTCGAACGAGGCGGGTTGGCGGATCGAGCGTGTCTTCACCTCGGACCCGGGGCTTGGGGTCCTGCGGCACGCCGACGCGGGGTACGAAGCCGCCCGAGGCTTCGCTCGGGCCCACGGGCTTAGGGTGCCCATGGAGGAACCGAGAGAGGAGTGAGAGCCGCCTCATTCGGCGGACCGCGTGATCCCGATGTCGCGGGCCAGCATGTGGGGGACCACGGAGGGCGTGGGCACCTCGTACCACCACTTCACCTGCTGGACTTCCTTCCCTAGGCCGTCGACCTGACTCCAAAGGTGCAGGAGGTTGTCCGTGAGCCGCACGTCCTTCCAGACCTCTGTCACCTCTCCGTCTTGAATCCGGAAGATCCCATCGCGGGGAATGGTACTGAAATCCCCCGTCATGTAGGACTGGTACCGCGTGTACCAGCTGTTCGTGAGCCAGAGGCCGTCTTTCACCTCCGCCAGCATTTCGTCCCGGGTCCAGTCGCCCGGTTCAATGAAGAGGGCGTGGGGCTCAGGGGAGATGAAGCCGGGGGGGGCGTTGTCCGTGGTATACATCTCAGGGAAGATGAAGCGGGCGTTGCCCGTGGTCTTCGTCTCGAAGAGCTTCGCTGTGGAGGTATTGTGAAGGTACGTCTGCAAGGTTCCCTTGTCAATGACGGTGTTGGGACGCGTGGGCACCCCCTCGCCATCAAAGGCGCGGGCTCCTAGGGAGTCGGCGCTGCCATCGTCGACGATCGTGACGCCCTCCGTGGCCACCTTCTCGCCTAGCTTATCCTTGAACGGAGAGAGGCCCGCCAGCACTGCGAAGGCGGAGGCCCGACCCCCGATCTCGTTGACGAGGCCTCCAACGAGGAGGGGCTCGAAGACGATGTCATACGTCCCCGGCTGTCCCTGCTTCGGCGCCTTCGCCAGGGCCGCGACCTTCCCTGCGTTCCGCCCCGCCTCTTCGGGGTGGAGGGCGGAGGCCTTGGTAGCGCACGCAACATCGTGGCCGCTGGACTCCGGGCCCACCATGGCCCGTATCGTGAGCCTCAGGCTGCCGGCGCGCTCCTGGCCGACGGCATCATTGGAGGTGTGGAGAAACGTCTCCTCATCGTACTTACAAAAGCTCCCTGCGGTCTCCTTCGCCCCTTCCTCCAGGGCAGCATTCACGGCGGCGTACACGAGGTCCCCGCCGTCAGTGAGATCCAAAAGCTTCGGGTCCGGAGGCGATTGCTGGTACGTGAAGGGGCCCTGGGCAATCCCACCGTACTGGGGATTCTCCTGGGATTTCCGCGCCGTGGCCACGAGGTCGTCTACCGTCTCGTCCACCCGGCTCAAGTCCTTGATCTTGGTACCCACGACCCGCTTCTGGACCACGACACCGGCGAAGGCTCCCGTCTCCCGCCATCGGTTGCTGATCACGGGCTCGTTCTGGGCGAAGCGGACCTGATAGGACCGATTGACGTTCACCCCCGCGACGACGTCGTCGGCCCCCCGCTTCACCGCCCGGTTGACGATACGCTCTGCCATGCCGGCATAATCGCCCATCGTGTTCACCTCAGGTACACGTCACGCAGCCGAATCGTCGGCCCGCCCAGCATGGCGTCGAGGCTCTGGGTCGGATCGGACTTCCCGCAAAAGCCGGCCTCGAATTCCAAGTCCTTCCCCACGGCGTCGACGGCGGACCACCAAGCGGGTGTGGTCAGCTCGACCACGGTGTTGCGCACGGGGGCTCCGATTTCCCCGTTCTCGATGCGGTAGCCCTCGCGGCCCGCATACTTGCCGTTGTACCGCTTGTCGTCGATGTTCCACTCGGTGAACGTCTTCATGTAGATGCCGTCCTTGACCCCCTCGATCATCTCCTCGACGCTCCAGTCTTGGGGTTCTACGAACGTATTGGCCATCCTGACGATGGCCTCCACGTTGTAATTCACGGCGCGGGCGGCCCCGTTGCTCCGAGTCCCGAGTACGGATGCGGTTTCCCGGTTCTGGAGGAACTCGTTGATGAGGCCATCCTTGTACAGGAACCGCCGGCGAGCCTTCACCCCCTCGTCGTCGTACTCGTAGTAGGCGATGGTGTTGGGCACGGTGGGATCGTCGACCACGGTCACAATGTCGCTCCCGACCCGATCTCCCACCGAGTCGGGTGTGATGAACGACTTCCCCGCCTGAGAAGCTTCGCGCCCCAACACCCGGTCGGCCTCCGTCGCGTGGCCGCACGACTCGTGGCTCGCGATGCCGGCCACCTGGGGACCGGCCACGAGGTCCATCTTCCCCTCGGGGGACTTCTTTCCCTCTTCCAGGGCCTTCTGGAGGGAGCGGGCCTCATCTACCACCCGATTTAGTGCGTCCCACTCGGTGAAGGCCTCCCAGCCCCCGCCGTACCCCATGCTGCGGGTCCCCTGCTCGACGTCCCCGTTGTGGGCCACCGTGAGGAAGTAGAACATGCGGGCGCGGGGGGAGTAGGAACGAATCTTCGCCCCGTCGCTGTTGACGAAGTACTTGTCGATGCCCGTCCCGGACCACGAGAAGATCCGGGCGGGGAGGTTCAGCCCCAGGTCCATGACCTCTCGGTCGATCTGGTTGACCGCCTCCAGCTTCTCCTCCACCGGCGTCTCCAGGAGCGGCTTCTTCTCGGGCACCTTCCATTCGGCCTCGACGGCCGGCTCCTCCGTGAAGACGATCTTCCGCTTCCGGCTCCCGCTCTTCGCGATGGCGAGCGCGTCGTTGACGAGGGTGCGAGCCCCCTCCTTGGTCACGTCGTTTCCCGCCGCGAAGCCCAGGGCTCCGTCGTACAGGACCCGGACGCCCATCCCCCTATCGTTGCCGTTGAACAGGACATCCAGGGTGCCGTTCTTCAGAAGAAACTGCTCCTGGCGCTGCTCCTCGTACCGCGCCTCGGCGTAGCTCGCTCCCCCCGTCCGGGCGGCCTCAACGGCCCACTCCACCAGATCCAATTCAGACATAAACGGAACTCCCTCCCCGGAGACGTGGCGTTCTAGCTGGCGCCGCGATTTAAACCTTCCTCGGCCCGTGGCCGCTGGGCGGCCGTCGGCTATAAGCGGCCCCCGTCCCTCAGGCAGCCATGGCGGAACTCGTCGTCCAGACGCGTCTGGAGGAAGAAGGCGTGCTCCTCATGAACAACCCTCTCCATGCGCTCCTCCTTGCCCTCGAGTCCGGGACTCCTCTCGCGGACGCCATAGCTCGAGCGCGCGTGTCATCTGGTTTTGTCCGGCGCTGGCGTTCCCAGGTCCAGGATCTGCGGGGTTCGGATCCCCTTCGTCGCGCGGGTCGCCACCTGCGGGCTTCCGACCTGGGAGGGCGGCTCTTGGAGGAATTTGAGCATCGGAAGGCGGCCCACGAGGCGCATGGCACTCCTAAGCTGCAGGCCCCCCTCCTCGCGGCGGATGGCATCGTCCTCCTCGAGGGAAAGCTCGTGGCCGTCCGACGGAAGTACGACCCGTTCCGCGGGCAGTACGCCCTGCCCGGAGGCATGGTCGAATACGGGGAGACGTTGGAAGAAGCGGTGGTTCGGGAGGTCCGCGAGGAGACTGGCCTCGAGACGCGCATCGTCTCCCTCGTGGGCGTGTATTCTCACCCTGAGAGAGACCCCCGAGGCCATGTCGTATCGGCCGTCTACGAGTTGAACCCAACCAGCGGGACCCTGGCCTCGGGGTCCGACACGGCAGCGGTGGAACTCATCGATCCCGAAGAGCCTCCCGAGATGGGCTTCGACCACGAGGCCATTGTCGCCGACTTCCGGGCCCAGCGGAAGGGCTGAGGCCTTCAGGCCGCTTCGAGACTCCGCTTGCGGGGCGCGGCGAGAAAGCCGGCGAAGGCCGTGGCGAGGGTCGTCAGCACGAAGGCGAGGAGGGCAACGGGCTGTGCGACCCCTGGCACGGAGGCAGCGAGAGCCGCGCCCAAGCCCCCGAACCGAACGATGGCGACGCCAAGTCCAGCCATCAGGGCAGCCTCTCGTCCCAGCTTCACGCCCACGCCAATCAGGAAAAGGAGGAGAAGAACGAGGGTCAGATTGGACAGCCACGCCGTCCCGAGTACGTCGGAGGGGATGACGGCAAAGGGCAGGGTCAGGAACGCGAGGCCGGCGGCGGCGACAAGAGCCAGGACCTTCGGTCCGAGGCTGTAGCCATACAGGTCAATGTAGGATCGGGCCGTAGCCCGAGGCGGACCCATCCGCTCCACGACGTCCTGGACGCCTTCGCCCTCGGCCTCGGCCTGGGCCATGATGTTGGATCGAAGTTCCAGGAGCACATCCTGTCGGTGCCTCCCGGAGATGCCGGCGAGGTGACGGGCCACCTGGCCGATGTACCGGTCGACGACCGCTATTTCGCTCCCCCGAGCACCTGCTTGGAGCTCCATACCAGATCTTCCCAAACTTTGGCGGCCTCCTTTAATGCCTTACGTCCCGAGTCGGTCATGTGATAATACTTCCGTGGACCCCCCTCCGTTTCCGTGTTCCATCGCCCCTCCAAGTACCCCTTCGCCTCGAGGCGTCGGAGGGCGGGGTAAAGGGTCCCCTCCTTCAAGTCGAAGAAGCCGTTGGTGGCCTCACGTAACTCGCGGATGATCTGGAAGCCGTACTTGGGGGCTTCCTCGAGGATCGCCAACAAGAGCATCTGCACGGATCCCTTCTTGAGTTCGGCCACCCACTCAGGTGCAATGTCGGTCACGATAAAGGGGGGAAGGCCCCCCGAGCCTATATGAAGGAACGGCACGGGGGGTTATGTTGGCCTAGGCCTGCGGTTTCCTCCGGAGCGCCCGAAACGCGACCAGTCCCACGATGGCGAGGGTCACGACACCCAGCTGGATGAAGTAGG
>JBHIDB010000040.1:0-9765 GCA_046759865.1 Thermoplasmata archaeon
TGGCATCCCTGAGCCAGTTGTACGGCCTCCCTCTCTTCCTGTTGATTGCGCACCGGGGGGGGCCGGGGGAAGCCGTGGCAGCACAGGTCCCCATGGGCGAGGCGACCCCGCGACTCCTCGACGCACTTCATATCCCCTATGAACGCCCGACGAGGCCTCGTGAGCTCTCCGCCATATCCCGTCTCGCCGCTTGGTCCTTCAAGGATCGGATGATCGGGGCGGTCCTCCTCGGCCCGGAGGTGTGGGCGTGAAGCGTGTGGAAGCGCTAAAGGCCCTGGCGGAGCTTGGGGATCTTCTCGTATGCAACCTGGGATACGCGTCCCGGGAGCTGTTTCACGCGGCCGATCGCCCCTCCAACTTCTACATGATGGGTTCCATGGGCCTGGCGAGCTCCATCGGGTTGGGTCTGGCCCTGGCCAGGGACCGCCGAGTCCTGGCGGTGGATGGTGATGGTTCGGTCCTCATGAACCTGGGTGGCCTCTCCACCCTCGCCCACTTCGGCCCACCCAACCTAGTCGTGGTAATCCTCGACAACGCCGTGCACGGAAGCACGGGGAACCAGCCCTCCCACACGGCCCTCGGGACGGACCTGGCGGAAGTGGCCCGGGCAAGCGGGGTGGCCTCGGTTGCCCGCGTGGACCGGGTTCCAGACCTCCTCGCAGCGATCCGGTCCGCCCGAGGCCCCGCGGCGGTCCTGGCGCGGGTCGAAGAAGGCAACGAGGACGTGCCCGTCGTCCCCCTGGCTCCTCCTGCCCTTCGGGATCGATTCATGGCTCATCTCAAGGGAGGTTGAACAAGCGGTTCAGGAGGCCAACGCTCCGGCCTGTTCGTAGTGGGGGTCCGCCGGGTGAAACCGAGGGAGGAACCTCGTGTCGAAGACCTCCTCTTCTACGAGGGGTCGGGCCATGTAGCGTAGCTCTTGCAGAATCGGAACGAAGGCCATCGTCGCTTCCACATAGGACGGAGGGAGCGCGCCGCAATACTTGGGGGAGATCTGGTAGGTATCCAAGACGAACGCGGCGTCGATGATGGAGACGAGCCGAGCGGTGATGGTCGCGGCGACGTCGGGTTGCGTTCGGATGAGGGCGGTCGCCTCTTCGTGAGCCCGAAGGAAGGCCTCGAGGCGCGCGGGGGTTTCCTCAATCACGTCCGCACGGGCCACGATGCCGTAGCTCGGGTTGTGAGGCCAGAGATACGAGGGGGGGATGAGGAGTTTCGAGCCGACCCAGCGCTCTCCGGCGACGGCCAAAGCCGGCGTACCCGCCGCGGCGGCGAGGTCTCCGTCGGCCAAGGCGTCCGGGAGGAGGTCGGCCTGCAGGAAGTTCTTCACTTCGACTTCGTCCGCCAGGCCCTCTCGCCGCAGCAAATCGCGGAGGATGACATCGTGGATCGAGCCCTCCGTGGGGGTCCCGATCGCCCCACCTCGAAACTGCGCGATGGTCGCGGATAGATTCCCGGCCGTGTCCTGAAAGGTCTTCGAACCGGGGGGACCGATGACAACAGTGCCCTCCATGTGGCCCCCGGCCACCGCACGGATGGGCACGCCCCGCGCCATCCCGATCATGGCCGGTGGAAGGCCGATGTAACCCACGGCGAGGCGGCCCTGCCGGAAGGCCTCCATCATGGCCGGCCCGGTCGGGAAGAGCTCCCACTCCGCCGTGAGGGGGGTCCCTGGCCACTCGGGTGACATGAGGAGGAGGGAGGTGTGATAGAAGGTCGAGAGGTGGCCGATGCGAAACGGGTCCTTCGTGGGTGACACTCGGCAGCTCCCCCAAATCCGGCGGATTTGTTACGACCGTCCCTAGAATAAATCCTTCGAATGGGCCCCTTGGGTGCGGCTGGAGTCTAAATAGAGAGGGGGCCTCTCCACGGAGAGGATTGTCCTTGGTCGCGTTCGGCGTGATGATCCCCCAGGGCTGGTTCGCGGAGCTGCCTGCCGAAACGTACGCCCCCGAGCAGTACGAAGCGATGGTCGCGCTCGCCCGCGAAGTCGAACGCCTCGGGTACGCATCTGGATGGTTGTTCGATCACTTCCGCCCTCATCCGATGATTCCGCCGGAACGCGTGCCCACAACCTCGACCTTCGAGTGCTGGACGACCCTGGCGGCCCTTGCAAGGGAGACGGCGCGATTGCGACTCGGATCCCTCGTGTCGGCGGTAGCCTACCGCTCCCCCGCCCTCCTGGCCAAGATGGCCGCCTGTGTCGATGTCCTCTCGGGGGGTCGGCTGGAGTTCGGCATCGGGGCCGGGGGCTTCGAGGGAGAGCACGTGAGCTACGGTTTTCCCTTCGCCCCCCCGAGGACACGGGTGGCCCAGCTGAATGAAGCCATCCAGATCATTCGGGCGATGTGGCGGGAGGAGAAGGCGAGCTTCCGAGGAAACCACTTCGTCGTCGAGGAGGCCCCTTGCGTCCCTAAGCCCATTCAGCGCCCGGGCCCACCCCTCACTGTCGGAGCGGGCTCGGGGCGAAGACTCCCCATCCTGCGCCTCGCGGCGCGGTGGGCGGACCGCTGCACCCTGCTTCGGTGCCCCCCGGACGAGTGCGCCCGCCAGCTGGACATGCTCCGCGGCCACGCCGAGGAGGTGGAACGGGATTACGACACCATCGAAAAATCCGTGCACCTCGGACTCCTCCTCGGACGAACCACGAAGGAGGTGGAGCGGCGGCTCCGTGTCCACAAGCCCCCCAACGTCTCCCTGAAGGCGTTTCGGGCGGAACAGGAGCCTGGGACGGTCATCGGAACCCCCGAGGAGGTGGCGACGCGCCTGCTGGAATACCGGAACCTGGGCGTGACGTACTTCATCTTCCAGGTCGACGGGGCCCTGGAGCGGGACCCACTCCGCCTCTTCGCCGACGAGGTGACCCCGCAACTGGCGGGATGACCCGCCTCCTAGAGGGTTTAAGGCGAAGGAGGGGCATGTCTCGACCATGGTTTCGGCGCGCACGCGGGGGAGGGTCCGGGAGATCATTAAGCACTACTCGGAGGGAACGACGCCCCACGGCCTTCAGATCGAGCTGGTCTCCTTCGAGAACGGCGTGGCCCGCCTCCGAATGGAGCGGCTGATCACGGAACACCAGTGTGGCGAGTGTGACGTCCAGATCCCCATGGCCCTGAACTACCTCATCCAGGACCTGCAGGAGGTGGAAGGCCTGGATCACGTGGAAGCGACGTGAACTCCGCTTGGAATCCGGAGCCGGAAAGCAGGCCCTCCCAAAGCGGCGCCCTTCCTCGCGTTCGCTGCCTCAATCCAAGCCAACAATCGGGAGGCTTTCCTCCCGATTCCTGAGGGGATCTCTAAGCCCGCGACTCCTAGGAGGAGGCTACGTGACTTCCTTCCGGGCCAGGTTGGCCCCTTCGACCAGCGACTTCAACTTGAACTGAGCGACGGTCCGGTCCATGATGGTGATGAGTCCGCAGTCTGTGGTGGCGTAGAGCTTGTTCGGGTCCACGAACTTCGAGGCCCGGGTCAGCAAGTCGGCAATCTTCTCGGGGCTCTCCACGAGGAGGCTCGAGATGCTCACGGCCCCGAGGGCGATGTTCTTGTCCGTGTCGTACTCGCCCATGACCTTGAGGACGTCGTCCTGGGCGTACGACATGTGCATGTTCACGGTGTCCGCTTTCGTCTCGATGAGGTGTGGGTAGGCGATGTCCCAGGCCCGCTCCGCGCCGGCCCCAAGCAGGGGTTGGCCGTGGAGGCGTCCCCAACAGACGTGGATCCACTTCTCCGCTTTCACGCCATCAAACATGGTGTTGAAGGCGTCGACGAAGAAGGCAAACTCGTCGTCGGAGACCTCTCGGAAGGACGGCAGGACGTTGATGGGCGAGGTGTCCGTCTGGATGAACGGCGCCCCCGCCTCGTCCAGCTCGCGTAGCGCCTTGTTGTAGATCTTCGCGAGATCCATGATGAGGTCGGTCTGTTGCTCGTAGGGTCCCCCGTTGAGGATCATCGTCGCGATGACCGAAGAGTCGCCGATGTTGAACTTGATCGGCTTGTCCGTCAGTTCCTTGGAGATCTTGTACTCCAAGGCGAGACGCATGGGTCCGGCACTGAGCTTCTGGGTGGCCACGGGCGAACCGTAGGCGCTGGCCATCTCCTGGATGACCTCCAAGGGATGGCCAGCAAAGATGCTGGTGATCTCCTCGGATCGGCCGGTGATCCCGTTTACGCGATCCAGCGTATACTGGAACCATCCGGTCCCGCCACGGAACTCATCGTAGGCCATCTTCCCGTCGGCAACAATGTCGACACCGGCGAGTTCCTGGTCCTTGATGATCGCGGTCACGGCGTCACGATAGGCCTGCTCGTAGGTCTGGTCCTTGAACACGTCCAGCATGTCGCGTCCGTTGAGTTGGTACTGGCTGAACCACTTGGGCTTGGGGTACGCACCCACGTGGGTTGTCGCGATGGGCTTGTCGATATTCCTTACAACCATTTCTGGCTCCCCCGTTTTCGCAGGACGGGATAGAGTCTACTTAAACCTTCGCCGGGACGCCTGGCAATGGGTGTGGCACGGGGCGCCCGCTTGCCTCGGCCTGTGTTCGCCGTGGTTCGGACGCCTCCGGTAATTCTTGCCGCCCTCCTAGCTCGGCGCCGTGCGCTTGCCTCCATCATTACCTATTTCGCTCCGGCCTATTTGGACCGCCCACGGGTATGGCTTCTAACGAACAACGCGTGGGTGACCGTGGGGTCGAGGATGTCCTCCGTGAGACTCGGTTTACCCCGTTTCATCGCAGAATCTTCCTCATAACCGGCTTTGCCTGGACCTTCGTCGCGTTCGAGATTATCCTGATCAGCCTCGTCCTCCCGGCGATCGGCGCAGAGTTCGGCATCTTTGACCTGGCCACCTTTATGGCCACAGACCCCCTCCAGTACGGGGCGATCGTGTCGGCCACGCTCCTTGGTTCGTTCCTGGGAAGCGTGTCCTTGGGACGGCTGTCCGACCGACAGGGGCGGCGGACTCTATTCCAGGTCAGCGTTGTCGTTTACGCGCTCTTCACAGCCCTCACGGCCCTCTCCTTCAATCCGGCGAGCCTCTTCATCTTCCGGCTCCTCGCCGGCATCGGGTTGGGGGGGATGCTCGTCATCGACCCCCCCATCCTGTCTGAATTCCTCCCGCCTCAAGATCGAGGGAGATACATGGTCCTTCTCGACTTCTTCTGGCCGCTGGGGTTCCTCCTGGCCATCGGCTTCTGGTATTTCTTCATCATCCAGCTCGACGGCGCCTGGCGTCTCCTCTTCGTCGCCGCGGCCTTCCCCGCCTTCATCGCCTTCGTCTTTCGACGCTCGGTGCCAGAGAGCCCCTACTACCTCGCCCGACAGGGCCGGTTGGAGGAAGCCGCGGCTGTGCTTCGACAGATTCCGGGCGCAGACGTGGACGCCGGCGATCTTCGCAGGGAGCCCGCCGTGCCCCGTCCTCCCGTGAGCGCGTTGTTCCGGGGGTCGCTGTTTCGCCGCACCGCGGTGACCATTGGCGTCTGGATCGCCCTCAACTTCAGCTATTACGGCCTGTTCCTGTGGCTCCCCCCCGTGTTGGCCCAGATCGGCATCGTCGACTTCAGCGACCCGAACGTTCTGGCCTACTTCCTCATCGTGTCCGCTCTCGCGCAGTTCCCCGGCTATTTCGCCTCCATGATCCTCGTCGACCGCTGGGGGCGCAAGCGGACCCTCGCGCTCTTCCTTACCTTGGGCGGCATCAGTGGGTACATCTTTGCCACGGCCCAGGACTTTTGGACCCTCATCCTGGGCCTCGTCTTCGTGAGCTTCTTTAACCTGGGCGCCTGGGGAGCCGTCTACCCGTACACCACAGAACTGTTTCCCACGCAGTACCGGGCCACGGGCTTTGGGGTGGCGGAAGGAGTGGGGAAGATTACGGCGATCCTGGCACCCCTCGTCTTCGCCGCCCTCCTCCTGTCGACCGGCGAGGTCTTCTGGCCCTTGACCTCTGTGGCCCTCCTCATGCTCGTGGGTGGCGTGGTCGCGGGCGTCTTCGGTCCCGAGACGAAAGGCCAGCCATTTGGGTAAGTGCGTCCTCAGGGATGCAGCGCCACGACCTTATTCGTCCCCTCGCCGGAGGCAGGATTCGAGAGGGGAGAAATCGGTGATGAGAGAAAATGAGGTGGCGTTCTCTCCCTTGCATCAGGGACTCGAAGGAGGCCTCCCGCCAGGCCCAGAGCCGGACCTAGTCTTCCGGCTCCTTCTTCGTCTCGAGAACCACGTTCTTGACGGTCGGCGACTCCTCCTCCTCCTCGTCGATGTAGGTGAGGTAACCCGATCCGACATTGAGGTGAACCAGGCTCACCCCCTTCTTCACGTCCACCATGGTCTTCTCACTTTTTCGCTTCATCAGGAGCGAATTGCCTTCCCCAGACGCCTATTTAATGACTCGAGGGCAAAACTCGCAAGTGATAATCAGCCCGGATGCGCCACGCTCCGGAATGCAAGGTTTAACAACGAACGCGCGCTAGAATAAGGCGGAGTGGACTGAAAGATCGCTATTCGGCTCGTCTCATGATTTCGGCAGTTGTCTTGGCCGCAGGGACGTCTTCGCGCATGGGACGCCCCAAACCGCTCCTGGAAGTTGGGGGCCAGAAGCTTCTGGAGCATGTGCTCGACGTCGTCCAGGCGTCCCTCGCCGAAGAGGTCGTCGTCGTCCTGGGGAGTGAGGCGGACCGGGTTCTCGAAGAGGTTCCTCTCGATGGCGCGAGCGTGGTCGTCAACGAGCGGTACCGCGAAGGGATGAGCACCTCCATCCGGACGGGAATCCAATCCTTGTCACCGGACGCCGAGAGCTCGTTTGTAATCCTAGGAGACCAGCCCTTTCTCCAGCCGGCAACCCTGGACACCCTAGGGAAGGAGTGGGAAGCCACGCAGGCGCCCGTCCTCATCCCGACGTTTCGCGGCGTTCGCGGGAATCCCGTCCTCCTCGACCGGTCTGTCTTTGACGAGGTGCAGCGGATCACGGGCGACAGGGGATGTCGAAGCATCTTCGGGGATTACGAAGGCCGGATCGTGGAAGTTCCCGTGACGGATCCCGGCGTCCTCCTGGACATCGATACGGAAGAGCAGCTTACGAGGGTCACGCAGAGCCGGGAAGGAGGAGCGCCGCTGGAGAACTTGGCCTTGGAACTCCACCAGGAGGGGGAGGGCCACCTACCCGCCGTGTCCCATGGTCTCTCGCATTTTGGCCAATCAATCGCGGAGGATCCTGTCGACCTGGCCCTCGACCTCCGGCGGCGAGGTGAGCCCTTCGTGCTTGCGACCGTGGTTCGTGCCGTTCGGCCCACCTCCGGCAAGGCAGGGTTCAAGGCTGTCATCCGTTCGAACGGGGAGATGACGGGCTGGATTGGCGGCGCATGCTCCCAGTCCATCGTCATCGCGGAGGCCCTAGCGACCCTCGAGGAGGGGCGTCCCCGCCTCGTAAGCTTCTCCCCAGACCCTTCCACCGCCCCTCGGGAGGAAGTGACCCAACATCCTATGGTGTGCGAAAGCGGTGGGGAGATGGAGATCTTCCTGGAACCCAACGGCCCGACCCCACAGATCCTGATCGTGGGCGAGTCTCCGCTCGGGCGAGCGCTGGCATCCCTGGGCCACCTCCTCGGCTATCGGGTCGCTGTGGCGGCCATCGGCGCAAGTCCCGAGCGCTGGTCCGACGCGGACGTCGTCATCCCAAAGGTCGAGAGCTTAGGCGAACACTTGACTGCTGGCACCTACGCCATCGTCGCCACCATGGGGCGTTACGATGAGACGGCCCTCCTCCAGCTCCTCGACGCCTCCGTGCCCTACATCGGCCTAGTGGCCAGCCGTCGGAGGGCTGAGAGCGTGATGGACGGACTGCGACGGGAGGGCGTCTCCCAGGCCGCACTCGAGCGCATTCGGAATCCCGCGGGGCTCGACCTCGCGGCGAAGACCCAGGAGGAGATCGCACTGAGCATCATGGCTGAGGTGACGGGAATTCGAAGGCGGGAGACCGAGGAGACGATGGGGGAAAGGTCGTCGACAGCCGTGCCGAAGACGCCGGTAGATCTCGTCTGTGGGATGACCGTGGACCCGACGACCTCGTTGCATGCCGAGCACGGGGGAGTCACGTACTACTTCTGTTCCGAGGGATGCCAATCCCTCTTCGTCAAGGATCCGACGGCGTTCCTGGCATAGCCGAGTGGGGCGGGGGCGCTAGGGAGCCTATCCACCCTCCAGCCTGGCGCGACCGCAGTCAAAGAACTCTTGGACGCGCTTCGCCATGGTGGATTGGAGGAGCCGGGAACCCACGTTCGCTACCTTCCCGACGACATGAGTATCGGCCTGCCAACGCATTTCGGTGCCGTCCCCGGTCTCGACGAGTTCGAAGGTGCCTTCTGCATCGATGGCACTGCCCTGCCCCTTCCCATGGACCTTCAGTTTTGCATGGGTCGGCATCTCCGCCTCCACAATCCAGACGTCAAAGACGAAGTCGCCCTTGATGAACGAGACCCCGACCTCGACCGCGAGTCGGTGGTGCATCGGATCGACGATGTCCAGGCGCTGAAGCTCCGGGATACAAGGCGTCATCCCATGAGGGTCCATGAAGGTCTCCCAGACCTTCTCGATGCCCGCCCGGACGGCGAAGGTCCCCTCCAGCTTCATGCACGTGCCGCCATGAGGCCGCTAGCTGACACCCTTCTCGTGCAGGACGTTCCAGACCTTCCATGGGGTGATGGGGATGTCGATGTTGGTGACGCCCAGGTGTGCGAGGGCATCCACCACGGCGTTGGCGATGGCCGCGGGAGCCCCGACGGTGGCGGACTCGCCCACTCCCTTCGCCCCGAAAGGGTGATGCGGCGACGGCGTGACGGTCTTCTCCAGCTCCCAGCGGGGCGTTTCGACCGCCGTGGGCAAGAGGTAGTCCATGAAGGAGCCGCCCTGGATGTTCCCGTCCTCGTCGTAGTTTATCTCCTCCAGCATGGCGGCGGCGAAACCCATGGTCAGCCCGCCGTGGATCTGCCCGTCCACGATCATGGGGTTGATGATGGTGCCCGCGTCGTCCACCGCCACGAAGCGCCGGACCTTGACCTCCCCCGTCCCACTGTCGATATCCACGACGCAAATGTAGCTCCCGAAGGGGTACGTCATATTGGGCGGATCGTAGTAGCTGACGGCCTCCAAGCCCGCCTCCACGTCAGGGGGATAGTTCGTGTAGGCCGCGAACGCCACGTCCGCCATGGTCTTCGCCTTCTCCGGCACGCCCTTTACCTGGAACTGGTGGTCCGCCCACTCGACGTCATCGGGGGCCACTTCCAGGAGGTGCGCGGCGATCTTCGTGGCCTTTTCCCGCACCCTCCGCGCGGCAACCGCGGCCGCGGCGCCCGCTGTGGGGGTACTCCGGCTCGCGTAGGTGCCCAGGCCGTACGGCGCCGTGTCGGTGTCCCCCTCCTCGACGGCGATGTCGTCCGCAGGAATGCCGAGCTCCTCCGCCAAGATCTGGGCATACGTGGTCTCGTGGCCCTGGCCCTGGGACTTCGTCCCGAAGCGGGCGATGACCTTTCCCGTGGGATGGATACGTAGCTCGCAGGAGTCGAACATCTTCAGGCCGAGGATGTCAAAGGTGTGGGAGGGCCCGGCACCCACGATCTCCGTGAAGCTGGAGATGCCGATACCCATGAGTTCTCCTTTCTCCCGCTTCTCCGCCTGCTCCCGTCGGAGATCCTCGTAGCCAATGATGTCCATGGCCTTCTTGAGGGCCCCCGTGTAGTTCCCGCTGTCATACTCCCAGCCCAAGGCCGACTTGTA
>JBHIDB010000041.1:0-9691 GCA_046759865.1 Thermoplasmata archaeon
GGGATCTGGCTTGCCATCTTCCTCTTTGCGTCTCCCTTCTTCCCCACAGGTATGCCCATGGGAGTTTTCTTTTCCCCACTGATCTGGGCAGGCGTCCCCCTTGCGGTTGCGGCGGGCCTTACTGTCTGGTCATGGACCAATCTCAAGCAGATCGAGGCCGGCCGGTACCAGGAGGCCCAGGCCCAGACCCTAGTCCTGGGGATCCTAGGTCTCATCTTCGCCTTTCTCATTGGCGGCATCTTCCTGATCATTGCCTATTTCAAGCTCAGCAACGTCACCTCCCCCCGACCTGCGGCCGCTCCAATGGCCCCGCCGCCACCGGCGGCGTCCCCGCAACCCGGTGGGCGTGTCTGCCCCAATTGTGGACGTCCCATCCCTATGGACGCGAAGTACTGTAACCACTGTGGTCACGAGCTGCCCTAGGCGCGAACCTCAACCCTCGTTGCCTGTTCCCCGGAGGAGTCTCCGGAGCACGGTCTGCAGAATCCCGCCGTTCCGGTAGTAGTTGACCTCCACCGGCGAGTCCGCCCGCGTAACGACTACGAACGACTTTGTCCCGTCCTCTCCTTCGGCTCGTACGGTGAGTTCCTGGCCAGGTTGGAGGTCGCTGTCGAGGCCCTCGATGTGGAACGTCTCCTGGCCCGTCAGCCCCAACGCCTTAACCCCCTCGCCTTCCTGAAACTGGAGGGGCAACATGCCCATGCCGATCAGGTTGCTCCGGTGGATGCGCTCGTAGCCCTCCGCGATGATGGCTTTCACACCCAGGAGCAGGCTCCCCTTTGCGGCCCAGTCGCGAGAGCTTCCCGACCCGTACTCCCTACCGGCCAAGACGAGGAGAGGGGTACCCTCTTCGCGGTATCGCTGGGCCGCCTCGAAGATGCTCAGCTGCTCCCCGCTGGGGAAGTGCAGCGTCACGCCTCCCTCCGTCCCCGGCACGAGTAGGTTCTTCAGCCGAACGTTCGCGAAGGTCCCGCGGGTCATGACGTGGTCGTTCCCCCGTCGAGACCCGTAGGAGTTGAAGTCCCGCGGCTCGACGCCCTGCTCGACGAGGTACTGCCCCGCGGAGCTCGTCGCCGGGAAGGCCCCGGCAGGGGAGATGTGGTCCGTGGTGACCGAATCCCCCAACAGGGCCAGGACCCGGGCCCCATGGATTTCCTGAATGGGCGCGGGCTCAGGCGTGAGGTCCTGAAAGAAGGGCGGCTCCTTGATGTAGGTGGACTCGGGGTTCCAGGGATACACGGCGTCCTCGATGCCCGGGATGGCATTCCAGGTCTCGTTGCCTGTGAAGACCGAGGCGTACCGGTCTCGGAACTGCTGGGCGGTGATGGCGGTATCCAGGATCTTCCGAATCTCCTCGTGGGTGGGCCAGATGTCACGGAGGTAGACGGGTTCTCCGTTATTCCCTCTGCCCAGAGGCTCTCGGGTCAGGTCCACGGTCGTCGATCCCGCCAGGGCGTAAGCCACGACCAATGGCGGAGACGCCAGGTAGCTCGCCTGGACCTGGTTGTGGATGCGCCCCTCGAAGTTCCGGTTCCCGCTGAGGACGGCGGCTGCCACCAGATCACCTTCCACGATGGCCTGGGAGACCTCCGGGGGTAAGGGCCCACTGTTCCCGATGCACGTCGTACACCCGTACCCCACCAGGTAGAAACCCAGCTGCTCGAGGTAGTCCGTAAGGCCCGATTCGTTCAGGTAGGCCGTGACCACCCCCGAACCCGGGGCGAGGCTCGTCTTTACGTAACGGGGGACCTGCAATCCTGCTTCCACCGCCTTCTTCGCCACCAGCCCGGCCGCGAGCATCACCGAGGGGTTGGACGTGTTCGTGCAGCTCGTAATCGCGGCGATGACGACGGCCCCGTGACCCAAGGCGTACCGCTCGCCGTCGTAGGCGACCGCGCCGGTTCGGCCCAAGGCCCCGGGGTCAAGGGCGAACCCCTGCTCGGCGACGGGGGCCGTCAGGGACCCCGCAAAGGACTCTTTCATGTTCGAAAGTCCCACACGGTCGTGAGGCCGCTTGGGCCCGGCCAAACTGGGCTCCACGGAGCCGAGGTCCAGGGAGAGGGTCTCCGAAAACTCGGGATCGGGGCTGCCGCCCGTGCGGAAGAGGCCCTGTGCCTTGGCGTACCGCTCCACGAGCTTCACCTGGCCCGGGCTTCGACCCGTGAACGTAAGGTACTCTAGCGTCCGCTCGTCGATGGGGAAGTAGCTGATGGTCGCCCCTTGCTCCGGCGCCATGTTGCTGAGGGTCGCCCGGTCTGGGACGCTCATGCTCGCAATCCCGTCCCCGTAGAACTCCACGAACTTCCCGACGACCCCCCTCTGCCGGAGCATCTCTGTGACGATGAGGACGATGTCCGTGGCCGTGGCCCCCTCCGCGAGTTCCCCGCTCAGTTCGAAGCCCACGACCTCGGGGGTGAGTAAGGACACGGGCTCCCCGAGCATGGCGGCCTCGGCCTCAATGCCCCCCACCCCCCATCCGACCACGCCCACACCGTTGACCATGGGGGTGTGGGAGTCCGTTCCCACGAGGCTGTCCGGGAAGGCGACGAGGCTCGCGTCCTCCTCTCTGAGGGCGACCACGGAGGCCAGGTACTCCAGGTTCACTTGGTGAACGATGCCCGTGGCCGGGGGGACGACGCGGAAGTCGTCGAAGGCGTTGCGGCCCCAGTGGAGGAATTCGTACCGCTCCCGGTTCCTCCGGAACTCGTGCTCGGAGTTGAGCTGGAGTGCCTCGTGGACGCCGAAGCGGTCCACCTGGACGGAGTGGTCGATGACGAGGTCGACGGGAACCTGCGGGCTGATGAGGGACGGGTCGGCGCCGAGGCGAGCCACGGCCGAGCGCATGGCGGCCAGGTCCACGAGAGTGGGGACCCCCGTAAGGTCCTGGAGGATGACCCGAGCGGGTTTGAAGGGGACCTCGGCTCGACGAAGGTTCGAGGGGCTCCACGCGGCCAGGTTCCTGATGTCCTCCGCCGTCACGTCAAAGCCGTCCTCGTTCCGAAGGAGGGATTCGAGGAGGACCCGGACGGAGTACGGGAGCCGCGCCATCTCGGCGAGCCCATCCTCCTCGAGCTGGGCGAGGCGGTATAGGGTTGCCTTGCCCGTCCCCGTGTCGAAGGTGCCTTCGGACCCGAAGGAGTTCAGACTTCGTTTCGCCATTGTGCCCCAACCCCCAACCGCCTGAGCGGGCTCGTGGCAGCCGAGAAATCACGGGTTTTCTTTCTTAATAAGCTTCGTGCGAGGCTCCTTGAGGTCGTCTTTAGGTTGGGGGCGACTTCACAAGGCGACCGTCTTTCCAGATGTGTGTGATGTGCTCGGGTTCGGTCAGGACCGCAATGTCCGATGCAGGATTCCTAGTCACGGCGAGGACATCAGCATCGTAACCCTCCCTGAGCTGACCCGACTTCGGGGCCTGGGGCCCGAGGGTGAGGGGCCCGTTGGCCGTGGCCGACTGCAGGGCCTGTAGGGGCGTCATCCCCGCATCGACGAGGTGGAGGAGCTCGTGGGCGTTCATCCCCCAAGGGACCGCGGTGCCCTCCCCCGTGGAGAAGATGTCCGTCCCGAGGGCGATGGGAACCCGCTTCTTAATCGCGGTCCGAAGAGCTCGTTCGTGTTCCTTAGCGACGAAGACGAGCTTCTCGTAGGCGTAGTCGGGGACGCCCATCTCCCGGCCGATCTTGAGGAGGCGCTCCATGATGAAGCGGGTGGGAACGAGAAGGGCCTTGCGTTGGATCATCATCTCCGCCACCTCCTCATCGAGGTAGCTTCCGTGCTCGATGGTGTGGCAGCCCGCCTCGAGGGCCGCGACGATTCCGGGCTTCCCGTGGCAGTGCGCCATCACGATGCGATCGGAGCGCCCCGCCTCCTCGACGATGGCTCGCAGCTCGTCGGCCGAGAACTGCTGGTGAATCGGGTGGTCCAGCTCACTCATCACCCCGCCGGAGGCGCAGACCTTGATGGCCTTGGCGCCTCGGCGGAGCTGTTCCCGAACGGCGAGGAGACACTCGGGCACCCCGTCGCACACCCGCAGGTAGCCCCCCTCTTCGGAGAGGTTCTCAACGAGGGATAGGGGGAATCCGTGCAAGTCGCCGTGGCCCCCGGTCTGGCTCAAGATCGCTCCGGGGCCGTAGATGTGGGGGCCTGGAACCGTGCCTTCGTCCACGACGCGAGCCAGGTAGACCCCGAGTCCGCCCGCTTCTCGGACGCTCGTGAACCCCGCTTGGAGGGCCGTCTCTGCGTCCTTGGTCGCCCGGCTCGCCAACACGGGGAGGCGGGTGCGGGCGATCTCCACCTCGATTCCCCCCGTTTGGAGGCCCATGAAGTGGCCATGGGTCTCCCACATCCCGGGCATGACCGCCGGCACCCGGGTGGTCTCCGTGTCGGGAGGCGTCTTGGGGGCGTCCTCGGCGGGACCCGCGAAGGAAATCACCGGGCCGTCGAGGAGGACCACGCCATTCTCGATGGGTGCGCCCTCGCCGGGGATCAACGTATCGGCTTCGATCCGGTGCATAGAGGCGGAAGTGCCCCGAGGTTAATGGCACTGGCGGTGGCGACGAAGTCCGATTCCCCGGGGCCGACGGACCTCCTCAGGCCGGGGATGTTGAACTTTCCCTTGCAGCCGACCCAGTATCAGGCTCGATAACCAGGCTGATACACTTTAAGCCCAGGCCACGCACCCGCTTCGTCAGGAACGGTGGGACGTGACTTCGATGACCATTCCTGAAGATTCTCCCTCGCGACGCAGAGCGCATGTCATCTGGATCGCCGTGCTGCTGCTTGGCTCGGGCTTTTGGATGCTGACCACACCGGCCGCGGCGAGCGATGGGATGTTCGCGCCCCCCCACGCCGACGAGGGATGGGATACTGACGCGGACAATCGGTTCGAGTTTCTCGTGGTGAACGTGACCGTGAGCGTCACTGTCGCGGGCGACTTCACTGTCGAAGGGACGGTCCTTGATTTCGGCACATTTGCCTTCATCACCAACAACTCCACGGCCTTCTCCGGCGGGGTAGGACTTCATGTCGTGAGCCTGAACTTCGAGGCGCGGGACATCTTCGAGTCCCGGTTTGACGGTCCCTATCGGGTCAGCTTGGACCTGCTGAATGACACGATGGTCCCCGTCCACTTCGACGTCCACATCACGGGGCCCTATGACCACGTCTCCTTCGGCCCAATCTTTGCCTTCACACCCCCCCACACGGACGTGGGCTTGGACACGGACGGGAACGGGCGGTTCAACTTCATCCAGGTGAACCTTTCCGCGAACACCTCTCTGCCTGGATTCTTCTTCGTCTCCGGCGGGATCTTCTCCTCGGGGACCATTGACTTCAAGATCAAGCTCCTCAACCTCACCGCCGGCGACCACATCATCCCCTTCAACTTCAGCGGGATCGGGGCCTTCATCAACGGAGACGACGGCCCGTACTCCGTCCTCCTCTCGGCGGGTGTGATTGACTGCGGCCGGGACCGGAGCGGCGAGGGCGACAGCGGCAATCACACCACCGCCGCCTACTTCTTCACCGACTTCGAGTTCGGCGTCAAGCGGGACCTCACCGGGAGCGTGACCAACGGAACCACCGGGCAGCCGGTGGCCAACGAGACCGTCTGGCTCGCGAACGCGACCCACCGCTGGGCGGTGTCCTTGGAGACGGACGCCTCGGGTGACTTCAGATTCGTCGCCTTTGAGGGCGACTTCGTCCTTCTGGCCGGGGCCGACGGCCTCCAGGATGAGGCGATTCCCGTGACGATTTCGGGCGGGGGTACAAACGTAGCCGTCATCCTGGGGAAGGAGGACGTCGAGGCCTCGGAACTCGATCTGGTCCTCCCAGATTGGGGAAACCTCACGGTCCACACGGACATGTATGGCTACGCGGACAACCAGAGCGAGCGGTTCCTCGTGGACCAGTTCGTGGGCAACGGGGACCTGAGCGTGGACGCGAACGAGTCGGACCAGTGGATCGAGGTCTTCCGGACATGCTTCACCCCCACCAACGACACCACGGGCCAGTTCGAGGTAGACGGGATTCCCTTCTCGCTCGACGACGGGACCTTCGTTATGGACGCGGACCTCACTGGGCCCGTCACATCGACAGCTCCCACCCTGACGACCATGGACATGAACTTCACCGCCCAGAGCCCCATTCCCTCTCTCGCGACCCACGAGGTGTTCTTCCGTGCCAGCTATGACGACGAAAACGAGACGGAGGTCACGACGCTAACCCTCCCGAGCGCTTGGGTTCTCGACAGTTTCTGGCCGGTCAGCAACGTCACAGTCGGACCACTCGACTCCAACACCATCACCATCGATCCCCTCGGGCGACCATTGGGGGACCCGCCCTCCGTGGGCGTGGTCATGAACGCGACCCTCGACACCACGCCCCCGGTGCTGTCGAACGTCACGGCGAGTCCCGACCCCTCGGAGGTCTTCGGGAGCGTGGCCATCGCCGCAACAGTCACGGACAACTCCGGCGTCGCTTCGGTGTGGGTGAACATCACCGACCCGTCCGGCGGCGCCGTCTGCAACTGCTCCATGGCCAACCAAGCCGGTTCGGACAACTACACGTATGCAGCCTCCTTCGGCATGCTGGGCCTCTACAACTTCACCGTGTGGGCCGAGGACGACGCGGGGCTCTTCGCCTCCGCCAGCGGAAACTTCACGGTCCAGGACACGACCCCGCCCTCGGTGGGGACTCCCTCCGCGAGCCCGAATCCCCAGGAAGCGGGGATGACGGTCAACTTCGCCGTGGTGGTTTCCGACAACTTCCAGGTGGACACGGTCACCATCGCCATCGTAGATCCCGAGGCCACCCCCGTGGGGAACTTCACCATGACCTTCGTGGGTGGAGAGTGGACCCACGCGCAGGTCTTCACGAAGCTCGGCGTCTACACCATGACCGTCTGGGCCAACGACACCTCGGGGAACCTCGCTTCCAACGGGGGCACGTTCACCATCGCCGACTCGGCCGCGCCGCAGATTCACAACCACACGGCCACCCCAGATCCCCAGGAGGTTTTCGGCTCGGTGTCCATCTACGCAAACGTCTCGGACAACTCCGCGGTCGCCGGAGTCTGGGTGAACATCACGGACCCGGGCGGGTTGACCGTCGGCAACTTCACGATGAGCGGCCTCGGTGGCGGCCAGTATCTCTACGCCGCCGCCTACGGCTCCCTCGGCACCTTCACCTACACCGTCTGGGCCGAGGACGATGGCGGCCTCTTCAGCTCCGCGAGTGGATCGTTCGCCGTGCAGGACACGACCCTCCCGACCGTCGGCCTCCCCTCGGCCGGCCCAAGCCCCCAGGAGGCAGGCCAACCCGTCGACTTCTCCGTGAACGTGTCGGACAACTTTGCGGTGGCGAGCGTCACACTCGCCATCCGTGATCCGTCTAACGCCCTCCTCGGGAACTTCACGATGACTGGGGTCGCAGGGACCTACAGCTACTCCGACACCTTCACCGACACGGGAACGTACACCTACACCGTCTGGGCCTCGGACACCTCCGGAAACGTCGACTCCGGGGGCGGTCAGTTCACCGTAGAGGACACGACGCCACCCCAGGTGAACGCCGCGTCCGCGTCCCCGGATCCCTTGGAGGTCGCCCAGGCCATCACCATCACCGCCGACGTGGCCGACAACGCCGGAATCACCTCCGTCAGCGTGTGGATCGAGGACCCGTTGGGGGCCCCGGTCGGCAACTTCACGATGGCGGCGGTGGACGCGGACACCTACGAATACACCCTCTCCCCGAATGACCTGGGCGTCTACAACTTCACCGTCTGGGTGACGGACGGGGAGGGCTTCGCCGGCAGCCGGAATGGGAACTTCACTGTGCGCGATTCCATGGCCCCCACGATCGGCCTACCCGCGGCGGACCCCGACCCCCAGGAGCTCGGTCAGAGCGTCGCAATCTCCGCCCAGGTGAGCGACAACGACGGTGTGACGTCGGTCACCATCGCCATCGAGGACCCCGATGCCAACCCCGTGAGCAACGTCTCGATGACCTTCGTCAGCGGGAACTACACGCACATGGGGAGCTTCGGCGAGCCTGGGACGTACAGCTACACGATTTGGGCGGTGGACGCCTCGGGGAACGGCGCCTCGCGCACGGGGGCCTTCACCATCCAAGACTCGGCGCCTCCCGCTGCCGTCGCGAGCGGGCCCACGGAAGTGGACGTGGGCGTGGTCTTCACCTTGGACGCCAGCGGGTCTTCGGACAACCACAGGATCGCCAACTACACCTGGGACCTTGGGGACGGCACGATCCTCTACGGCGAAACCACCACCCACGCCTACGATGACGCCGGAGACTACACGATCACCTTGACGGTCCGGGACGCGTCGGGGAACGAGGACACGGATACCCTGTCCATCACGGCCGTCGCGGCCGCCCCGGGCGGCGGATTCGAGCTTGCCGATACGACCCTCTACGGCCTCCTTGCGGCCCTTGCCGTGGCCGGCATCACTGCCGGCTTCCTCTACTGGCGAAGGGGGGCTCGGGCCGGCCCGCGGGGACCGACCACGCCTCCGAAGGGTGGAGCCCGGGAGAAACCGCCGGCGAAGGTCGCCGAGGAGCCTCCGGAAGAGCCACCCGAGCCCGAGATGGACGATCTCGACGAGGAGATCGAGAAGCTCCTCAAGACGTGATTTCGGTTCGCGCGCATTGCCGGGCAAAGCCTGAAGAGCGGCGCGGGCCTCGCGCCTTGAGGCGAGAGCATGGGCGTGTTTGTGATTTCGGCCTATCGGCCAAAGGAAGGGATGGAGGCGTGGTTGTTGGAGGTGCTCAAGACCCACCTCCCGATTCTTCGTGCGGAGGGACTGGCCACAGACCGCCCCTCTCAGGTCATGCGGGCCAAGGACGGCACGATGATCGAGGTCTTCGAGTGGAACTCCCGGGAGGCCATCGACGCGGCCCACGACAGCGCTGCCGTGAATGCCATGTGGAAGGACTTCGAGGAAGCATGCGAGTACGAGATTCTGTCCAACCTTCCGGAGTGTCGGGAGCTCTTCGCCTCGTTTGAGCCGGTAGATCTGTAGGTCAGTTTCTGAGCGAGTCGAAGCTCATCCCCCGAGTCCTCGGATTCGCTCCACCCAGCCCCGGAGGTTCGGCAGTTCGGAAGGGGGGTCCTCTCCGATGGCGAGGAGGGGAGAGACGCTTCCGTACAACCCGAAGTCGGCGAGACTGGGCGGCCCGAGGACCCACTCCTTGCCGACGAGCATCGCCTCGACGCGGGCGAGCTCCTCCATCATCCCCTCTCGGAACTCCTCCCGTCGTGCCTCGAGGATGTGCCAAGGGCCCCGCGCCTTGACCTGCATCTCCTCGAACACCCACCGTTCGTGGTCGTCCCGGAGCACCGGCGGTACCTTCGTCACGACGGAGCGCCACACCGCCTCCTCGACGACCGCATGGCCCCACCGCTCGAGGGCGATGGCCACCCCGCGCCAATCGTCGGGGAAGAGAGTGGGTTCCGGAATCTCCTTCTCCAAGAACTCGGGGATGTCGTACCACATCACCGCCTTGCCGTCCCAGATGAGAGTGGGCACGTAGTCCTGCCCGGTGGCGGCGATCAGGTCCTCCTTGTCGTGGTAAGCGACGTAGAGGGTCTGGAAGGGGACGCCCTTGAAGACCAACATCCGGTCCGCGGAGACGCACCAGTGGCTGATGGGCATCGCGTACAGCTGAACGGAAGGCG
>JBHIDB010000042.1:0-9584 GCA_046759865.1 Thermoplasmata archaeon
CCTCGTCAATGAGGGCGAGGGAGCCCAGGCAGAGGTCCGTGAGAAAGTCCCGGGCGGCAGGACCGCCCGGTTCACTCGGTTCGGGAGCATCCACTAGCACGAGCCGGATCCGGAGTCCGCCCGCGATGTCAAGGGTATCCCCATCGATGACGCGGGTCACATTGCGTTCCTCACAGAAGCCGTTCGATCTAGGGCAATCCGATTGTTCCGGCGGCGGTGGCTCAGTCGGAGGTGGTGGCTCAGGCGGAGGGAGATCGGATTGAGGCTGTGTCGGTGGTGTCGATGTTGGTGCCCGGAGCGCAATCCCGAGGTAGACCCCGGCCACGGCGACCATGACCACCGCGGAAACGAGAACTACAAGCCACACTCTCATCCCCATCGCTCCCTCAACCGCGTCTGCCTTATGCACGCTCTGACCGCGCGGCAGTACTAATCATTCGCGACGTTGCCGGGATCGAGCAGTCTCATGCCTGTGGATGGCGAGGGCGAACGCTCTCCGTCGACGAGAATTACCCAACTCGTACGCGTCAGTCTGGTTCTCACGCCCGCGGCTCAGACCCACCATCCGTCATAATCCCCAGCGCCATCCTGAGGGAGGCCCTGGCAGCGTCCTCCTTCCCCGCCGCCAGAAAGACCCGTGCCTTGACCCACCAGAGGCCCGGATAACGCGGATCAAGGGCCGTCAGTCGAATGAGGTACTCGAGCGCTTCTTCGTGTTCCCCGCTCACGGCCAGATGCGCGGCCAAGGTAAACAGAGCGTCGAGATCATCTTCGTTCTCGGCGAGGCTCATTCGGGCGAGGACCACCCTCTCTTCCAGGCTCTGGTGGGACTCAGTTACTTCCCGACCGCAGCCGAAGCACCAAGCGTCCCCCACCTCCAGAAGCGTATTGCAATCGGGACAGGTCACCGTCCGCCGTGGGCTGAGCTCTCGCCGGAGCTGATCCAGGAGGTTGGAATCGCCAGCCACGCTCAGCCGTTGCTCCGTCGTGGTTGCGTTGTGCGAACCGGACGGCTGGACCTGCACCTTCCCGGAGACCGGTGGAGGCGGTGCAGCATGCCCAGCGGGGGCTCCGGGCTGGAGATTTCCTCCGTCCTTCCCGGAGGGTACCTCGTCCCCATGCAAGAACCGGTGCACGCTGACCAGGGCCGCCTCCTCGCTCTTCCGTTCGTGAACCACTTCGATAGAGGCCCGGTAGGCCTTCGACGCGCGTCTCCGTCTTCCCAACACCAGGTATATCGTTGCGGCCTCCATCCAGAGGTCCGGATTGCCGGGATCGACCTTCAGGTTGGCCAGGAGCTCGGCGAGCTGCCCGTCGTGAGTCGCGCCATCCGTGGGGTCGAAAGACGTGTGTCGATTGTCCCGTCCTTGAGGACCGGGCATCGAACGGCGGTGGGGGGGCGGCCTTATTGATGCTTTACTCTCCATTATCAACGGGGAGAGTATGTTAGCTCGCCGCATCCCTCTGTTAGATGAGGGAGGACAGGGGGTTGGGGAGCCCCAGACCCAACAGCAGGAGGACGGCGTACACCAGGCTGAGAAGGGCGGCCGTAATGGTCACAGCCCTGCGAACCTTCTCCTTCCGCCAGCGTAGCAGTGGGTAGCTCATCCCGACCCCGAAGAGAATCATGCCCACGACCACACCTACGCTAAAGGCCGCCACACTGACGAGGAGGCCGCCGAGTGACGTCACGCCCAAGGCCACGACCAACAGCAGGAGGAGCTCGTCGTTGCTCGCCACTCCGTGGACCACGCCGATGGAGAACATGGCTCCGTGGGCGCCGTGCTTGCCCGCATGGGCGTGGAGGTGGCGGTGTTGAAACAATCCGTGCCAGTGCTCGTGCACGTGGAGGACGTTGAACTCCCAGAGGAGGGCGAGGACGCCGATGAGGATCAGCATCACCACGACGAGGATCTCCAGGGCGGCAAGCATCTCCGCGAGGAAGACTTCCCGGAAGGTGAAGAGGACGACCGCGACGGTCGCCGCGGTCAGCATGTGCCCCAGGGCCCAGCTGCCGCTCAGAAGGATCGTCCTCTTCAGCCCTCTGCTGCGGGAGATGAGGTTGGAGACCGCAACCACGTGGTCGGGATCGTAGGCGTGCTTGAACCCGAGAGCGATTGCGAGACCGAGGAGAAACAGGAATTCGGCGCCCATGGTCGTGCCCGTCCCGAGGACCTCATCCCTTGGCGTCCCGTGATGGGTCCAGCACGCTTAAGAGTTTGTTGCCTAGGCTGACGATCGCCCAGTTGGTCGTCGAGCGGCCCCGCTATCGCTCGTTGAACTCCTTCAGCTGCAGCCGGTAGCTCCGACCCTGATACGTATAGGCGCCCCGACCAAGCGCACGGTCGATGGTGAGGTGGAAGTTGCGTCCCCGCATCAGGCGGGGGTCCGCCACGTCATCCACGGTGCCCCAGATTTCGATCGTTGGGCCATTCTGAACGCGGTCAACCCGACCAGAGAGGCCCAACCGCGGGAGTGCCTCGGCCCTTGGGGTGGGAGGGGACCCGACCACTATTCGCTGGTTCAGGAAGCCAGATTCACGGTCCCCCGCCGCGACGTGGCCACGTAGGACTAGGGTCGCGAACGAAGGGACCGGACTTGCAGGAAGGGGGGCCTCCGCGCTAAAGCTGAAGGCCATTCCCCTGCCTCCGGCCAAACTGCTGGCACTGCTCACAAGGGCCGCGGGCGTGGACGCGATCGCGGCCGCCCCCAGCCCGGTCCCCAACACTTTCAGGAAACTTCTTCTGTCGACCTCTTTCATTTTTTCACCTCACCTGTGCGGGGGCGCGAGATATGGGAATCTCCTTCGGAACCCCTTATCGTTCTCATCAACGCCGTCTCCCATTGGGAACGCCCCTGGAACAACAAGATCAAGCACCGTGTCCATGACATCGTCGGCAAGGTTTCGGCCATTGGGAAACGCCGTCGGTTTCGAGGCATCCAGAGTCAGGATGTCCGGGAGGAGAAAGTCAGCGAGGGCTGCGGCGCCGCTGGGATTTCCCAGCGCAGTAATCGTGGCGATGACGTCATCGCGAAACTTCTCGACGTCGTCCTCCGGCTCGCTGGCGTTGTAGAGGTCCTTCCTGTCGGTAGGGATGAGGGCGGTGCTGATGGCCGGGCGTCCCATCCGATCGATCTGGTCGCTCCCTTCGATGGCGCCCCAGACTCCGATCTCTGGACCATCGGGGGTTAGGGTCCGGGTGGGAACCTCGAGGACAATCGCGGACACGTTAGAGCCCGCGAAGAAGTCGACGCCCGTGAATGCGAAACCAGCCAAGAAGCCCTCCAGATCGAAGAAGAAAGGGTCGTCCCGCAGGCCGGCGAACACCTTCACGCCTCCTCCGAGTCGGATCACGCGGTTCGTACGGCCTTCACCCTCAATCTCCCAGTCGTCTCCCTCAATCTCAAATTCAAACTCCTGGTTGCGTCCCTCCCGCTCCTCGAACGCGAACTCGATCTCAATGTCGTCGTCGGCATCCCCGTCGGTGTCAACCAGCAGTTTGTACTCGGCGTCATCCGAGAAGGACTGCTGATCCCCGGGTGGGGAGAGGGGGTTAACCGCGAGGACGAGCACGGTCTTGTTCAGTCTTTGCCCATCCGGCCGCCTTCGCCTGGGCGGATGAAAGGCGTATATGTCGGTGATGTCCCGATCACGGAGTCCTGCTACGGCAGGGGGGTCGGTGTGATCAGCCATTTTTTCTACTCCTTGGGTTTGGCGAGCGAAGAACCGCTGGCGACCCTTGTCAGCAATCCGAACTCCATCCGCCAACCCGGGGCAGGGAGAAACTGTTCGTTATATCACGACTTGTAACATCATCGATTACAACAAGCAGCGGTCGGCTACGTGAGTTCCATCCCGGGAGGTCGAAGTTGTAACGAGTTTTGTTACGACAGAGCCATAAATAGCCCGAGCAGTCATTACTCCCACCGAAAAGGATGCGAACGGCCGAGGTAGTCGAACATCTTCAACGAAGCGGTTTCTCCATGAATGAAGCCCGTATCCTCGTGAGTCTCGGCCGACACGGCTCCCCCACGGCGAGCGAATTAGCCGCCGACGCCGAACTCAATCGCGTCCAGATTTACCGATCCTTGGAGGTTTTGGAGGGGCGGGGTTTTGTCGACGTGTCCCTGGGTCGTCCCAAGCGGTACGTGCCGCGGCCCATGGAGGAGATCTTTGACACCCTGGCCCACGAGCAGCGAGCCGAGATGGAAATGCTGGATCATGCCCGCCGTGCGGTCCTCCGCGTGTGGCCTCGCGTTATCCGGGAGGCGAAATCGCCTCCCCTGCCGGTCCAGATCTTCAAGGGCCGCACTCAGGTCTACCGGGCCATAAGCCAGTTCGTGAGTGGGTCCCAGAAGGAGGTTCTGGCCTTCACGACGACAAAGGGCCTCCAGCGCTCGTATCGCGAAGGCATCAGCGACGTCCTGCTCGAGGCCATGGCGCGCGGCGTAAAGGCACGGTTGGTGGTCGACATCGATGGGTCTAACGTCGCCCTCATGGCTCGGGTGGCGCGGCGGGTCCCCCTGCGCCACGTGGACTGGCAACGAGGCCGGTTCATCCTCTTCGATGGGGAATCAATCTTGGCCTTTCTGGTCCAGGACGAGCGAACACTCCAGGGCAAGGCGGAGACCGCCCTCTGGACCAACAGTGAGGATTACGTGAAAGCTCACCTCGAGATCTTCGAACAGGGATGGGCCTCTGGCGTCTCGGCGGAGGAGCGAATCGCGGCCCTGGAAGCTCCTGAGTGAGACCGAAGGTCAGCCCCGGGGTCCGATAAGCTCAAGCAGACTCTGCGCTGCCTCCAGCGGACTCGCCTCCTTCAGCATGACACGCTCCACCCAATCCGAGAAGGCCTGCCCCGCCTGAAGGGCCAGTCCGCGGGCCTGGATAGATTCCGACAGGGCCGCCAGAATCTCTCGCTCGATGCGCGTCCGCCGTTTTATCTCGAGGTGGCCGGAATCGCGTAGGTGCGCGAAGTGCGCCCCGATCTTGTCCGCGACCTCCGCCACGCCCTCGTCTCGGAGGGCGGAAGCGAGCAAGACGGGAGGAACCCACTCCGCCCCCTCCCCCACTGCTAGCATGACCTCGAGGTCTGCCACCATCCCCTCGCCGTCGCCCCGGTCCGCCTTGTTGACTACAAACAGGTCAGCCACCTCGAAAATCCCCGCCTTGAACGCTTGAACGTCGTCCCCGGTCCCTGGGATGAGGAGGACGACCATCGTGTGCGTGAGGGACGCCACCTCGACGTCGGTCTGGCCCACCCCCGCCGTCTCCACGAAGATGATGTCGCTCCCGAAAGCATCCAACACGTTGATCGCATCCGACGTCGCCGCCGAGACGCCCCCGAGCCGGCCTCGGGTCCCCATGGATCGGATGAAGACCCCCTCGTCCGCCGCCAGCTCCCCCATCCGGACCCGGTCCCCCAGGAGGGCGCCACCGCTGATCGGCGAGGTGGGATCCACCGCGATGATGCCAATGGTTTTCCCGCGACGGCGGAAGGCCTGGGCCAAGCGGTAGATAAGCGTGCTCTTCCCCGACCCCGGCGGGCCGCTCACAGCGATGGTCTGGGCCTGGCCGGTCTTCCGGTAGATGGCCCGGATGACCTCGATCGCCTCCTCGTCCCCGTCCTCGATGAGGGAGATGAGCTTCGCCGCGGCCCGCTTGTCCCCCGCGAGAAGGTCCTGGACCAAGGACATGCGGCTACTTCCCCGCGTGCCCTTCGATGTAGGCGATGACTTCCTTCAAGGAGGTCCCCGGTCCAAAGATCTTGGCGATTCCCGCCTCCTTGAGTTCTGGCACGTCGTCGGGGGGGATGATGCCTCCGCCGATGACCAGCACGTTCTCCATCCCCCGCTTGCGGAGGAGTTCGGCGACCCTGGGGAAGAGGGTCATGTGCGCACCGGAGAGGGAGCTCAACCCGACGGCGTCCACGTCCTCCTGGATAGCGGCCTCCACGATGTTCTCCGGGGTCTGGTGGAGGCCCGTGTAGATGACCTCCATCCCGGCGTCCCGGAGGCCTCGGGCGATCACTTTCGCGCCGCGGTCGTGGCCATCGAGCCCCGGCTTCGCCACGAGCACACGGATCTTTGCCATGTTGCCACCTAGTAGATGAGGGGCTCCTCGTACACGCCGAAGACCTCCTTGAGGGTGGAGATCGTCTCGCCCATCGTGGCCCCCGCCTTCACGCCATCCAAGATCAGCGGCATCAGGTTCACGTCGCCCTCGGCCCCCTTGCGCAAGGCTGTGAGAGTCCGTTCCACGTTTATCGAATCTCGGTCGTCCCGGAGGCGCTCCAGGCGTCGCAGCTGCCGCTTCTCCGCCTTCTTATCGATCCGCAGGTACTCGACGACCTCCGGCTCCTCGGTCGTGTAGGCGTTGACCCCGACGATCTTCCGCTCCCCCTTCTCGATCTCCTGCTGGTACCGGTACGCGGCCCGGGCGATCTCCCGCTGGTGGAAGCCTCGCTTGATAGCGGGAATGACGCCGCCGATCTCCTCGATCCGGTCGAAGTAACGGTAGGCCTCCTCCTCCATATGGTCCGTCATCCATTCCACGTAGTAAGAGCCGCCCAAGGGATCCGCAGTGTTTGTGATCCCGCTCTCGTGGGCCAACACCTGCTGAGTCCGGAGAGCGATGCGGACGGCCCGCTCGGTGGGGACGGCCCACGCCTCGTCCATGGAGTTCGTGTGGAGGGACTGGGTCCCGCCCAGGATGGCCGCGAGGGCCTGGATGGCGACCCGTACGATGTTAATCTCCGGCTGCTGGGCCGTGAGGGAGACCCCCGCCGTCTGCGTGTGGAACCGCATCCACCACGAGCGTGGTCTCTTTGCCCCAAAAGTGTCCCGCATCTCCCGGGCCCAGATGCGGCGTGCGGCCCGGTATTTGGCAATCTCCTCGAAGAGGTCGTTGTGAGCGTTGAAGAAGAAGGAGAGGCGCGGCGCAAACGCGTCCACGTCCAGCCCCCGCTCGAGGCTCCACCGCACGTACTCGAAGCCGTTGGAGAGGGTGAAGGCCAGCTCCTGGATCGCCGTGGAACCCGCCTCGCGGATGTGATACCCGCTGATGCTGACGGGATTCCACTGCGGCAGGTGTTTGGCTCCGTACTCGATGGTGTCCACCACGAGGCGCATGTGGGGCTCGGGAGGGAAGAGCCACTCCTTCTGGGCCTGGTATTCCTTCAGGATGTCGTTCTGGGTGGTCCCCCGAAGCGCCGCGGGGGAAATCCCGCGACCCTCCGCCATGGCGATGTACATGGCCCACAGCACCGCCGCGGGCCCGTTGATGGTCATGGACGTGCTGATCTTGTCCACGGGGATTTCGTTGAAGAGAATCTCCATGTCCCGGACGGAGGAGACCGCGACCCCGCAAATCCCGAACTCCCCTCGGGCCTCCCGATCATCCGTGTCCAGGCCGTACAGGGTGGGCATGTCCATGGCCACGCTGAGACCCGTCTCGCCGTGCTCCAAGAGGTATCGGTACCGGACGTTCGTGTCCTCGCAGTCCCCATGCCCCGCGAACTGCCGCATCGTCCAGAGGCGTCCGCGATACATGGTGGGATGGATGCCCCGGGTGAAGGGGTATTCTCCCGGGAAGCCCAGGTCCTTCAGGTAGTCGAGGTCCGGAACGTCCAGCGGGGTGTAAAGCCGTCCCACCTCCTCGCTCGAGGTCGTGAGGAAGCGCTCCCTCCGTTCCGGGCGAGACTGGAGGGACGCCGCGAGCTCCTTCTCCTCCCACGCTCTGTGGGCCGCCTCGATATCCTTCCGGCTTCGAGAATCGACCATGCTCACCCGGACCGCCGTTCTAGGGTCCGAGTCTATTTTTATCTTCCGATGAAGTCGGGCGCGGGCACTGACTGTTCGGCCTCGGCCGCGTCGGTGGACTCCGATCGCGCAGAGACCCCCCGCTCGTAGGCCGCGTGGATCAGCTTCTCGAAGGCCTCTCTCACGTTCTTCCCCGTCTTCGCGCTGGTGTAGAAGTGGACGGCGTCCCAGCCCTCGGCGAAGGCCTTGACGTCCTTCTTCGTGACGTTGGCCTCCTTCTTCAAGTCCTCCTTGTTGGCCAGGATCACGATGGGCAGCGTCCCCACGGCGTTGGACACGCCTTCGAGCCATCCGTGGAGGGCCTCCAAGGTCGCCTTGCGCGTGGTGTCGAGGACGGCGAAGACCCCGTTCGCCCGGTAGAAGTAGGCGTCCCGGAGGAGGTCCATGAACCCCTTCCGGCCCATGATGTCCCAGATGACCGCGTCCACGACGGGGGGCTCCCCCTCCGCTCTCTCCAGCTCGATGGTCTTCTTGCTGATCAGCGTTCCGATGGTCCGGATGTAGTCGTCCTCGTAGGTGTCCGCGACGTACCGGTGGATGAGGCTCGTCTTCCCCACGGCCTCCTCCCCGACGGCGCAAATCTTCATTTTCATCCGGGGTTTCGGGATGGCCTCCAGCATGGGGCCTGCGTGCCATGGGCTCGCATTAAAACCCAGCGGACTGATTATCTGATTTGAGAGCCTAGATGGCTTTGAAGTGGAGGATGTCCAGAAAGGAGCCCCGGCGCAGGCCGCGGGGGAGGTAGACCACCTCCACCTCCATGCCCCGGTACACGTCCTCCTCCGGCAGGTCCACGGTGTGGACGAGGCCGCCCGTGGCCCCCGGAAACCGGACCATGGCCAGGACCTTCGGGCGCGCCAGCTTCTCCCCCTTCTCGTCGATGTACGCCACCGTCGCGGCGTCCACCCGGCCCTTGTTGGGGATCTCCTCCCACTCGTTGAGCTCCGAGAGGCAGCTCTCGCAGTAGAGACGGGGCGGCAGGTAGGTGACGTCACACGTGGGGCAATAGGTCCCCATGAGTCGTTCGTTGTCCCGGATCTCCCGGAAGAACCGATCTCCCGCAACCCCCGCCGTGTAGACGTAGAGGGCCTCCATGTTCCCCTCCCAACGCCGGAATTCGCCCACCTGTTCCCCC
Organism: Thermoplasmata archaeon; assembly: GCA_046759865.1. Lineage (GTDB taxonomy): Archaea > Thermoplasmatota > Thermoplasmata > RBG-16-68-12 > JAJISG01 > JAJISK01. The sequence goes on from JBHIDB010000042.1 coordinate 8,957, forward strand.
CCTACACCGGCTTGAAGTAGCGGATGTCCGTGACGGCCCCTTCCCGCTCCTTCTTGGGCTTCCAGACGGCCTTCACCCGCATGTCGATGGCCAGCTCCTTCTCTTCGACCTCCCCCAGGAAGTGCATGAAGCCCATGCCCTCGGCGGCCCCGTCGATGGAGATGACCGCCACGTAGATGGGCTCCTCCAGCCGGCGCGCGTCCGTCCCCAGGTAAGACACGGAGTAGGTCTCCACCTTCCCCGTGTTCTTCAGCCGAACGAACTCGCCGGTCCGCGCGAAGTGTTCTTGGCAGAAGGAGCGGGGCGGGAAGAATACGGTGCCGTCCTCGTCGCACTTCCGCCCGACCAGGTGGCCCTCTTGGAGCTCCTCCAGGAAGCGACCGATGGACTCGCCCGCGCTCCAGGCGTACTTCGCCTCCGGACGCCACTCGGCCGTGGCTACGCGGCCCTCCGCGATGTCGGCCGCAGTCAACGGGGTCCCATGCCACCTGCGTTCCATGATCTCACGCCCGCATGACCATGACGCTCGAGAACTGCATGAGGTCCCCCCAGGCCTGGCACACCCCCACCTGAGGGCTCCCGGGGACCTGGCGGCGGCCTGCCTTCCCTGCGAGCTGCCAGTAGATCT
>JBHIDB010000043.1:0-9551 GCA_046759865.1 Thermoplasmata archaeon
GGGTTCAAGGACGCCGTGCAGATCAACGGGAACCTGGCCCATGGGGCCGCGGAGGTGGGCGTCGCCATGGGCGTGGGGAGCCAGCGGCCGGTCCTCCAGGGTCAAGCGTCGAAGGAGTCCTGGACCGTCGTGCGCGAATACGACATCCCCCTCGTCATCGCCAACATCGGGGCACCGCAACTCATCCGCCAGGCGGGGAAGGAGCCCCTGGGCGTCGAGGACGCGAAACGGGCACTGGAGATGGTCCGAGGGGACATCCTGGCGATTCACATGAACTACACGCAAGAAATCGTCCAGCCCGAGGGGGACAAGCGGTCGCGCGGCGTCCTCAAGGCCCTGTCCGCCATCGCCTCTGAGGTCCCCGTCCTGGGGAAGGAAACGGGTGCGGGGATCTCGCGGGAGGTCGCCCTGCGCCTCAAGGAGGCGGGCGTCCGGGGCATCGACATCGGCGGCCTCGGCGGCACGAGCTTCTCGGCCGTCGAGTACTATCGGGCCAAGAAAGAGGGTCTGCGGCAGAAGGAGCGCTTGGGACGGACCTTCTGGGAGTGGGGCATCCCCTCCCCCATCTCCCTGCTCTTGGCCGACGTGGGCCTCCCCCGGATCGCCACTGGAGGCCTCCGTAACGGCCTGGACGTGGCCCGGGCCGTCGCCCTGGGCGCCCAGGCAGGCGGCATGGCGTCCCAGATGCTCCGTGCCGCCAACGAGTCCGCCGAGGCCGTGGTGGAGGCCCTGGAGGTGGTGGTAGCCGAGATCAAGGCAGTCCACCTCCTGACCGGGTCCCATAGCGTGGCCGAGCTGGCGGAGATCCCCACCCTCCTCACGGGTCCCACGCGGGAGTGGGCCTCCTCCCTCGGCCTGGGGGACTAGCCCGTGGATCGGGCCGCCTTCGAGGCGTACCTCCAGGAGAAGTCCGCGCTCGTGGATGAAGAATTGCAAGCCTGGCTCCCCCCGGCCGACGGGGTCCTCCCACTTCATGAGGGAGTCCGGTATGCCCTCGGCCTCGATGTCACCCAACGGAGGCAGCGCGGCAAGCGCCTCCGACCCGCCCTTTGCCTGCTGACCTGTGAAAGTTTGGGCGGCGATGGCCATCAGGCGATGCCCTTTGCCCTCGCCTCCGAAATGCTCCACAACTTCATGCTGGTGCACGACGACATCGAGGACGGCGATCGGGTTCGTCGAGGCCGGGATTCCGTTTGGGTCCGCTACGGCCTCGAACACGCGATCAACATCGGCGACTACATGTTCGCCCAGACATACGACCTGGTCCACGCCACGAAGGAGCGCGGGGTACCCGATGATCGAGTCCTCCAACTCGTCGATGTCATCTCGCGGACGGTGGAGCGAACCGGCGAAGGCCAGGCACTGGACCTGCGCGCGAGGGCGGATCGGGCCCTCACCGTGGAGGGTTACTTGAACATCGTCCGGGCGAAGACCGGCCGATATCTCGCCGCCCCCCTCGTCGGCGGGGCCCTTATAGCCGACGCGCCGACCACGGTCTCCCACGCCCTGTTTGAACTTGGGGACCAGATCGGACCGGTCTTTCAGATTGCGGATGACGTCCTCGACTTGACGGAGCACAAGGGGCGCGGGGAGCCCGGATCCGACATCCGGGAGGGGAAGCGGTCGCTTCTTGTGGTCCACACCGCGGCCCACACCGCCACGAAGGAGCGCGAGGAGCTCTTCCGCATCTTGGATGCGCCGCGGGAGAACGTAACGTCCGAGGAGGTGGCCTGGGTCATGGCCCTCTTCGAGAAGTACGACGCCGTCGGCGCCGCCCGGGCCGTCGCCCAGGGGATGCGGGAGGGGGCGGAGGCGGTGTTACGTGGGCTGCCGGAACCCCTCCATGCCAACTTGTCGGCCGCCGTGGGCTTCATGCTGGGCCGGAGCTGGTGATCCTCAGGACTCCAGACCCCGGCCTGTCAGTCGAAACTTCGTCCCCGCACCCTCCTCCAGGTGGCGGTGCTTTACGATGACCGCCAGGCGCCACTGGGGGGCGACCTTCTCGAGCCGCAGGATGTCCTTCGCGTTGTGGCTCATCATGTGTCCACCCAGGGGGGAGTACTCACCCGTGTCGAGCTTGGTGTACACCTGAGACGTCACCAGGACGGGGATGTCCCGCCGCCGGGCCGCGGCCATGAGACGGGTGATCTGCCGGGTGAGGGCATGTCGTTCTTTCTCCCGGGCGGCCTCGTCCCCGGTCAGCCGATAGTGGGTCGTGGCGCTGTCCAGGACGACGAGGCCGATCTCGGGGGTGGTCTCCGCGAGCTTGGCGGCCTTGGAGACCGCCTTCTCCTGCTCTGCCATGGTGTGGACGGCCGTGAAGAGGACCTCCGGGAGGAGGCGATCGTAGTCCTCCCCGCAGATCTGCCTCAGCCGCTCGAGAGAGACCCCCTCGCTGTCGATGAAGGCGACCTTCCGGCCCGCCCGGGCCACGTTGCGGGCCAGCTGAAGACAGAGGTTCGTCTTTCCGCTCCCCGCCTCCCCGAAGAGCAACGTGATGCAGCCGCTCTCGACGCCCCCGTCCATGAGGGCGTCCAGGGAGGGGCAGTCGACCTCGATCTTCACCCTCGAACGAACGCCCCAGCGCTATTTAAGCCGCCTCGGCGGGCAGCCGAACCGCGTATGTGACGCGGTAAAGATCGCGTCCTCCCCGCCGGCCGTGGAGCTTGGGGGAGGACGTAATCCGACCGCCGAGACGCGCCTTGATGCGCTGCGCGAGGGCCCTGGCGGCCTTGTTGCTACTCAAGTAGAGGTCAACCCCGCCATGGACCCGCTCCTCCTTGGCCACGAAGAGGCCCGAGTCACCTCGGAGTTTCTCCTCCAGCACCCCGCGGATGACGGCCATTTCCTCCCGCTGTACGGGGCGGTCGGTGGCACGGACCTGGAGGACGGCCTCGTAGTACTGCCCATGCTGCTTTGCGCAGTCCGGACAGGTGGTCCGCTTGAGACGGACCCGCGACTCCCCCACTTGTTCCGCCGTCAAGCCGGGTAGCTCCACACGGTGAGCAAGGCGGAGACCGACCTCGTCCGGATGGCGGAGGTCCATGTGGAGGAGGGTCTCGCGATCCTGGACCACTCGTGGGACCACCGCGACCTTCGCAACGGTCCGCTTTAGGGCCTCCTCTAGCTCGGCCTCCGCCCACCCGCGGGGGAGGTGGAACCGGCCGCAATGGACGCACCGTTCCAGCGTAAAGACGAGGGGGACCTCCACGAGGGTGCGCTTCTGCGGCAAGCAGTTCGCACAGAGGCCCTCGTACACGGGACCCTCCGTCCCGCATTCGACACAGAAACTCCTCATAGCACGACCATCTGGGCGTGGGGAACCCCGTCGATGCGTATGATGCCCGTCTCCTCGATAAACCCCGCCTCGAGGGCGGCGGCGACGGTCTCCTCCCCCACGAAGTTCCCGATGGTGGCCAGGCGGAGATGGCGGAGCAGCTGCTCCCGGTCGGCGGCCACGCCGTCGTAGAATTCCGGCTTGACCTCCAGCCGGAGCTCCCCCTCTCGCAAGGTCTGCCCCAGGAGGTCGGCGTCGCAGGCGGCGACCAGGACCTCCCTGCCCGAGTTGTAGACCTTGAGCCGTATCAAGGAATGGAAACTCGTATGGTCCGATTTATAGGTATCCGCACTAGAATCGGCTTACGAGACGCCACTTGTTGGGCGCCGGGGAGTAGACCTCCCCCTCCTGGCTCCACCGCTTGAGCCAGGCCTCCACGCGGTTGGGCGGTACGCCCCGCTCTTCGGCCGCCTCGCGGATGTCCTTCAGGTCGGCTGCGCCGTCCCGCTCGGCCAGCTCGCCGATGATTTCGCGCAAAGTGATCATCTGGGCCCGCTGGGATTGGCTGAGGCCCACGGCCACGATGTCGATGTCGAATCCTCCCTCGACGCCCGTAACCCGCTCCAGCCAGTACTCGACGATGCGAACAGACCGTTCCGCATCCTCCTCCTCGACCTTGGGACTTAGGCGAGCCCGTGCGCTGGCCTCGGCGAGTCGGATGAATGCCTCCAGCTGCCGGGGGGTGATGGGCACCGTCCCCGCTTCGTCCTCTCCCTGCTTCCGAATCTCCAGGTACTTGTCTTGGATGATTTGCATGGCCTCCTGTGTAAGGACCGGATAGAGGCGCTTGGCATAGGCCACGTACTTCCGAAGAAAGCTGGGCTCGAAGAAGGGGAGGAAGGTCTCGTCCACCTCTTCAGGGCCGGTCCCAAGTTGATGGGACTCGGCCTGACGTATCTTCTCCCCTGCCAGGTGGCCTCGAAGAATGTGCTCCGACATGGCGCGGTCGACCTGGACCTGCGGTTTATCCATAATAGGGAAGATGGTGTCGAACCGGGAGTTATGACATACAATTCCGCCATCTCCAGCCACGAAATTCTCACGACCTGGGGTGGAGAGGTCGTATACGTAGAGGCCGCTAGCCTCGACTGGCTCGACCGATTTCACGCGGGCAAAGGCGAGGTCGCCCTCGATGAGGCGGTTTAGCCTGTCCACGTCAGCGAGGAGCCTCTCGCCTTTGGGTGAAAGTCGGTATCGGTACCTCCAGGAGTACGGTTTACCCCTGCCGCTAATTTTCTCCCGCTCCACCCACCCGCGATTCACCATCCGCTGAAGGTAGATCCTCGCATGCTCACGGTGTGCCGTTTCTTCAAACAGCACTGAGGCCTCTGATGTCGTCATCGGGCTTCTCAAGAGACGAAGTCGTCTCAGTCTCTTCCTGATCTTAGGCCTCTGGAGGAGATCCCGCTGAATCGAAGGACCGAGTCGGGGATCGCTTGCTGTTCCTCCATACCACCCTGCGAATGGCGCTCCGAGGATTTTTCTCAGCAGCGGCACGACGGGGCGGTAAGGTATCATCCGATGACGGCCTCGGTTTCGCAATCGGTTCTCCGCATAGGGGTTTGGACTCACGAGAAGGTAACCCGAGCTGGTAGCTTGGTGGCCGTCGGCAAATGTGGCCGTGTATTCCTTTGTCCGGTACAGGCTCCCGACAAGGCGGTTCTGCGAGAGTAAGTAGAGAATGTCTGAGGCGAGACGCCGACTCACTGTGACGCCTCGGTCGCCTCGGAGCCAGCCCACGAGGAACTCCCTCTGCATTGCCCGGGGGACATTGAACACGATGTCGGGGACCCGTTTGTTCCATGCCCCACGGGGAAGTCTCAAGACTCTTTCGAGGAAGAGATAAAGGACCTTGTTCGAGATGACGACCTTAACAGCCCCTTTGTCAGGATGGGTCCGGGGCTCGATTCCAAAGAGATCCTTACAGATGCTCTTGACGTCCTCGATGTAGTCTTCCTCTTTGCGATTGAATGAGAGGGAAATTATGAAACTCTTGGAAGTGGAGACCGTTAGCGAGCCTTCGGCGATGTAGTAACCCAGGAATCGCATCAACCTTTCATTGACAGGGATGAAAGCTGGAACGGCGCGTTTGCTCCGAGCGATCACCAATGTGCATCCCGTAAGGCTCGCGTCGTCAAGGCTGGCGGCGAACCTAAGAGGAAGAATGCCTCGAGTGCCCCAGTACTTTCTATCTTCCGGAATCTCACTTTCCAGTTGGGCGAACACTTCGGCGGGTACATCGTGAAGGTAAACCGTCCCGGTATCTTCCTCCGGGAGTTTGAGGAGTTCCCAGATGAGGTTTAGCCCCCGAGGGGCGCCAAAACGATTCGAGGGCAATGAGCCCGGGATTACAACATAATCGTCCTGCTGGAGCTGTGACGTGGCCTTGGTTCGAACAACACCGTCTTCGAACACGTATACTGAGTGACCACGAGTGAGCCGAACAGATCGGCCTGAGTCTAATGTCACCCTAAGCAGGGGCCCCGAGTGTCTGTGACGGAACACGTAGCGAACAGGTGACCACGACATCCTGAAAGTGTGTGGGTCGAAGGCGGCGACCTCCAAACTCCCATCTCTGGGATGAACCGGTTTCCCTTCGTCCCCTTTCGTGTAAAAAGGGTCCACGAGATTACCGATGGTCTCTGTTCGGACTACCCCATCGTGTCGAACCATGACCGGCTCATCACGGTCTACTGAGAGGAGGGTAGGCGGGAGCTGAATCTGCTCCGAGATGTATTTCCCCGAGTCAAACCGCCCGAAGGTTGGGTTTGCGGCCGCGAGAATGGAAGTACGTGTCTGCAAGGTGGCCGTAATCCCGGCCTTCGCGATGTGGACCGTCTGCTGCTCCATTGCATTGTGGATGCTGGATCGATCCTGGTCGCTCATCTTCTCGATCTCGTCGATGGCCACGAGGCCTTTGTCCGCTAGAACCAGAGCTCCTGCTTCTAGGGTCCATCGTCCTTCGCCAAACTCATCTCTTACCGCGGCGGCGACAAGTCCGGCAGGGCTGCTGGCCTTGCCCGAGGCGTAAATCCCACGGGGCGAGAGCTTGATCATGTAGGTGAGCAGCTCGCTCTTGGCTACTCCCGGATCTCCAACTAGCAATATGTGCGTGTCACCTCGGATGCGGCGTCCGTCCGGAAGCTGCTTTGCGACGCCGCCAAAGAGCTGAAGGGCCAGTGCCTCCTTCTCCACATTCAACCCGTAAATCGAGGGCGCAATCGACCCCACAATCTTGCGGATGACATCGCCGCTCGCTGCTTCCTTCTCGATCTGTTCCTTGTCTTCCTGCGTGATTTCGATTTCCTCGTACTCGACCTGTTCCAGCTCCAGGCCGACGACGTCCAGGAAGATATCGAAGAGGGTAGACTTGGAGCGAAACCGACCGCGCTGGGAGCCCCGGAGCACCCCGTTGAACACAATGCGGTCCCCAGGGTTCACGAGCCCTACCAAATCCTCCTCCAAGTACCCCGCAAGCCGCTGGGGCGCCTCCCCCCCTCGGAGTTCCTCGGGCGGCTCCTGAATCTCGATCTTCTGGGTATCGATGTAGCGGGACCCCTCGTCCAGAAGCTTGAATTTCGTCGATCCAGCGCTGCGACCGCAACCCCCCTGGTCATCGTAGCACTCGAGCGGTTCGTGGTATTCGAGACCCTCCTGGGCCTCCTTGATCACGGCGCCGCATCGCAAGCACTGGAAGACGGCCTCCACCAGCCGGGGACGGACCTCGGTCGCCTTTCGCACGAGCCCTTCGACGGAGACGAGTCTGCCGAGGTGCTTCGCCCGGAGGTCGCGCACCTCGACCCGCAGGTCCCGGGGAACGCCTCGAATTCGAAACCGGATCTCGGCCTCCTCGGTGGGCGGGACGAAACTGCGGATGGCTTGTTCCACCGAGTAGACAGCGTTCTGGGGGTGGTCGAGCAAGTAGATCGCCAGGTCCGAGTCGAACCTGTCGATGGCGTTGTAGTCCACCTCCAGGCTGCGCTCCTCAGGATAGGCGTCCGCGAGCTTGGTGATCCTTCCGCTGAGGTTGGCCTCGTCGAGGAATTCCTCCCACCGTGCTACGAGTTCCTCGGTCGAGTAACTGAGCAGTTGCTTGTTCCCCCGCCTCGCCGTGAAGACCATGGCTATTTAACGATGGGGCCGGCATTTCCCGTGGGGGCCTCCACCCTTCGGACCCGATTTCCACTGGAAGTACTGGCCTTCCCTTTTCGGACAGTTATCCTTTACGTGCAGAGGGAATAGCCGCATCCGCGGCAATGAAAACATCCTCCTTCCGGGACCAACGCGAGGCCGCACGTCGGACAGAACCGCCTCGCGAAGACCGAGATGGTGCCCTCTCGTCGATCGATCACGCTCTCCAATGGCTCACCCCGTCGTCAGCGGGAGGGCGTATAAAGGAGAGGACTGAGGAGGTGGCCGAAAGTGGGGGCCGCCCCGAGACTCACGAGGGCAGCCACGGATAAACGGAGCCATTGGCAAGGGGTTGGTCATGGGAGGGGACGGACCCTACTCCGTCGAAAGAGCGCCCAGAGGATACCTCCAGTGGCCAGCAGCACCAAGATGCCGGTTACCAGCAAGACGGGCATCCAGGTCTCCGCTGGGAAGACTCGCGCACCGACAAATAGCACGGCGAAGGCGAGGCTGAAGATACTGAGGAGTAGGAGGCTCTCGTGCACGCGGAAGTGGGCCCGCCGCAAACGGGCCGCAGGTCCCACATTTTCGGCCGGGAGGTAAGGTTCCCAGCTCCGGGAGAGCACGCCACCGCGACGCAGGAGATCGCCGGCGGCCCTTCCTAGGCGGAGTCGCTCGACCCCTTCCCCTGAGACTAGGACCGTCCGATAGGACCTCCAAAGCTCCCCGAGGGCGAGAAGGTTGACTAGCAGGAACAAGGCGGGGATCCAGAGGATTAGGAGCACAAACCCGAAGAAGAGGACCACCAGGGCCATCGCGAGGCCGACGAGAGCAAACTCCGGAACGATGAGGATGTCCCAGGGGAAGTAGGCAAAGTCGTCCGTGTCCAGTTCCTGCCCGATCGCCCGTCGGCGGTAGAGGATGACGGTCAGAATGAGGGCGACGAGTCCCAGCCCAACGGTCCCGATGAGGAGCGGCAAGCGCAGGCCCTCCCACAGCCCCAGCGCGAAGGAGCTTAGAGTGAGGAAAAACAAGACGGCCACGGCCCCCCAGATCCCAAGGAGGAGCCGGCCTGCGAAGCGACCCGACGAGGATGGAATGGCCTGCCCCTCCAAGAGGCGTTTCCCGGCAAGCCCCAACGCCAGGCTCATCGGTGGCGAGTAGGAGCTGATGCGGAGAGCCAGGCCGTGCAATCGGAGGACGCCCTCGACGGCATGTCGATCGAGGCCCAGGACAAGGCCCTGGAATCGATTCCCCTGCCGTGCCACGTAAGAGGGAATCGCATGGGTCGGATAAGGGCTCTCTAGGGGCCACAAACCTTTAACTTTACCAGGTCTGTGACCAACTGGCGGGGGAGCCGGTGTTCGTCCCGGAGCGCAACTTGAAGGAGCTCATTCTCTCCTACCTCAAACGGGAGGAGACCTCCATCAGCGGCCTCGCGCGCCGGCTGGAGGACGACGGCTACAAGCTCCATCGCCTCCTCGTCACGGGCTACCTCCGAGCCCTCTCCGACCTCGGATACGTGCGGGAGCGGGAGATCCCCCCCGCCAAGGTCTATGGACTGGCGGGCGGCCGAGAGCGGAACCTGTACGAGTTGCTTGGGCACATCGCCCGGGACATCGAGGGGGACGAGCGGAGGGCGGTCCGCCTCGTCATTGCCATCCTCCAGCGCCTCTTCCGCCGTCCCATCTTCCTTCGAGAGGTACGGGAGGCCGGTTTCCCCAGCGGGTACGACGCCCTGATGGTGGAGGAGGAGGAGCGGGCGGAGGCCCGAAAGGAGCTCATGAAGGTAGGGATCCGCTTGCCCCTGAGTGAGCCTGCTTACCAGGTGAAGGCCCGCCGCAGCGAGAAGCAGGAGGAGGCCTGGGTCCGCCTCATCCTCGAACGGTTCGGCGTCTCCGGTCTGGTGATGGAAACGAAGCAGACCCGGCTGGCCGAGAAGTCGCGGTAGGAGAAGCTAGGCCGCTGGGTCCGACGCTCCGCCGGGATCTCCAGGGCCCCGGAGGCCTTCTCCATCCCGCACCCCCGCGAGCACCGGCAGCCCGCGGTGAGGCTGCTCACTTCCGTGCCTGACCCGGTTCCC
>JBHIDB010000044.1:0-9427 GCA_046759865.1 Thermoplasmata archaeon
ACCGAACGGGTCGTGCCCCCGAGCGGCGGGGCGAACGGGTTTCACAACCCCGCCAACCATATACGGAACGTCGACCGGTCGCGGTTCGACTTCTGGCTGACCTCACTCGCCGTGGAGGCAGGTGCGGACCTTCTCCCCTCCCACCGTCTCCGATCCTTCGAAGACAACGGGAAGGCGGTGATCCTTCATCTCGACGGGCCGGACGGGTCAATCCTGGAGCGTGGTCGCTACATGATTGGCGCCGATGGGGTCTACAGCGCGTGCCGACGGGGGCTATTCGGGTCCGGGAAGCAGCGCACGATCTCGGTGGTCCAGGAGTACTACCGGGGCCGCGATCGCTTCGAGGACTCCTTCTACCTCCTCTTTCGGGGGGATATCTCGCCCATCTACGCGTACGTCGTGCCGAAGGACGATCGCACGATGATCGGCCTCGGGGTCCACCGGGAGCTGGGACCCGTCGCCGACGTCGGCCTGCAGCGCTTCAAGGCATGGCTCCGATGGGAGTTCGGCTTCGAAGCCGGAGACTCCGTGGGCCGGGAGGGATGGTCGATCCCCTTCGGCGACGTCGCCTTCGGGAGGGGGCGCGTCATTCTCGTGGGCGATGCCGGGGGGTTCTGCGAACCCTTCACGGGGGAGGGCATCTACTTCGGGCTTGAGAGCGCCAAGGCGGCCGTGGCGTCCCTTCTTGCGGCGCGTCGGGACGATGCCCAGCTGGCAGAGGTCTACGAGGAGGTGGCGCGGCCCTTTGGGAGGAAGATGGAGGAGATTACGGCCTACGTCCTCTCCTTGACCGACGAAGAGAGGGAACGTCGAATTGGCGCCAAGCGGGAGAAGCTCGCGGGCCGACTCGAACCCGTGGTCGCCGGATGAGACGTTTGTCGGCCTCTGCTGAGCGGCAGTTTCTGGTTTGCTGACGTGACGGTCCCGAGGTGCTCAGGCAAAGACGACCTTGCCCGTAAACAGGTCGTCCAAGGTCTCGTCCACCTCCTCCAACTCCTGGAGGAGACCACTCCAATCGGGCAGCACCGGTTCATTCGTGCGCTCGAACCGCTCCACCGCCTCCTTCATGGTGATCCAAAGCGTGTCCGTGTCCTCCCCCCTGATGATCGTGGCCAGGTAGCTGTGACGGCCCCGCTCGATGAGAATCTTCACGTCACCGTGCTCGATGCGTCGGAGGGACCTGCCCAGGAGCGTGGGGAAGGAGGTTCGCATGAAGGTCTGGATGGCGTCCAGTGTGGCCCCGAAGATGTCGTCGTCCACGGCCTTGTCCTCGAAGGTCGTCCGGGAAGCGATCAGGGTTCCGTTCTCGTAGATGAGGTAGACCCCGATAACGTCGTAGCGCGTGCTCTTCCACGTCCGCATGACGCTGGAGATCCGGTCCCGTGTCACGGGGACGAGGACGTACAGGCTGACGATGCCGGGCAGGACGAGGGTCGTGGAGAACATGGGCATCAGCTGGAGCCCCGCCATGTGGTACACGGCGTTCGTCCCGAATCCCAGGACGAGGGCGGCGAGGTAGGAGTTTAGAATGCCCAACATTCCCCGCCCCAGGAACTGGCTGGTTCGGCGGACGACCCGGTAGGTCTGGTAGGTGTACCAGATGCCCGCCGAGGTGTAGGCGAGGATGTACGTGAGCCAGATCAGGAAGAGAGTCGGTTCGTAGACGGCCGTCCACCCCCAGGGCACGCCTCCCTGGACCCCGACCACGAGGCCACCCCAGACCAATCCCAAGGCTCCCAGGAACGGGAGGGCGAGGACCGCGTCGATCCGGTGGGGCCGGGTGAGAAAGAGCTTCGTGAAGAGATAGAACAGGTAGGCGGCCACCGTCACGACGCTCACGGAGACGCGGGCGAGGAGGAAGGCCGCGGTCTCGTCCCCCGCGCCGAAGAAGAGCCAGTCCGAGATGGCGTAGCCCGCGAATGAGAAGGAACCCGCGACGAAGGCAACCTCGGTGAGGGTCCGGATCCTCCTCCTGTACAGCTGGAAGAAGCCGATGCTCGCCCAGACGACGAAGGTGGCGAGGGGGAGCTGCGCGAGGACGCCGAAGACCATGCGGGTCGACCTTCTCTCGGACCCACCACGGGTCCGAGCACGGGGGACTCTGCTTCGTGCGGATATTCAATCTTTCGACGCCAGTTGGGGGTGTTGATAACGAGTCGCAAGGGACCATCGGGCCAATGCGAGTCAGGAGACCTGCTTCAACTGACTCTTGTACAGGGAGACGATTTCGGCCACGGAGGTCGCCTCCCGGGGGCCCTTGTCATCCCGCCATCGTCCCGTGAAGCGGGGGAATCGGATGGCGAGGCCGGCCTCGGGACGGATGGCCCCGAAACCCGCGGTGTGCATAGGACTCAAGGTTATTTCTGCCCCCAGGACCTCCAACACGACCGCGGGCTTAAACCAGCGGTCCGCCTCGAGCTGCGAGTCGACCCGGGGGTCCTTCTGGTCACGTACGAAGTCCCGCAGGCGGTCCGGCAACGCGAAGAGGGTGACATCGTCGAACCCGCTGCCCAACTTGCAGACCGTCTTAAACGCGTCCTCCTCCGTGTCGTAGGCCGCCATGAGGAGGGCCCCGTAGGTGCCGGCGCGCCTCCCGCGGCCGGCGAAGCTTCCCACGATGACGAGGTCGACGGTGTCGGCAAGCTCCGTCTTGTAATCCCGTTTGTACTTAATCCACTGCCAGCCCCGGGACCCCGCCTCGTAGGGCGACCCGAGGTCCTTCGCAATGAGTCCCTCGCCCCCCTCGTCGATGACCTCCTCGAAGAACCGCTTCGCCTCCTCCGGGTCGTCCGTAACGATCTGCTCGGCGGGCCGCACCCGATCCGTTTCTGAAATGGCCCCCTCGAGGGCCCTTCTTCGATCGGCGTAAGATCGTTCGAGCAGTTCCTCCCCGTCCAGATAGAGGCAATCAAAGACGATGAGCGCGACGGGGATCTCTTGGAGGGCCTCCTGGACCCCGTACTTGCGACGGCGATGCGAGACCTCCTGAAAGGGAAGGAAGGCCCCCGTGTTCACATCGATGGGCACGGCCTCTCCGTCGAAGATTGCGTTCCGGGCCCGGAAGGCGTGACGGAGGACCTCCACGATGTCCGGGAACTGCGGAGTCAGGATGTCGAGGCGTCGGGAGTACAACACGACCGCGTCTGGGTCGATGTGGGCCTGGATTCGCAGGCCGTCGTACTTGAACTCCAGCGCGCTCCGTCCCAGCTTCTCCACCACCTGCTCCAGGCTCGGGAGACGCTCAGCGAGCATCGAACGAACCGGAACCCCGACGCGAAGGTGGATCTCCTTCAGCCCCAGAAGCCCCTCCCCCGCCAGACCCTCTGCCACGCGCCCCAGGTCCGAGGAAACGTTGTACGCCCGCTCCACCGCGGGCTTATCCTCCCGGGTGGCGAAGGCGCGGGCCAGGGCCTCGACGATCGTCATGTCCGCCACCCCCAACCGCATCTTGCCGACCACGACCCGCAAGACGTAACGCGCCTCCACAGGCGTGGCGTCGTTGAGGAGATCGGCCAGGAGCTTGATCTTCTCCTCCTGAGACCCGGTGCCGGCCGCCTCGGCGATCCCCAGGAGGTTGCCGTGAACCTTCTCCACCGTCAGCGGCGTGGAAGTCAGGGTCCCCTGCCTCTTCTCCTTGAGGACGCGCTCCGCCACCGTCCCCATGTCCCCCAGCTCCTTCCAGCGCCCCTCCACAGTATCCTGCGAGAGCCCAGTGGCAAAGGCCAGGGCCCGGATGACCATCTTCTCCGCTAGTCCCATCTTCACGTTCCGAAACCCGGGGGCCAGGCCCCCCTGGGTGAGGTAGACCACCCGACCTATCACCTTGGCTGGGACCCGGCGGAGGAGGTCGGTGAGTGCGTCGATCATCTCGAGGCGCTTCGTGGTGCCCTCGAGCCGCTCGTACACCGCTACGAGCTCGGCGAACCTCATGCCGTCTCCTTGGTGAGCGCGGCCACGCGATCGACGATGGCCTCACTGGCTCCCAAGTAGTTCCGGGGGTCCAAGGCCTTCTCGACCCCCTTCTCCCCCAGCAAGGAGGCGACGGACCCGTCCTCCAGGAGCACCTCGCGGAAGGGCCTGGCCTCGGCCTTGGCCGTTCGCGAGAGGCGACGTGTCAGCTCGTGCGCTTCCTGCCGACCCATGCCCTTACGGGTGAGGGACGTCATGACCGCCTCGGCCATCACGAGTCCGGCGGTGGCCTGGAGATTCTCCTCCATCCGCTCCGGGCGGACGCGCAGCGTCTCGAACACCCCCGCGGCCTTGTGGAGGATGTCATCCACCAGCACCGTCACGTGGGGAAGGATGAACCGCTCCGCAGCGGAGTTTGAGAGGTCCCGCTCGTGCCAGAGGACGACGTTCTCGTAGGCCGGCCCCACGAAACCCCGAACGATGCGGGCCAGGCTGCTGATGTTCTCCGAGGTAATGGGGTTCTCCTTCTGCCCCATGGTGGAGCTGCCCACCTGTTTCTCGCCAAAGGCCTCTGCCACTTCCCCGATCTCTGTCCGCTGGAGGTTGCGGATCTCCGTGGCGAACCGCTCGAGGGAGGCGGCGATGCCCGCGAGAAGGGCCACGTACTCCGCATAGCGATCGCGGCCCACGATCTGGGTCGAGGCCTCCTCTGCCGTCAGACCAAGTGTGGCCATGACCAGGTCCTGGAGCTCGGTTGCCGCCTCCCCGAATCCCGCCCCTGTCCCCACAGCCCCCGACATCTTTCCGACGAGCATTCGGGGAGTCATCTCCCGGAGTCGTGCCAGGTGGCGGTGCACCTCGAGGGCGAAGACGGCCATCTTCATTCCGAAGGTGAGGGGGACGGCGGCCTGGCCGTGGGTCCGACCCACCATGATTGTGGCCTTATGCTCCAGCGCGAGGTTCACGAGGGCTTTCTGGAGGCGAAGGAGGTCCTTTTCGATGAGGGGAATCGCCTCCTTGAATTGGAGGGCGGCCGCCGTATCTGTAACGTCGTTGCTCGTGGCGCCCAGGTGGACGAAACGCCCGTAGTCTCCGCTGGCCTCGCTCAGGGCGAGGACCAGGGCCATGACGTCATGCCTGATTTCCGCCTCGAGCTCGGCGACCCGCTCGGCCTTCACGAGACCCCCCTCCACGGCCGAGGCGATCGCTCTGGCGGCATCCCGAGGGATGTTTCCGAGGGTCATGTGGGCCTCGGCCAGGGAGACTTCCACCTCGAGAAGAAGCCGGAGCCGTCTGTCTTCCGAGAAGACGGCCCTCATCTCCGGCCGGCCGTACCGGAAGTCGAGGGGGCACAACAAGACATCACCCTCTCGAAGGAAGGCGGGGGGAGGTTAAGACTTTGGCTCCCCCGGCACGGCTGACGATCGGCGAGGGGCAGGGATAAGATCGCCCTGAGCTAGCTCCGCGCGAGGAGGCCCAACACCTTCACGTTGAAAGCGCAATGATCCGCCCCCGCCGTCACGCAGGCGTTCTCCACCACGCGGGAGCGCGCCGGGAGGTCTGGCTCTTCCCGGCTCCCGTCGCACGCCCTTCGCTTCCAGGATTCCTTCGAAGTTGCCGGAACGGGCGGCGCAGAACTCGGGGGTGGGAAGCATGTCGTACTGCCGTATCTCAACGCCTTCCACCGAGGGGAGCACCTCGAACCGCCCGAAGTTGAAGTAGTGGTCGTGTGCGAGGCGCGTCCTCTCTGCCAGAGCGATGAGGTTCACCTTTCGATCGGTAAGGAAGCGCTGCATGTAGGGCAGGTGGGCTACACTCTTTCTCCCCATCCGTCGGAGGAGATCGAACCCGTTCTCCTCGGCCATTCCCGTCAGCTCCCGGAGGAAGAGGTGGTGGAGGTCCATGGAGTACCATCCGTCCCGCTCGAATCCCAGGAGATTGAAACCGCAAGCTCGGCATAGGTCGGTGAGGGCCTGGGCACCCAAGATTTCCGCCGTCGCCACGACCCCGGCCGTCATGGCTTCCCCCCGAACCCGAGGAGCGAAACCGCTCCGCACGTCGGGCACGGGCCCTTTCGACGGGAGTTCGTCCGTCCGATTCCGCACTTGCAGTTGCAGAGCACTCTCAGGGGTGAGGGCGTAGAGCCTTCCCTTCCTGAGGTCGGGCGTTTGACAATAGACGACCCCTTGGGATGCGAGTGCCGAGAGCGCCCGGCTCACGTTGGATTTGGGCAGCTGGGTAAGCTGGGCGAGTTCGGTGGGGTCTCGCACGCCTCCTACCCTCGGCCTGTATGATTTGCTACGAATAATATATATTATATACCACGTATCGTATCCCCCCTTCGGAGGTCACTCCGTGAAGGTGGGGTCCAGGGTCGATGTCCAGCAGAGGTCGAACGTCTTTACGTCCGTGCGGAAGGCGCCTCGGGGAGGGGCTGCATGAGGAATCGTTTCCTGCGGATCTTCGCCATCCTGGGGGTCGTCGTGCTCGTGACAATCCTCTTCCAGGGCCCGCAGGCGGCCGCCACCCTGCCCTCGGATCCAAGCAACGTCAACGTCGCCGCCGCCTCGGGTGGAGGGACCGCAGCGGCCTCCACTTGGTCGACGGGGTACGAGCCCACGAAGGCGATCGACGGGTCGTCCTCGACCGCGTGGAGGGCAACCACCAACGACGCTCTAGTCGTTGACTTCGTGGAGGAGGTGGACCTTCGGGAGGTCCATGTCCACCTGGCGGACTACGCCATGCCCACAGTGGAGCTCTACTTCAAGAACGCGGCCGGTGGCTACAGCCTCCTCCAATCTTGGTCGGGCAGCTCGGCTCAGGACCTCACTTACACGGTTGGAGGGGGCGCCTCGGCTCGGGGCCTGAAGGTCGCGTTCCCCGCGCCGCTGCAGCACACCCACAGCTACATCCACCCTCATCAAGAGTGCACCTATTGGCATTGGCACTCCGGTGGACCCATCGGGCCGACAGGGGGCGCGTCTGTTGACGGATTAGACTGGAGAGGCTATTGGCACTGCCATTCCTGGAGGACCACCAATCACGTCCACACCTACACCGACACCCACTACGCCCGCGTGGCCGAGGTCGAGGCCTGGGGCATCGTCCCTGATGCCGACGGGGACGGGTTGAGCGACGGCTTCGAGGAGAGCACCTGGTACAGACAGGACGCCGTTGTGATGGACCTACCCCTGGGCATCCCTGACAACGGGACCGACGTCCTCGTCATCCCCCTGGAGAGGCCCCTCTGGTCCGGCGTCGCCACGGCCGCTTTCCTGGACCTGGAGGTGGACCACGCCTCCACGGGCGACCTCGTCGCAGCGGTCGGCTACTGGGACGGCTCCGCATGGGAGGATCGCCTGGCCTGGGTCCCGGGCGACTTCGCCAACCCCAGCATCTGGGACACGGCGGTCGTGGATCACCTTCACGCCAATCAGGTCTGTGTCGAGTGGCACTTCCACATTTTCCCTGAAGGGGAGTACCCGCACTGCCACGCCTACGAGACCCAGTATCAAAGCCACCCCCACAACTATCCGTCGATCCCCGTTCCGAGTGGGACGGGCGGTCAGCTCTCCTTGTCCACGAGCTTGACCCCCACCGCCTCGGCAAGCACGGCCTCGGGGAGCGTCAGTCACGTCACCATCGACCTCCGAAAGGCCGTCCTGGAGGCGTGGGAGGAGGCCGCGGGCTTCCGGACCCCCGCCTTCTCCCAGGCGGAACTCCAGGGACGGACGCAGTGGCGTCTATTGCTGCGGGACTGGAACCCCTACGGGGGCTCCGGCTCCCTCCTGTCCGCCCGCCTCCTGACGGAGGAGAGGAGTGATCCCGCCAGGGCGGATAGCGACGGCGACGGCGTCCTGCAGGACGGGGAGGAAATGGTCCTCGGGGCCTTCCCCGTGGCCCTGGACACGGACTGGGACGACCTGTCGGACGTCTTCGAGAAGGATGCCCATTCGCTGACCCTCACCATCGATGGGGCCACCGTCACGCGGAGCGTGAAGACCGACCCGGGCGACGGGGACAGCGATGCTGATGGGTTGGGGGACGGGGAGGAGTGGTCCCCCGGCCTCGACTCGGTGATTACCGACCCGACCGTGGCCGACACCGACGGGGACGGGTTGGAGGACGGCGTGGAGGTGATGATCCACTACAGCAACGCTACCCTCACCGATACCGACGAGGACGGATTCTCCGACTACGTGGAGGTAAACCCGCGTTCCCTCACGCTCGTCGTGAACGGGGCCACCGCGACGAGGAGCGTCACGACCCTCCCCTACGCAGAGGACTCGGACGGGGATGGGCTGGGGGATTACGAGGAGTGGTACGGGACCTCTGTGTACGGCGTAAAGACGGACCCGTCTGACCCCGACACCGACGGGGACGGCCTCCCGGATGGGCAGGAGCGCTTTACCGCGGAGGTCTCCCTGGACGAGAAGTACACCATCGGGACCTACCTGCAGCGCTACCTCGCCGCCTCCCTCTCGGGCACCCTGGAGTCCGCCTCCATCCGGTACAGCACCTCCGGCGTGGATGCCTCCAGGCTGAAGATCCAGCTGACCCACGCGGGCAAGACGGTTACCCTACGGGACCACGTGGGAAGCGGCCCCTACCTCACCGACTCCAGCGACCTGACGGGGGCGTTCAGCTCCTACTCCGGCAGCTACTATCTGAAGGTGTGGAGCGACGTGAACGGCGGCCTCCTGGAGGACGCCACCCTCTCCTTCACCCTCCTGACCTCCCCCGTTCAGGAGGACACGGACGGGGACGGCCTGAACGACATGGAGGAGGTGACCCACGGCGTCGACGCGTGGATCACGGACCCGAACCGCTGGGATACGGACGGGGACGGGTGGAACGACGGGTACGAGGTCCTCACCAAGGGCACGAGTCCCCTCTCGACGGACACGGACGGAGACGGGGCGCTCGACCCGTACGACATCGATCCCCTCCGCAACCTCCTGGTCCGGGTCTACGTCAAGAAGATCCACCAGGACGACCCGTGGTGCTCCCCCGAGCTGGTGGGCGTCGTCCACGTCAACGACGACTACATCTGGGTCACCCAGCACAAGATCGCGAGCCTGGACGCCTTCACCTCCTGGGCCTGTCCGCCGCTCATCCCCACCACCCAGCACAAGACGGCCTCCTTCTACTACAACTACTACGCGGACGTCCCCGACGACGTCTCAAGCGTCAGCATCCGGGCCAGCGCCTGGTCCATCGTCCCTATCTTTTGGGACGGCACCCTGCTGGACACGACCTTCACCTACTCCCTAGGGGCCTCTCGGAGCTACACCCTCACCAACGGCGGCCACTGGATGACCCTGTCCGTTTACACCACATATCTGCAGAAGATCCATACCCTCGCCATAACAGACGGCACTGCAACTGCCCAGGCGGACAACGGCCAGATCCGCTATGTAGCGCAGGACCGCTACTTCGTCTTCCTGGTGGACGCCACTTCCTCCTACGGCTCCATCTCCGCGGGGATGCACGCCTTCGTCGTCCCCCGCGCCCTCTA
>JBHIDB010000045.1:0-9259 GCA_046759865.1 Thermoplasmata archaeon
TGGGCACCCACTGCTCGACCGAGGAGTTGGCCACCCCGGGCTGGAAGAACAACCCGCATGCCTCGGGCATCTGGGTAGGCCACAGCCCCGCCATGCTCGACCTGGACCTGGAGGCTCATGGCCTGAACCTCATGTTCCCCCGCTTCTCCCGGGCGCAGCCCTTCTTGGATGGTACGGCCTTTGTCCCGGACCTCTACGATGCCAACCGATTCTACAAGAAGGTCCAACGGTTCAGCGCGAAGGACGCCGACACGTTCAGGGACATCTACAACCGGTTTGTGGACGTCCGGCGCGAGCTCCTGGAGGTCTGGGTGTACGACCCGCCCTCCCAGGCGAACTGGGACCGCACCATTGAACTCCTCCGCTCCATCCCCCACGTCCCTGAGGATTTCGACACGATGACGGGGTTCGAGCTCATCGACCTCCTCTTCGAGAATGACCACTTCAAGGCCCAGCTGGCCGGCTGGTCCCACGCCGTGGCCCTGGAGCCTCACGCCCCCGTAATCGGGGCGATCGGAGCAATCCTCCTCGTCTCGGCCTTCGGCGTTCAGCAGTCCATCGGGGGTTCCCACCAGATTCCCCATGCCCTCTTCCGGTCCATCGTCCGCGACGGGGGCAAGGTCCTCCAGAACTGCGAGGTGGCCGAGATTATCCTGGAGGATGGCACAGCCACCGGGGTCCGCCTCGGCGAGCACGCCTCCTACCCGGAGCGAGTGATCAAGGCCAGGAAGGCGGTCATCAGCAACCTCTCCCCCGTCCCGACGTTCCTTCACCTCATCGGAGCGGACCATCTAGAGGCCGATTGGACCCGTCAGCTTCAGGACTACAACTACTGGGGCGTCCTCTTCACCGCCGCGTTCCTCGCGAAGGCGCCGCCCCACTGGGTGGGGACGGACTGGGACCCCGACATTGAGAACGCCTGGCACTTCAACTTCGGGGCGGACACCCTGGACGACGTCCGCAAGATGACCGATGCCGTCCTGAACGATCGCATCCCGGACCCCATCACCTTCCTCGCCGCCAACTTCAACTTCACCATGCACGACCCCAAGGCGTCCCCCCCGGGGCTGTGGAATATCCAGTTGTGGGCCGACGTGCCCGGTGCCCTGCCCGACGGCGGCCTCGACGCCTGGGATGACCTCACGGAGGACGTCCTCCAGCGGTCCGAGGACCGGTTGGAGGAGTATGCCCCAGGTTTCCGCACCGGCATCGTGGACCGCGTGGGGTACTCCCCCGCCGACGTGGCTCGTCGGAACACGTCCGCCATCAACGGAGTCTGGAGCGCCGGGATCGTGGAACCGGGCCAGATGTACATGGACCGCCCTTTCGACGGATGTGGCGCTCCGCGTACGCCCTTCAAGAACCTCTACCTCTCCAACGGGGTCTGGCCCCACAGCTTCTCCTGGCTCGGCGCCGGGCACAACGCTGCCCTCGTGATCCTGGAGGACCTGGGCCTCAAGCGGCCCGATTGGTGGTCCCACCGGGCCCTGGAATGGTTCGATGTTTATGCGAAACGGAACGACCTGGCCATCGCGCCCAAGGTGACGGTCTAGGAGGGGGCCATGGACTACGACGTCATCATCATCGGCGGGGGACCCAACGGCGAGACGGCGGCGGCGTACCTGCAGAAGGCCGGGGCCAGGTGCCTCATCATCGAGCGGCGGGACGAGATGGGGGGCGGCCTCGTGACGGAGGATGTCGGCGGCTTCCGGTTCAACCTTCACGCCACCTACATGATGATGACGGACCTGATGCCTCCCGTCCAGGACCTGGCCCTCCACAAGTACGGAGTGAACTTCATCACCCCGCCCGTCCAGATGGCCCTCTTCTACGAGCCGGACCAGGCCCTCGTTCTCTACCAGGACCCCGACAAGACGGCCGAGTCGATTCGGAAGATCGCCCCGGAAGACGCGTCTCGGTTCCTCGACATCTACGGGGACATGCGGGAGGTCTGCCTGAAGTCCCTCCTGCCAGCCACCTACGTCGCCCCCATCGGCCCGGCGGAGTTTGCGGTGATGCTGTCCCAGTCGGAGGTGGGGAATAAGGTCCTGGAATGGTCCGAGATGAGTCCGCTGGAGATGCTGGACGAGTACGGGATCGAGGACCGGCGGGTCCGGGCGGCTCTCCTGTACCTCGGCTGCAAGTGGGGGGTGGAACCCGACCTGATTGGCATCGGCTACATGTTCGCCATTTACGTGTACCGCATGCTCAACGCGGCCCTGGTCGCAGGAGGATCCCATCGCCTCAACTCGGGGATCGTCCGCTCCGCCTACGAGAGCGGCTTGGACGTTCTGGAGAACACGGAGGTCACGCAGATCCTGGTGGAGGACGGGGTGGCCAAGGGGGTCGTCACGGACAGCGGTGAGGAGATTACGGCCCGGGCGGTCGTGAGCACCCTGAGCGCGCCGACGACCTTCTTCGACCTGGTGGGGGAGGATCTGGTCGATCCTGACATGGCCTCCTCCCTTCGAATGTGGCAGTGGGACGAGTGGAGCCTGTTCCTGGTCCACATGGGGAGCTCGAAACTGCCTCGGTACAGGGCGGAGGCGAACGCTCCGCACGCGGGTGAGGCCCTCTCCCAAGTCGTGGGCTATGCCTCCGACGAGGAGGTTATCAAGCACTGGGATGATTCCATGAACGGGGTTTTGCCCGGCACAGGGGCCACCGTTACCCCTATCAGCTTATTCGACCCCGTCCAGGCGCCCGCCGGGTTCCACACCCTACGAGTGGAGACGGAGGCCCCCTACGAGGTCAGGGGCCACGACTGGAACGACATCAAAGACGAGTACGCCGAGCGCATTATCGCCGACTGGCGGGAATACCTCGCGAACTCAGCGGAAGTCAAGTTGGTCAAGCGTTTCGTGTATCCCCCGACCTACATCGAGCAGAAACTCCCGAACATGGTTCGAGGGAGCATCAAGCACGGGGCGTACCTTCCGACGCAGATGGGGTTCTTCCGTCCGACGACGGAAACCTCCAACTACGCGACCCCCATCGAGGGGCTCTACCTGGCGGGGGCCACGGTCTATCCCGGTGGGATGATCACGTTGGGGCCCGGATACAACGCCGCCCTCCAGATCACGGCGGATCTCGGGCTCGACATCTGGTGGCGATACCCGGATTACATCGAGGACGCCCGGGAGGCGGGCCTCGTGCCCTGAAGGAGTGGACATGCGGGTTTGGTCGAGAGGTCTCGGACGGGTGGAGCTGGCGGCGGACCTGAACACGGTCAAGACCGTCTTTGACGGCAAGAATTTCTATATCGTGGGGCGGACGGAACCCCCCATCGGCTGGGACTTCATCGTGCGGCTGAGTCCCTCCGAGATGGAGTCCATCATGAAACTCATGATGAGTCGCCACATCGGTGGCTTCCTCAGCCGCTTTCTGGGTCTTCGCATGAGAAGGTCAACCACACTGGCGGAGGAGTTCCAGGAGGCCACGACGACCCGGACGGGAGTGCGGCCCGACCAAGAGTACGCCGACTTGCTCAAGCTCGCGCCGCCCAAGCAGCCCGCGGCCCGACGGACCTCTACGAGGAGGCGCTCATTGATGCCTCGGCGGTCGGAGGAAACGGGGGAGCCCGAAGCCGCGGAGGAGGCACAGCGCGCGGCGCGAAAAGCGGCCGAGGCCGCCGGGAGCGCAAAGTAGGTTCCCCTCCCGGACATGGGTTAAATAGCGTCCCCCTGCATGAACGCCTGTGATCCGTGATCTGGCCCGGAAGTTCGCCCTCCAGAACGCTTTGCTCCACGGGGGCCAGGCCCGGTCCAAAGCAGTGGTGGGCAAGGTCCTTGGGGCCGAACCTAACCTTAGGTCCAGAGCCCAGGAGGTGGCGAGGGCGGTTTCGGAGGTCGTGAAGGAGGTCAACGGTCTCGATCCTGCGGAGCAGCGCGTGCTGCTGGAGGACCTCGCCCCCGAACTCCTCAAGAGGCGACGCGACGCGCGGCCAATCGAGCTTCCGGCCCTCCCAAATGTCTCCGATGGCGTCGTAATGCGCCTCGCCCCGTATCCGTCGGGGCCACTCCATATCGGCAACGCCCGGATGGTGCTCCTCAACGACGAATACGTGAAGCGGTACGGGGGGCGCCTCCTCCTGGTGCACGACGACACGATCGGGTCCGAGGAGAAGCTGCCCCTCGCGGAGGCGTACGGGCAGGTGGAGGAGGGCCTGCGCTGGCTCGGCGTGGAGGTCCAGGAGGTTCTGTACAAGTCGGACCGACTCCCCCTTTTCTACGACTGGGGCCGGCGCCTGCTCGAGCTGGGTGGGGCCTACGTCTGCCTGTGCACCGCCTCGGAGTTACGGGCAAACCGGGAGGCCGGGCAGGCGTGCAAACATCGGGCGACGGGGAAGGCGGAGAACCTCGAGCGTTGGGAGGCGATGCTGCGAGGCGACCTCGGCCCCGGGGAAGCCGTGGTGCGCCTGAAGACCGACATGCAGCACCCCAATCCCGCGTTCCGGGATCGCGTCCTCTTCCGGATCAGCGACCGTCCCCACCCCCGCGTCGGGACCCGCTACCGTGTCTGGCCCCTGTTGGAGTTTTCGTGGGCGGTGGACGATCACCTGCTGGGGGTCACCCATGTCCTCCGGGGGAAGGACCTGATGATCGAGGACTGGATGGAGGAGAGGATCTGGGATTACTTCGGAGTCGACGGGCCCGGTTTCGTCCACCACGGACTCCTCCGGTTGAAGGAGGCCGAGCTGAGCAAGAGCCACCAGCAGCAGCTGATTCGGGCAGGGGAGCTGGCCGGCGTGGATGACCCCCGAACGTGGAGCCTGCAGAGCCTCGAACGGCGCGGAATCCAGGCGGAAGCCCTTCGGAGCTTCATCAAGGGGTTCGGCCTCAGCCTGACGGACATCGAGGTGCCCGCCGAGACCTTGTACACCGAGAATCGCCGCCTGATTGATCCCGTCGCCAACCGCTACTTCTTCGTCCCCGATCCGGTAAAGGTCCGGATTGAGGGGTTGCCGCAGCTTCGGAAGGCACACCCCGCGCTCCATCCCGATTTCCCGGATCGCGGGACCCGCACTCTCGCCGGAGCGGAGGAGGTCTATCTGGCCGCGGCGGACATCGAGGCCCATCGGGGAACGGAGGTCCGCCTCAAGGACTGGTGCAACGTCCGCCTCGACGACGGAGCCCGATTCCTGTCCTGGAAGGTCCGGGACATCCCCAAGATCCAGTGGCTCCCGACGGGACTTCCCGCCACCGTGCTCATGCCCGACGCCTCCGCGGTGGAGGGCCTCGCGGAGGAGGCCGTGGGCGACCTGGAGGCGGGTACCCTCCTCCAGTTCGAGCGCTTCGGCTTCGTCCGCGTTGAGAAACCGGGTCCTCCCGTGCGGGTCATCTACGCCCATCGTTGAGCCGCGGAGGGACAGGTTTTAACCCGCAGGGGGCTAAGGAAGGTCCATGGTTGCGGACCGCATGAAACGGGTCAAGGGCTCCCCCACGGTCGGCCTGGCCGGCCGCGTGGCCGAGCTCCGGGCCCAAGGGGAGGACGTGATCTCCCTGGGTGGGGGGGAGCCGGACTTTCCCACGCCGGCCCACATCGTGGAGGCCGCGAAGGAGGCCCTGGACCAGGGCTTCACGAAGTACACGCCATCCCCGGGCATCCCGGAACTCCGAGAGGCCATCGCCGAGCAGAGCGCGACGCGCAGCGGAATTCCCGCGAAGGCGGAGAACGTCCTCGTCAGCTCCACCAAGCACGCCCTCTTCGCGACCGTTCTGGCCTTCGCGGGACCGGGGGACGAGGTCCTGGTCTCCGATCCGGGTTGGGTTTCCTACCTTCCGATGGTCCAGCTTGCCGGGGCCACGCCCGTGCCCGTTCCCACGTCCGAGGAAGATGGGTTTGCCCTCACCCCCGAGGCGGTCGCGGAGCGTGTCTCCCCCCACACGCGGCTTCTCATCGTCAACACGCCCAACAATCCGACCGGGGCCGTATACGGCCTCCCCGCCCTGCGCGGCCTGGCGGATCTGGCGGCCGACCACGGTTTCCTCATCTTGACGGACGAGATTTACGAACGCATCATCTACCAGGGTCAGCACCACGCCGTCGCCTCCTTCCCTGGGGCCTTCGAGCGCACGATCACGGTGAACGGGTTCTCGAAGACCTACGCCATGACGGGCTGGCGCCTGGGATGGGCCGTTGCGCCCGTGGACCTGCTGAACTCCATCAACACGGTCCAGCAGCACTCCTTCACCTGCGCCACCTCCTTCGCGCAGAAGGGAGGCGTGGCGGCCATCCGCGGACCTCAGGAACCCCTAGAGGCCATGGTGGCCGAATTCGAGCGACGCAAGGATCTCGTCGTCGACGGGCTGAGGGAGATTCCTGCGTTGGAGTGCGCGGAACCTGCGGGCACCTTCTACGCCTGGGCACGGTACGACGACGATCGTGACTCGATCACCATGGCGGAGACCATCCTGGAGAAGGCCCGGGTGGCCGTCATTCCGGGCGTTGGCTTCGGAAGGGAAGGCGAAGGCCGTCTGCGTCTGTCCTTCGCGACCTCCACCGAGGACGTGAAGCGAGCCCTTGGCCGACTTCGTGAGGTGCTAGGGTAGCTGCCTCAGGAGGGCCTCCACCCGTTCCTCCCCGAGGATCTCCTCAGCGTGCTTCTGGAGCTCTCGGGCACGGGCGGCCTCCCCCAACTCCCGGAGGACCGCGCTCATCTCGACCTCGCGGTTGGCGCGGCTGATGGTGGCCTGAGGGTCGAGGAGCCGCAGACTCTCCTTGTATAGGGCGCGCGCTTCGACGAGCTCGCCCCGCCCTCTCGCAACGAGGCCACGGTTGGCCCGGCAGGCCGAAATCATCACCGGGTCATCGAGCCCATGGGCGAGCCGTTCGGCCTCCTCGCACTGGGCCTCCGCCCGATCGAACTTCCCCATGCGGGCCAGGAGGTCGGCGGAGTTCACCAGGGCGTACGCCTCCCCGCGCACCATCCCCGCCCCCTCCGCCAGGCGCCGACTTGCCTGCAACGCCTCCAAACTCTCCTCCCACCGCCCCTCCTCCTTCAGGGCGATGGCCAGGTTGTTGTGCAGGTAGGCCAGGTCCTCCTTCCGGGCGCCGAGCAGAGGTTCGGCGGCCTGGAACGCCTCCACCGCTTCCGCGGTCCGCCCTTCCTGGAGGTACACGATGCCCTTCTCCATCCGCGCCCGTCCACGCGCGCGGCGGGCCGCGATGTGCTCGAAGATGGCTTCCGCCCTTGCCAGGTCCGCTCGGGCTCTCTCCTCTTGGCCCCCCTTCCGCCAGACGATTCCCATCCCGTAGAGGGCGAGGCCTCGTTCTCGCTCGGCGGCGTGCCTCATCGCGCGCTCTTCCGCCGCCAAGAAGGCCTCTCGAGCCCGCTCCAGATCCCCGCGCTTGCTCGCGATCCGTCCGCGAAGCAGGAGGAGGCCGGGCTCCGCCGCCTGCGGCTCGGCCGCCAACGCCGTCTCGACGACCTCCGACGCCTCCTCCCACCGCCCCAGGTAGTCCAAGGCCCGCCCACGAGCCAGGTGGACGTACGGGTCGGGCTGGAGGTCCTCCAGGACCTTCTCCAGGTCCGCCGCGCCGCCGGTCTCTAGGATCTCCTCCAACCGTGTCCGAACCAGCTCGACGGCGTCCCCCGTCCGTCCTCCGCGAGCCAGGTGAAGGATCGCCTCCGTCCATTCCCGCTCTCCTTCCCAGTAGCGGGCGGCCCGCCGGTGGAAGGATCGAAGGCCCTCGCCCACCCGGCGGCGGATGGCCGGCGCCACGAGGTCGTGGACTTCGTACCCCGCGCTGTTGGCCACGAGGAGCCCGCGTCGTCGGAGAGTCTGGACGCTCGTGAAGCCCGCCGGGGCCAGGGCACCCGGGGGGACCGGACGTCGGAAGACGGCTGCCTGCAAGAGGGCCTCCTGGGGCTCGGGGGGCAGGTCGGAGAGGACCTCCTCGAGGAGGAAGGCCTCCGTGTCGGCGAGGGTTTCGGGTAGGTCACCGGTGGCCACCAGGCGGAGGAGCAACGGGTGTCCCATGGTCAGCTCGTAGGCTCGCGCGGCCCCCTCGTCCCGTCCGAGGGCGTGGAGGAGTGCGCGGCTCTCCTCCCGACTCAGTCCCGCCAGGCGAATCTCCGCCAGCCGGCCCTCCAACCGGTCCTTCGTCCCCAGGAAGGTCGGCGTCTCCCGGGCTGTGAGGAGGAGCTTGCCCCCGGGGGCGGGGGCGTCCAGGAGAAGGCGAAGGACCCGGGAGGCCTCCTGGGCCGCCGTGACGTCGTCGAAGACCAGGAGGAGTCCCGAGGCCTCCGTCGCGAGGAGGAGTCCCACCTCGGAGAAGTCCAGGGGGTTTCCGCGGAGGTAGGAACGGAGGCGGGGTCGACCCACCTGGCTCAACGCCGTCGCCAGGCTCGCCACGAGGGAGGCCGCGCTGTCAAACGGGAAGACCTTCACCCAGACGCCCTCTGCTTCTGTAAGGAGCGCACGGGCCAGGGCCGTCTTCCCGATGCCCGGCAGGCCCGTGATGAGCATGAGGGGAGGACCCTCGTCCAGCCATGCCTTGAGGACCGTCCGCTCCTTGCTCCGACCGACGAAGCGAGGTTGGGTCGGCGGAACTGGCTCGGCCTCCTCTGCCCGCAGATCGACGACCTCTCCGTAGAGGATGGCCAGGTAGACCCCGCTCAGGGGGCGCTCCTCCCGCCGGGCGAGCCGGATGAGTTCGGCCCCAGGACCCGTGCCCGAGGCCCCCTCCGGGTCGATCCATCGGGCCACCTGCGAGTGGGCCCGCTCCCGGAGCGTGGCGGCGATCCGCTCCCCCTGGAAGGTGTCAAAGTAGACCTTCCGCCGGCTCTTGGCGTTTCGGACGTGGGCGAGACGGGTCTCGAGGGAACCCTCCTCGAGGAGCTTCTTGAGTTCGAGGGCGATGTGAGAACGACTCAGCCCGAGGGCCTGGGCGATGCCCTGCTGGGTCACCCGCCGAGGGACGTCAAACTCCTCGCGGTGCTTGGAGAAGAGGGAGAGGTGGAGCAAGACGCGCTGGGCGACGGTCAAATCCTCCATGCGAACCCCCCGGTCTCTGCAGAAGGGCGTTGGGATGATAAGCCTTCGCTCGCCCGTGGCCGACCCCCGGCGGGGACCCGCTCTCCTCGGTGGGGCCTAGCCACGCCCGTGGGTCGCCAGCAGCTCCCGAAAGGCGTCCGCGTCCAGGCCCGCCATCTCTGCGCCCTGCTGCATGTCCACCTTCCCCGCTTCCACGCTCCGGATAGCCTTCCAACGCTTCTGCTCGGTGAGCCCGACACGCATGATCTCGACGAGCAGTT
>JBHIDB010000046.1:0-9116 GCA_046759865.1 Thermoplasmata archaeon
ACCTTCGGAGGCCTGGGAGGCCTCCTGCGCTTTCAGGTGGCCGGATGACCGAGGACCCTTGGTGGGACCTCACGGAGGAGATCGTCAGGCTCGTTCGGGCCGGCGAAGAGGCGTTAGGTTTCCCCCGCGGAGGCGCACCTCTCGAGATCCCTTCCCCCGAGTTCGGCGACGTCGCCCTCCCCACCCACATCTACGCGAAGACGGCACGTGCGCCTCCGCCGGAGATCGCCGCCCGGCTGTCGGAGGCCATGCCGTCATCAGGGACCTACGTGAGTCGGCACGAGCCCGTGGCGGGCTACGTGAACTTCCACATCGACCTGGGTCCCTTCGCCGAGCACACCTTGGGGACGATCCTCCGCCGTTTAGGGGATTACGGGCGCGCTGCCCCGAACGGACGACACGCCCTGGTGGAACACACGAGCGCCAATCCCACGGGGCCGGTCCACGTCGGGCGCGCCCGGAATTCCATCATCGGCGACACCCTGTCGCGACTCCTCGACCGGGCGGGGTATCGGGTCACCAGGGAATTCCTCGTCAATGACTCCGGTCGACAGGTCCTGACGCTCCTCTGGGGCCTCGACAACGTGTTGGAGGAGGACCTGGAGCCTCCGGAACGCGAAGGGGAGGTATACCGATCGGTCCGATTCTATCGGAAAGCGATGGAGGCGGCCGAGGATTCTGCCGTCACTGAGGCAATCGACGAGATGGTGCGCCGGCTTGAGGAGGGGGACGACGCGCTCAGGCAGCGGGTGCGAGCCGTCACGAGGAAGATCATGGACGGGATCCTCCAGAGTCTGGACCGCCTGGGGATTGCCTTTGACAACCTGTTCTGGGATGACCAGGTCCTGGCCGACGGGAGTGCCCAACGGGTGGTCGAGCGGCTCCGGACGGGAGGCCACTTGGAGAAGGAGGAAGGGGCCTTCTACATCGACATGACCCCTCATGGGTTCGCGGGACGCGACCCTCGGTGGTTTCTCACGCGTAGAGACGGAACCACCCTCTACACGACCCGAGATCTGGCCTACCACCTGGACAAGTTTGAGCGGAGTGACGAGGTCCTGAACGTCTTGGGGGAGGACCACCGACTGGAGTTCCAGCAGCTCTCCGCGGCCCTTGGGCTTCTCGGAGTCGACCGGGAGGTGGAGCCGGTGTTCTACGCATTCGTCGCCCTGCCCGAGGGAAGTTTCTCCACTCGGCGCGGGCGGGTCGTCCACCTGGATGACCTCGCCGACGAGGCCGTGGAACGGGCCCTGGCCGCGGTACGGGCCCGACGCGAAGACCTGTCCGAGGAGGAGATGGCCCGCATCGCGGAGGCGGTGGGGATCGGGGCCGTTCGCTACAACATCGTCAAGGTCCAGCCCGAGAAACGGATCTTGTTTCGATGGGAGCATGCGCTGAGCTTGGAGGGCCAGACCGCGCCCTTCCTCCAATACGCCTACGCCCGAGCCGCAGGGATCCTGGCGAAATCCGATGGGTTAGATGGATGGGATGCAAGTTTCCTGGATCATCCTAATGAGAAGGCTCTCGTGAAGCTGTTGGCTCGGTTTCCGGACGTCCTCCGCGACGCGGCCGCCCGACGGCGTCCCAACCGGGTGGCCCTCTTCGGTCACGAGTTGGCGACGACCTTCAATCAGTTCTACCGAGACTCGCCGGTGTTGAAGGCCGAGGAGGACCTCCGCACTGCCCGCCTCGCCCTGGTGACCTCATTCCGTACGGTCCTGGGAAACCTCTTGGAGTGTCTGGGAATTCAGCCCCTCGAGGAGATGTAGAGGCTCCCGTCAACCCTTGGACGACACCGGCGCTGGGGTCGGATGACCCCTCGAGGAGGACCTCGTCTCACCGCGTAATCCGCTCACGGCCCCGTCCGCGAAGCCTGCGTCGCAGGAAGAGGGCCACCGGAATCCCCACGATGATCGCGATGATGGAGCCGATGAGGAGGGGCTGCTTCCAGGCCGCCTCGCGAACGTCGAGCTGCAGTTCCACCGTGTTTCGGGGTCCGATGAAGAGGTCGGGCTCCTCCGGGTCCGTAACGTTGGCGCGGAGCGTGTAGTTGCCCAGGGGACCCGTGATCCACGTGAACTCGACGACTTTGATCTCCCCCGGCGCCAGCGTGTTGTTGGTGGGGACCCCGCTGACGTCCTTGAAGACCGGAGTGATCTCCTCCGGGGCGCCGGGGGATTGTCCGAACTGGAAGGCGAAGAAGGTGACTTGCACGTCGTTTGCCGGCGCGCGCCCGGGTACGTTCGTCACGTTAAAGCTGATGAACAGAACCACCACGCCGAGGAAGGTGGACTCCTCCGGACTGGCGGGGTCGATGAGCATGATATTGGGCTCGATCTCGAGGTCGGGCCGGGTCTCCGGATCGACACCCACCACAATGCTCCGGGTGGCGTTGCCCTCGTTTCCGGCTTGGTCCGTGACGGTCAGCACAACGTCGAAGTTTCCGTTGTCCGCGTACATGTGGGTGACGTTCAACCCCGTCGCCGTAGCGTCGTCGCCGAAGTCCCACTCGAAGGTCATGTTCGCCACGCCGTCCAGGTTGTCCGTCGTGTCCGAACCGTCGAAGAGGTAAGTGACCTGCTCGACGAGGCTCGTGACCTCCTGAAAGTCATCGTCCAAGATGCGGAATTCGACCTCGGGTGGCGACGTGTCCGCGACCATCGCCGTCATGGTGGCGTTGAGGCTTTCGTGGCCGGCTTGGTCCACCACGGTCAGGTTCACGGTGAACTCCCCGGGCTCGTCGAAGGTCCAATCGACGCTCGGGCTCGGGCCGAAGACATCCACCGAACCATCTCCGTTGAAGTCCCAGCGGTACTCGAGGACCACTCCCATCATCTGGTCATGGACGCGGTCTGTGGAGTTCCCCCCGAAGAACTCCACGATGTCGCCCTCGTTGACGATGATAATTGTGTTGTTGGCGTCGATGCCGAAGCCGGTGACGTTATTCTCTAAGCGGGCAAGAGGGAGGATGCCGTCGACGGAGACGTTGAAATGCCGGAACGTTTCGTTGCCCCCCACCTCCACGATGGTGAGGTTCCCGCTGTAGTTCCCCATGACCGAGAAGGTCACGTCGGGCCGAAGTCCAAAGGCGGTCTCGTTCTGCGGAATCGTGGTACCATTGAAAGTCCAGTTGAAGTTCGACTCGGGATTGATCTTGCCGTCGGGGCTATTCGGGTCGGTGGAGTCCTCTGCGCTAAACGTCATAGAAACGTTCCTCGGAACGATGGCGGTGTAGTTGTCGACGCTCACGTTGGTCTCTGTGAACCGATCGGCCGGCGCGACCACGAGGACCCGGGCCGTCCCCGAGAGGGACTTGGCGACCTCCATGTCTACCCGGAAGGTCCCCGGGGCGACAAGGGGGTCGACCACGATCCGGACATAGCTCTGGATGTCCACGGCCCCGGTGATGGTTTGGGTCTCCCGCTCGTAGCTGGGGACGGCTTGGACCTTGTAGGTCATGTTCACCCGCACCTCCGCGTCCGTGTCGTGCGACGCCGTGATGTTGACGTAGTACTTCTCCTGGTTCACGGCGATGGTCGGATCAATGGCCGTGTAATTGGCCAGACTCGTGACCTGGACCGCACCGGATGGCAGGTCGAGGCCGGAGATGGAGACGTTGTAATCAGTCACCATCCCGTTGAGGTCGGACCGATAGGCCTCGCTGTTCGTCGTGAAGAAGTTCTCCGTGTCCACGTGCTTCGGACCCGCCGCGGTGAGGTTCGTCCGGAAGGCCTCCCGTTCCGTGGCGTCCAGGGTCCCGTCGCCGTCACCCAGGGCCAGGTCAATCTGCAAGCGCAGATGGCGGATGAAGGCGAATGGGAGGCCTGGGAAGGTGGTGTCATTGTTGAACGTCAGGTTCCTCCAGAGGTGCAACCGGTTCCAATCCCCCTGACTGTACTGGATGACGGTGTCCACCCGTTCTTCGGGTGAATCTGTCAAGTTGACACTGATATCTGCGGACCCAGTCGGGCTCACAGTGATCTGGGTAATGTTGGCGGCCATCCCGTCGGCATCGACAATCCGGATGAAGTCCCCGGGATAGGCAGAGAACGTGTAGAGGCTGCCCGTCACGTTGGCTACGAGGAGCCTTTTGGCTTGGGGCGCACTCGTGTTGAGGTCGTACAAGAAGGCGACGAGCCCCTGGCTCACAAAGGGTCCATCGCGTACCTGGGCGTTCCCGAACACGGTGAGGGCCGGATCGAGGTCGACCGAAACCACCGCGGGGTCTATGGAGATCGACTCGACCGTGACGCTTGTCTCGAAACCGGTCTTGTCGACCTTGATCTCGAACATCCCCGCCCAAACGAAGAAGGTCGTATTCCCGGTCGCGTTCGTAGTTTTCTTGCCTAAGGACTGCGTGCCAGAGGCCGTAATGTTGGATACCTCGACGTCTGCACCCGTGATGTTCATGGGCCCGTCTCCAACGTGTACAGTGAGCATGATCGAAGCAGGTGGCATCGCCCCCATCTCGATGTCTATCCGGAGGTCGGCGTTGTTGTCGAAGCGGAAGATCTCCGTCTCGTTATCGAAGTACCCCGGTGTCTCGACGGTAATCCTGTAGAACCCCGATGTGGGTGTGAAGGTGTAGGTCCCGTCGAGGGCACTGGGGATGGTCACGGGGTCCTTCTGCCCGTGGGCATCCAGCAAGGATACGGCGACACCAGGGAGGCGTGTGGCGTTAGCGGCGTCGGTAATGATTCCCGTGACCACGAAGGGCTGCCCGGCCGAGAGGTCCGCCGTGAGGAGTCCAAGCCCCCCGAGGAGCAGGACGAAAAGCAACAACATCGTCGCTGCCCTGTGTCTGGAGTTTGTGTCCATCCCTTTGCCTCCGTTCACCTTGCATAGCGCCCACTTGGTTTCCATAGCCCAGCCTGGGCCGGCATCGGCTTAGCGGGTGCGTCTATATAATCCTGGCGGGTGCGGTATTCGTCCGTTGGAAGTCTGGCCAAGGGCTGGACGGAATCAATCTCTCCCCAGGATGCCGCGAGAAAGGGACGCCCGATGGCGAAATTTACGGCGCGACGCGGGCCCAGATTTCTTCGGGGAGCGTCTCGTAGACCCTCTCCTCCGGCCGCTCCTCCCGCCGTCGGCGGGCCCGGTCGATGGCCAGCGCGTCGAGCTCCCAATAGAACGTGCGCCAAGACCGCCCCGTAGGGAGGATCACCGTCTCCCAGTACGTGTTGAGGAGTCCCGCATCATGGAGGTCGTAGAACACCTTGCGGTCCTCCTGCTGGAGGGCGTTGTCGATGATGACCGAGTTGAAGCCGAAGTAGTTCAGCACCCGAAGAGCGGTGTCGCTCGCCTCTTCGGTTGAGATGTCGAGTGTCTTCTCCAGGGCCTCCTGGAGTTCTTCGGGTCTAACGACCATCTAACCCACTTGCCCCCCGCTGCCCTTTAATCTGTCTTCGCTACTATAAGTATGTTTCCCCGAACCGGTTCTGTTCCATCCGATGTTGGTTATTGCCGAAGGAATGAGTGTTTCAGAGCGGTTGGTCGCGCGTGGACGGCTAGATGGGGACGAGAAGAGGCTTGGGCGGGAGCACCTGCCGGGAATGTAGCCGGATTGATAGACATTGCCAAAACAGTTGCGATGAACTCCATCCAAGGTCCTTGGGGCAATCGCCTTCCCCCTGACTATGCTACTTAGGACCCCGGTCCCCCGATGGCCGTAAGCCCCTAGTGCCCCTATGGTGCGGGGTTGAGTGTCCCACCTTGCCCCGCTGGCCCCCCCGGTCTCGTGGTGGGGGTCGCCGTCTCACGGGGAAGCATCATATGCGGCAAGACCGATCACTCTCCGCGGGAGGTGGATAAGTGGTATACACACAACCGCCTCATCTGACAGACGAAGATGTGGAATCCTTGCTCAAGGAGGCGAAGATCGCAAGGTTCTGCAGTCTGAACCCGGACGGAACCATTCATGCGGCTGCTGTGAACTACAAATACGAGGCGGGGCGCATCCTCATGGTAACGCCAGAAGCCAGCCGCAAGGCGAGAAACGTGAAACGCAACGGGACGGTTACCGTCCTCGTAGATGTCGGCGGAAACAAGCTATCGGACTTTAAGGGCGCTCTAATCTACGGTAAGGCGGGCGTGAAGGAGGGGACGTTGTCTGAGATGATGCGGGTCAACGAGACGTGGATGCCGGGTGACAGAGTAGAAGCCTGGACAAAGCGCCTGTTCGGGCTAAGCAAGTGGGTGACCATCAGCGTCGAGTCCGAACGCATCGCTTCTTGGGACTACGCCAAAGACAAGGAATTCGCAGCCGTTTTCCGGGAATAAGGACCCTCGTTGCCGGGTTCTGCCATCACCTGGATGCCTCTAAGCCGAATCGGGAGGATCTCCTCGGATGAGGGTACGCTCTGAACAAGAAACAGAACATTCTTCCACGGAACGTAAGGGCCAGGTGACGGCCCGTAAGCCCCCTATTAGTGGTTGGAGCATTTGCCAACCTGGCTGAAACACCATGCACTCGGCACTCAACCAACGTTGGGTGGAACAGTGCCCCCCGAACCGTAACCAGCCCCGGTCTGGCTGGCCGCCCGAAGGTCTTAACGAAGGCGGCGTCTGGGGAAGGGGGCCGGGGTCTCCGACGAGGTGAGGCAGGCATGCCGGATCAGAGTGCGACAGATGAAGGATACGTCGGTGCCCCGCTGTCCCGGTTGGAGGACCGCCGGTTTGTCAGGGGAGAGGGCCGTTTCGTCGCCGATCTTTCTCTCCCTGAGATGGTCTACGCGGCCTTCGTGCGGAGCCCCTACGCCCATGCGAAGGTTCTCGAAGTCCACCTGGAGGCCGCGAGGGGCGTTCGAGGCGTGCTCGGTGTGTGGAGTGGAACGGACCTCGCGACGGGGTTGGGCCCGCTCCCCACGGAGGTGGGACTGGAGGAGGCCGGCCTCAAGAAGCCTCCCTACCCTGCGGTGGCGATCGACACGGTACGGTACGCGGGGGAGGCCGTCGCCGTCGTGGTCGCCGCCGACCCATACGTCCTCCAAGACGCCCTGGAGCTCGTGGACGTCCGCTACGAGCCACTGCCGGTGGTGACGAGTCAGGAGGAGGCCCTCAGGAAGGGGGCGCCCCAACTCCACCGGGAGGCGCCCCGCAACCTGGCGTTTCGCTGGCGGCTGGAGGGCGGAGACGTGGACGGGGCCTTCCGAGAAGCCGATGTCGTCGTCGAGGAGCGGATCGTGAACCAGCGTCTCCAGCCGGCCGCTATCGAGCCCCGGGCGGCCGTTGCCCAATGGGATTCCCAGACGGGGCACCTTACCCTCTGGGTAACCTCACAGAATCCGAAGACCCACAGGGAAGTCCTTGCCCGGGTCCTGGAGA
Organism: Thermoplasmata archaeon; assembly: GCA_046759865.1. Taxonomy (GTDB): domain Archaea; phylum Thermoplasmatota; class Thermoplasmata; order RBG-16-68-12; family JAJISG01; genus JAJISK01. The sequence continues at coordinate 7,324 of JBHIDB010000046.1, forward strand.
TTCCAGAGGCCAACCTCCGGGTCATCGCGCCCGACGTGGGGGGAGGCTTCGGAAGCAAGATTGCGGTCTACCCGGGGGAAGCCGTGGTCTGCAACCTCGCGCGCCAACTCGGAAGGCCCGTGAGGTGGGTCGAAACCCGCGCCGAGAACTTCCTGGTGACGACACACGGCCGAGACCACGTCCAGGACGTCCGACTCGCTGCCAGGCGTGACGGGACGATTCTCGGCATCGATGTCCGATCGATGGCGAACCTGGGAGCTTATCCCTCCACCGATGGGCCCGGCATCCCGGCAGGCCCCTTCGGGAAGATGCTAAGCGGTGCCTACCCCATGCGAGGGGTTCGGGTGGAGGTCCGAGGCGTCTTCACAAACACGACGCCAACCGACGCCTACAGGGGGGCCGGCCGGCCCGAGGCCGCCTTCGCGGTAGAACGGATGGTGGACATCCTCGCTCGCCGACTGGAGATGGACCCCGCGGAGATCCGCCGCCTGAACTTCATCCCTCCGGAGGCCTTCCCCTATCAAGTTGTCACCGGCCACACCTACGACAGCGGGGATTACGAAGCGGCGCTCCAGAAGGCCCTCGAAGTCGTGGAGTACACTCGACTCCGGGCAGAACAGGCGCGGGCCCTCGAGGAAGGGCGCCTCATCGGCATCGGGATGGCCACCTACGTAGAGGTCTCCGGTTTCGGCTCGCCGGGAGGTTGCCGCTTGCTCGTGGAACCTGCCGGCAGAGTAGTGGTGTACACGGGGGCCCACCCCCATGGCCAGGGGCAGGAGACGAGCCTCGCCCAGATCGTTGCCGACACCCTTACGATTCCCATAGAGGCCGTGGAGGTTCGCCATGGGGACACGGCCACCACCCCTTGGGGGGTCGGGACGTTCGGGAGCCGGGGGTTGCCCGTAGAGGGGGGTGCCTCGTTGCTGGCCGGACGCATGATGGCCGAGACCGCCCGACGCTTGGCAGCCAATCTGCTCGAAGCCCGACCGGAGGACGTCGTCCTTGTCGGGGGAAAGGCCTTCGTCCCGGACGCCCCGGAGCGGGCATACACCCTCTGGGACCTGGCCCGGTCCTTCAAGGAGAGTCACTCGAGCACCGAACGCCCGGAATGGGAGGTTAGCTCTTTCTACGAGCCCGATGACTACGTGTTCCCCTTCGGGGCTCATGTCTGCGTAGTTGAGGTCGAGCGGGAGACCGGCAAGGTTCGGATCCTCCGCTACGTCGCCGTGGACGACTGCGGCACGGTGATCAACCCGCGGCTCGTAGAGGGTCAGGTCCACGGGGGCGCGCTCCAGGGAATCGCGCAAGCCCTCTGGGAGGAGGCCCGCTACGACGAGGAGGGGAACTTGCTTACCCTGGGCTTCCCGGACTACGCGGTCCCTACGGCGCTCGAGAGTCCCGCCATCGAGAGCGTCCGTCACGAGACGCCGTCGCCCCACAACCCTCTCGGGGCCAAAGGGGTGGGGGAAGCGGGGACCATCGGGGCGGCGCCGGCCGTGGTGAACGCCGTCGTCGATGCCCTTGCCCCGTACGGCATCGTGCACCTCGACATGCCTTTGACGTCGGATCGGGTCTGGGCGGCCCTCCGGATGAGGAACGGCGGCTAGGCGAACTCACTTCTGAGAGGTCCGTCCCTCGGCCCCCATCTTGGATTCTTCCAGGAGGCTCACGAACTCCGTGAAGTCTCGAGCCTCGAGGTCCGGCTCGAGGTCCAGCGGATCCATCTCTCCACCCGCGCGGTTAATCCAGAAGGCCTTGAGGCCGGCAGCCTTGGCGCCCATGATGTCAAAGGC
>JBHIDB010000047.1:0-8948 GCA_046759865.1 Thermoplasmata archaeon
GGCCGGCTCCACCTGGACGCGAACCATTTCGCCCACCGGGAGAGCGGCCTCCATGGGCTCGCGGAGATGTCCCGGTTGGCTCGGCTGGTCCCCCAGGAGATGCTTCGCCTCACCCCCGGGACGGCCATCACGGCGATGCAGGTGAACGAGGCCCACTGGCGGGGCTACGTCGTCCTCTGGAAGAAGAACCTGCCCGAGGTCTTCAAGACGGTGGAGGAGCTCGTCCTATGCGACCGCGGCGGCTTCATCCTAGAGCCGCAGGTGGGCATCCACGAGGGGATCGTGGAGGTGGACTACGCCTCCCTGTACCCCCAGATCATGCGGACGTTCAACATCTCGCCGGAGACGATCTTCTGTCCCTGCTGCAAGGAAGACGGCATGGTGGCACCGGGGGTCGGGCACCACACGTGCGTGCGCCGGAGAGGGCTTATCCCGGTTTATCTGGACCCGGTCTTGGAGAGGAAGAAGTACTACAAACGGCGAAAGAAGGAGAACGGACCGAACCAGGCGGTCTACGAGGCCCGGGATTGCATTCTGAAGTGGATGCTCGTAACGTGTTACGATGGTAGCACGCTAGTCCCATACAAGGAAGCGGGAATCGCGAAAATAGCTCCCATCGCCGAGATCATAGACAGAGCCATCCCCAGTGGTCCAGGAATCGCTTCGCCCTTTGAGGAACTGTGTGTGTATGGGCTGGACTCACAGCAAAACGTCGTCGAGAAACCCGTTAGGAGACTAATCAAGTCCCCCTCGCCCGAGCGGATGGTAAGAATTTCGCTCGTAGGCGGGCGAGAAGTGCTCGTCACGCCTAATCATCGATTCTTTGTTCAAAACGAGACGGGATGGGAGCGGAAACGCGCTGACGCCCTAGAGGTCGGAGAGAAAATTCCCGTAGCGAGGAGTTGGGGTCCGGACGTTTCCAATTCGGCAAAGAGTCTGAATGTGGCTTATGAGTTGTCTCAGAGCCAGGGCCTGAAAGATTTAGAATGTTGGAGGGTCCGCGGGCCAAGCCTAAGAGAGCGAGCGCAATCGCATTTTAAAGACGTCAATCGACACGCGAGCAACGCAGGATATGCACCGCGAAGTCCCTACATCTGGAAGGAGACTGGAGTGATCCCTCTCCGTTTCCTCCCTCTCCTCCACCTGCCCCTCGCGGATTGGGACTTACTGGAAACAGCACATGGCCGGCGCCATGGAGGCGTCCTCAACTTCATTCCCGCAAGGATCGAAATCGACTACGACCTGGGGTTCCTGATTGGTTTCTTCATGGGCGACGGGAGCGGGACCGGGAACATGATTCGGCTATACGTGGGGATGGATGAATCGGAACTCGTCGGAAAGCTGCTCGATCTTGTTGACAGGAAGTTTGGGGTCATTGGGGTGGTCCGGAAGGAAACCCACGCGAGGATGTGGGTTGTTCAATTCAACAGTAGCGGTCTGAAGAGAATCTTCCGAGACGTCCTGCATGTTGGGCCATCGTTCAGGAAAGGAAAACTAGTCATCCCCGACTGGCTCTTGAACGCCCCTGAAGATGCGAGAAGGGGTTTTGTTGCAGGTTTGATTGCCAGCGATGGATACATTCATCCCAAGCGGAAAGCGCAGATTGCCAGCGCTCACAGACCCTTCCTAGAACGGGTTCGGCTGTTGCTTGGAACTTTAGGGATTCCGAGCCACATCTATTCCCAACGGATCCACGACTATCCGCTCCACGCTATCCATTTCCCCGTTGCATATCTTGATGGCATTTGGCTGAAGGACCTCCATAAGGCCAAACTCCAAGCATTCCCGCCCTCCGCCTTCGAGAAGAAAGACGGTGACGTGCTCTTCTACCCAATCAAATCCATCGAGTGGGTTCGCCCGGAGTCGCCTTTTGTGCACTGTTTCGAGGTGGACAATCAACCCAAGGGCTTCCTGGTGGAAGGCATGGTCTTTGCCTCAAACTCGTTTGGCTACCAGGGGTATAAAAATGCACGTTATGGTCGGATTGAGTGCCATGAAGCCATCAACGCCTACGCGCGGGAGCTCCTCGTCCGGAGCGTGCACATCGCCGAGGCGCACGGCTACGAGGTCGTCCATGGCATCGTCGACTCCCTCTGGCTGCGCCCTCTACCCAGCCATGCCCCGGTGGATGAGGTCGTCCGCCGCATCCAGGACGACATCGGCCTCCCCCTCGACCTGGAGGGCACCTACCGATGGATCGTTTTCCTGCCCTGCAAGACCACCGGCGTCGGGGCTCTGAACCGCTACTATGGCCTCTTTGAGGACGGGGACATGAAGCTACGGGGCATCGAGGTCCGGCGGCACGACACGCCTCCCTTCGTCGTCCAAGCCCAGACCGGCATGTTGGAGGTCTTTCGACAGACACAGGACGCCCAGGAGTTCCGGGACGCGATCCCCGCGGCCATCCAGGTCCTCCGGGAGGCCGCCGAGAACCTCCGGGACGGGGTCGTGCCGCTGGAGGACCTCGTCATCTCCAAGGTCGTGACGAAGCCGCTGGAGGAGTATGTGGTCCTCAACTACACCGCTGCGGCGCTGCGGCAGCTGAAGGTCCGCGGCTTCAAGACAGAGCCAGGGGAGTACGTCCGCTACGTCATCACCAATCGGAGGTCTCGGGACTTCCAGCAGAAGGTGAAGTTCGCCGCCTTCCTCCAGGAGGACGACACGGCGGACGAGTGGGAGTATCTCCGGCTCCTAGCCCGTTCCGGGGAGACCATGCTGGCGCCCTTCGGCTACACGGAGGAGGGACTCCTCCGAGAACTGGCCTGAGACGATTACCAGGATCAGAGGGGTGTTGGTCTCGCCGCCAACATTTCAATCGTGCAGGAATAACTCAATCCAGTTGCCATCGGGATCGGTGACGAAGGCCTGGTAACCCTCCGTGCTGGCCGGGTCGATCTCCGTGGGACCGGCCCCCTTGGCAATGAGTTCTTCATACGCGGCGGGGACGTCGTCCACCACGAATCCGAGGTGATCAAGGCCCTCCCCGGGCACGTATGGGGCGTGCCATCGGGAGTCCTTGGGATACGCGTTCAGCTCCAGGCGCTGTCCCGAGGTCGCGTCTTCGAGAAGAACCCAATCCCCCCGACCGCCCCCGTACTCACGCATGCTGCCACGACCGACCTCCTTCAGCCCGAGAAGTTCCGCATAGAACTTCAGGGACTGGTCCAGGTCGGTGACCCTGATGCCGAAGTAGCGAAGGTACATGGCCCGCCATCGTTGGTGGAAGAAATACTCTACGCCCGTCGGCGGTCGGTGTCCCGTTTCAGGACGAGGTCGCTGTAAGACCCCGCGACCAAGTCCTCCTCCCGAATGCCTAACACACCGCGCAGTTCGGCAAACTCGGCCCAGGCCCTCTCCTCGTCCCGGGTCGATTCGATGATCCTCTCCAACTCAAGGAACGCGCCTTGCCCGTCGACCTCATCGAGGTGAATCTGGACCTGGCCCCATCGGTATATCTGGCGCCGCTTCCGCACCTCCACGAGAATCCCCAACGCCTCCCGGAGGACGGTCCGAAGCGTCGTAGGTTCCGCGACGGAGAGGAGGGAGACGCGGCTTCGTTTGGGGTCCGCCCGGTCCTCACGGCGGTAGTAGATCAGCGTGCCGGCGTCCTCTCCCTCCACCCGCCGAAGTTTTAGACGGCCCCGCTCGATACGAAAATAGGTGTCCTCCTGGCTGATCTCCGCGACGGGATCCGCGTTCGCCGCGCACCAGACGGTCTCCTCCCCCAGATCGGGACGACGGGCTTTGAGCTCCAGGAGCCACCTCTCCCCCATTGGAACGGAGAGAGAAAGGGGGTTTCTAAGCCTTAACGTCCGGGGCCATCTGAACCGAACACTCGACTTCCCGGAGGGTCGCCAGGAGGTTCTCCAGAGACCCTTCCTCCACGGGGACCAACCAAGCCCGGGCCACGGAGTCGAAATTCCGCCCGGGAACCTTCTTGATGGCCTGAACGAGACTTCGGTCGTAGTCGAATCGGACGACATACTGGCCCCCCGCCCGTTCCACCGTAACCTCGGGGCGGGCCTTGGGAGGAACCACGGCGCGTTCGTGGAGGTCCGCCAACTCCGGATCCATCTCCACCTCGGCACCTACGGCTTCCAGGGTGGCCACCGCGTCCGCATAGTAGTGGATAGGGACGGTCCACTCCTTCGTCATGGGGTCGTACCGCCTCCGGTCGAGGGTCTTGACCGCCTTCACCAGGAATCGGTCGTAGTCGAAGGACAAGACCGCCTCATTCCCCCGGCGACGCATGCTTACACGCGTCATCGCGGTGCCCACGGAAGCCTGGTATATAGGCCCGAAGAGGGGGTGGCCGAAAGTGCTCCCTCAGGGCGCCAGGTCCCTCAGGCTGCGGGCCTGCACGAGGGCTTGCATCGTGATGCCTACGGCCTCCAGGCTCTCCGCCGCCCCCTCCTCCCGATCCACGACGCACACGGCGTGATCCACGACGGCCCCCTCCCCCCGGAGGAGTTCGGCGCCTCGACGTACGGTTCCTCCCGTCGTCGTCACGTCCTCCACGACGAGGATCCGTTCGCCTTCCCGGACCTCCCCCTCGTACCGTCGGCCCGTGCCGTGCGCTTGGGACTCCTTCCGGATGATGACGTAGGGCAATCCCGTCTCCAGGGCCAAGGCCACGAGGATGGGGACCGCCCCGAGCTCCGTCCCGGCCATCCGTTGGAAACCCTGCGCGTAGGGGCCCAGCTCCTCCGCCACCCGCATGAGCAGCCCGGGGTCCGTGAAGGCAGCCTTGAGGTCCACGTAGTAGTTGCTCATCTTCCCAGACGTCAGCGTGAAGTCCCCGAACTGCAGGGCCCCGCTCTTCACCAGGGCCTCCACGAGCGTGCTTACCAAGGGACCTCCTTCTTGCCCAGTCGATAGCCGAGCAGGTTGATAGCCCTATGGAGGGGTGGCGTAACGATGATGATGAGGGCCATCCCGAGGGCGGCTTGGCCCACGAGATAGTGCATGGCCACCCAGGCCGGAAAGGCTACGCCCGTCACAACAAACGCCCCGAGCACGAAGTCGTACTGGTCGAGAATGGCCGCCTTCTCCCCGCGCTCGATGCCCCACCGCCGCTTCAGGAAGCTTCCCAGGAGATCCCCGAGGAGGGCCCCGAAGGCGAGAGCAGCCACAATTCCGAGGAAGACCGGGAAGGGCCCGTAAGAGAAGGGGGTCCCCGGAAAGGGCTGCGTGGCGGCCCACATGAGGGTCCCGAGGGCCACCCCGATGAGACCTCCCCCGACGAACCCCCGCCATGTCTTCCCGTCCCCGAAGAGGCGCCGCTTGTCCCGAAGGGTCACCCCGAAATCCATGGGGGTGCCCCCGCCCACCAGGGCCGCCGCGGGGTTCGCGATGTAGGCGGGGAGGAAGAACCAGAAGGCCAGGAGCAGGGTGAGGAGGACCACTGGCTCCCCAGATGGGCCGCCCTATTTCAGCCTCGCGACGTTTTCACGCGAGATAACCGCCCCCGCATCCCTTTATAGCGACCCCACAGAGGTTTCGGGCGTGGAGCGCGTTCCTACCTTCGTCGAGGGGTTCGATCAGGCTCTGGGCGGGGGCATCCCCGAGGGGAGCGTCGTCCTGGTCTGTGGGACCCCCGGGACCATGAAGACCTCCCTGGTCTTCAGCGTCCTCTACCACAACGTCCGGGAGAAGGGGCGCAAGGGTCTCTTCGTGACCTTCGAGCAGGGGTACGAGGACCTCAAGGCCGCCATGGAGGAGCTGGGCATGGGGGGCCTCGACGACATGGAACTCTACATCCTTGACCTCGGGCGGATCCGGCGGGAGCACCGGGAGCAGGACAGCCAGAAGGACTGGTTGGAGGCGCTTCAGGAGTACATCGCCAAACGGGTCTACGACCACGACTTCGACCTCTTGGCCATCGACGCCCTGTCCGGCCTTTACTCCTTGAGCGAGATGGAGAATCCCCGGCGCGATCTCTTCCACTTCTTCGCCTTCCTCCGGGACCTGGGTCCCACGTGCTTCCTCATCTCTGAGATCCCCTTCCACTCCCGCCGCCTGGTGGCCTACGAGGAGGACTTCCTCTCGGACGGGATCTTTCTGCTGCAGCAAGCCGAGGTCGGGGACAGCGACGTCCAGCTTCGCATCCGGTGTGTGAAGTTGCGGCGGGCGAAACACGCCCAGAACTACTTCGCGCTGGTGTGGGGCCCCGGCCGGTTCATAGTAACCTCGGTCATCGCCCGGACGGGGAACCGGCGGCGGCGGGCGGAACCCGCCTCATGGTGAGGACGCGCGCATCTCCGGGTTCGGTTCGAGATGCTCCTCGATGGCCTGAGGCAGGTTCTCCGTCAGGATCATGGGGCCCAGGGCGCGCTTGAAGAAGGGGGCCCGGCGGTCGAGGATAATGGCGATGCCCCGGTCGCGCTCGGAGCGGATGAGCCGGCCCAGGCTTTGGAGGAGACGTCGGGTCGTGGGGGCCAGCACCCCGTACTCCCACCCCTTCCGGAACTTCCAGTCGTAGTAGTTCACCAGGGCCCGAAGGGCCGCCGTCGGCTTCGGGTAGGGGATGCCCACCAGCACCACGACCTCCAGTTCTCGATCGGGGAAATCGAGCCCCTCGGCGACGCGGCCTCCGACGACGGCGAAGAGGGCGGCGGTCGTCCGGCGGAAGGCGTCCAGGGACCGCATCAGGGCCGCCTGGCCCATCCCTCGCCGCTCGACGTAGACCGGGACCTGGCTCTCCCTCCTGAGATCGAGGAAGGACTCCAGGAGCCGGTAGCTCGGGAAGAGGAAGAGGGTGTTGCGCTGGCAGCCCCGCAGGAGGGCCTGTACCTCCCCCCGGAGGCGGGTCAGAGCTTCGGGGGCCTCCCGCAACTCCTGGTACCGGGTCGTGACGTGGTCCCGGTACACCACCCGTCGATTCTCCGGGGGGAAGGGGCTGGGAAAGGCCCGGAGGAGGGCGTCCGGGGGCAGCCCCAGGGCATCCCGGTACTCCTCGAGGGGGGCAAGGGTCCCCGACATGTGGAGGGAGGCGTGGCAAGCCAGGACGGGCTCGGCCACCCGGGAGGGGTCGAGGCAGTAGGCGTGGAGGGCTGGGCGTTCCCCCCCGAGGATCAGTTTGGCGTATTCGAGCTCCTCCGTGGTCATCCAACGTAGCAGGTTCTGGGCCACCCCCAGTGTGTAGGACCGGGCCAATGACCCGGCCCGCCTCCGGGCCTCCCGAATCGCCTCTCCGGTGGTGGCCAGTGCCCCGAGCATCCCCCGCAGGCGGGAGGTCGTGATGGCGAACTCCTGCATCACCCGGCCCTCCATGGCCAGCGGGGGGAGGAAACCGTCCTCCTCGATGACGTACTCCGCCGCCAGCCCGCGGAGACCGTTGACGACGATCTCCAGGAGGTCGAAAGAGCTTACCCCCTCGGCCACTTCGGGGTCCCCGTAGTCCATGAGCTCCTTCTCGGCCCGCTCCACAGCCTCCACAGAGACCCGAAAGGAGCCCACCTCCCGGCAGTGGGCGGGGAGGTTGTGGGCTTCGTCCACGATGAGGAGGATGTCCTCGAGCGGCCGTGCGAGGGTCTCGAGCAGCGTCCTCCGCAGAGCCGGCTCGAAGAAGTAGACGTAGGGGGCCGTGATCACCCTGGCCTGGGGGGCAAGGATCTTGTTGAGCTCGTAGGGGCAGATGCCCTCGGCCCGGAAGTGTTCGCGGGCCTCCTCGGCCGTGGGGTGGGCCGCGCGGACCCACTGGCCCATCGCCTCACCGTCCCCCTCGAGAAGGCCCCGATAGTAGCGGCAACCCTCTATCCCTGTGAGCGTTTCCTCCTTCCGATCCCGGCAGAAGTGGGAAAGCTCGTCGGCGGACCCGGGTCCTATGTGACGTTCCTCCGCAAGGAGGCAAAGACGCCGGCGCCCCTGCAACGCGACTCCGAAGGGGCCCAGCTTGCGCAGCTCAAGCATGACCTGCCGCTGCTGGGAATTCGTGCGCACCAAGTAGAGGATGACACGGTCCTCTTCCACGGCCTGGGTAAGGGCCGCGTAGAGCGCGCTGACCGTCTTCCCCGACCCAGTCCCCGCTTGCAGGACGAGGTGTCCCCCCGCGAAGGCCCGTTCCATGAGCCCGAGCGTCTCCTTCTGGTGGGGCCGGGGCGGGTAAGGGAAACGCACCGGGGTTCCACCTAGAGGGGACTAAAAAGGGTGGCATGGAGGGGTAACCGAAACTGAACGGTCGCGACGAAGCCTTAAACTCTCGCCACGTCTCGGTCCCCCGTTGTTCGACGAGGAGGCCGTGGACCGCTGGGTGGGACTGGAGATGGGTCGGCTCGCCCACGGGCTCGTCTCACGAACGAGGAGCTTGGGTCAGCTCTTGGAGGAGGAGCATCCCCGCACGACGACGCGAGAGGGAGAGTCATACGCTTTCGACAAGAAGGTCCTTCAGGGGCTGGCGGCCGTGACGTCGGACGAGGAGCGGGATCGCCTTCGCCTACCCATCACCCTCCGCTTCCACGCGGATCTGGAGAACCAGGCGTCCGTGGAGGCCAGGCTGGCGGCGACCGTGCTCCGCCGCCTGGCCGGGGTGGAACGGGCCTACCCCTTCCGGGAAGGACGCGCCTGGTTCCCGTACTCCCTGGGTCTGGAGTTCCTCCTCCAGTACCCCACGGCGGTCCAACGGATTCTGCTTCTCTGACTACGGCTCCGGCTCCCCCGGCCGTCGGGTCTCCCAGAGGTCCTCGGGAATCTCCTCGTAGACCGTGTCGAGATCCGGGATCGTCTCTTCGAGGGGTGGGGCGGCGTTTGCCAGCTCGAAAATCCGCTCCTTTCGGAAGAGCCAGTAGTGAATCCGCCACTCCCGGCCGTCGTAGAGAGTGGTCTCCTCTCGTTCCGTTGTGAGGATTCCTGAATCCTCCAACATGTAAAAGGCGTCCCGGTCATCGGGCTCCAAGACGTTGTCGATGATCCGTTCCGCGTACCCAAAAAAGTTGAGGATGTGTTGGGCC
>JBHIDB010000048.1:0-8565 GCA_046759865.1 Thermoplasmata archaeon
GACGTGTACGCCACGGAGTAGGCGGCTCGAAACCCGAACCCCCCGGCGTGACCCCCTGGACAGACTCGGCCCTCGGCCGCCAGGCCCAAACATTCAAACCGTCGCGGGCTAGGTGCGCGCCGGCCTGAAGTGCATCAATCGTGGGGTAAAAACGACACACCAACCCGCCAGGGGGGGGGCAAAACGCTGTTTTACCCCCCCCCTTCCAACCCCCCCCTTAAGAAAGAACTAGGAGTAGTACGTTAAAGGTTGAACCTCCACCCCCTAACCCCCTCCCCCTTCCTTAGCATTTCCGCAAGGGGGAGGGGGCACATCACCACAACAGGTGGTATATGCAGGCCCTGTGGATAACCTGTGGATAACCTGTGGATAACCTGTGGATACGTGAGCGGTGCAGCATTCCAAGAAAAGGCTTGACATATGCATACCTCCTGCCTATTATATGTAGCGGATCGCAAACCTACATCCGGAAGGAGAGACATGCCTAACTACAAGGTCATAATCTGCAAACCCCAACACCACCCCATCTGCATCATCGTCTCCGGCATCCGCGCTGCCCTCGACCTATTCTCCGATGGAGCCCAGCAGCCCGATACTCAATCTGCAGCCATCTTCACCCTTAGCTGGCACCGCGTAGCATCATACGAGGCACCCACCACTTACGAGCACGCCAGCATCCGCCATCGGAACATTGGCAGCGAGGGGGGGGAGGGAGACCCATGACCCGCTTCTATCGGAAGCTCATAAGGCACGGAGGGAGCACGATCGTCTGCCTGCCGGCGCCCCTCCGCCGCGCTTGGAACCTTGCCCCAGGAGATCACGTCGTCTTCGACGTCCACGACGATCACGTCACCGTCATGCCTCTCAACCAGGAGGGACACCGTGAAGCAGACCCGCTTCCGCTCTTTGCCAATGTCCAGCATAGCTCGGCCACCGAACCCACTACGGATCGACCCGAGCCCGGAGACCATTAAAGAGCTTGCCGCCTCGCTGGAAGCCCACGGCCTCCTCCAGCCTATCGTGGTCACGCCCACCGACTCCGCGTATACCATCATCGCCGGCGATCGCCGCTACCTGGCAGCTAGGCTCCTCGGCTGGGAGACCATCGAAGCCAAGGTCATACAAAGACCTCCACCCGACACAGAAACCCTCACCCTCGTCGAGAACATCCATCGGGAGGACCTCACCCCCCTCGAGGAGGCCCGCGTTGTCCACCAACTCGTCATCACCAGGGGCATGGACGTAGACCTAGTCGCCCGCCGCTTCGGCAAAGGTCGCGGCTGGGTCGACAACCGACTCGAAATGTACGCCTGGCACCAGAACATCCTCGACGCCATCCACGAGGGCAAAATCACGATCGCCGTCGGACGCCAACTCAACAACGTCACCGACGAAGGCTATCGCGCCTACCTCATCCGCATGGCCGACGACAACGGCGCCACCAGCCGGACCGCCCGAATCTGGTTCGAGGACTGGGAACGCACCCTCCGCGAAACCGGCCAGCACCCCACCGCAGAGACAAGACCCGTCCAGCCTTACTCCGGCCAAGCCGTGGGCGTCGCCTGCGGAGCCTGCGACAAAATGCTCCCCGTCTCCCAACTCACCACCATCTACGTCTGCTGGGGCTGTCTCCACCCCTATCCCCCTCCAGCCGATGAACCCCCCGCTAACCACAGGGAGGTAGAACCATGATCAAGATGGCAACCGACGCACTATCCTTGCTCTGCGATGTTGCGATGTTCATCGACCGCGCCCGCAGCCAAAAACTCGAACCCGAAGGCGAACACTACCTTTTCCTCGCGGCCGATCGCCTCGACGACGCCATGGCCGAAATCACCAAGCTCCGCCGCGAACTCCACAAAACCCGGGCGAAACACATCCCACCAGAAAAACCCCTTGACACCATAGGAGCCGAAGGAACAGAATAACCCCGATCCATCCGAAACGCCCGGCAGCAGGGGCAACCCTCGCCGGGCGTTTGTCTTTCCTGCTGCCGGGCCCTCCTAACCTCTCGACCAGGAGGGACCGCCCATGGCAGCCATCAAAGCCCTCGAACGGATCCGCGAGAAATGGGTACGCCGAGCCGGGCAAGCCGGCCCCGACTACGAAGAAGGCGTTCGAACCACCCCCAAGGACTGGGCGGCAAACGCCGGCGCCGCCGAGGGCAACTACCGCGACGCCGTTACCCGAGCGGCCACCGAAGGGCGGTTCGGGCGCGGCGTCAGCCGCGTCGGCACACAGAAATGGAGGAGGAGATCCCTCGAGCTTGGCACCGTTCGCTTTGGGCCTGGTGTTGCCGCAGCGGCCGAGGATTTTTCCCGCGGTTTCGCCCCCATCCGTGAAGCGATCGCGGCCGTTACGCTGCCCCCGCGCCGGCCCCGACGGGATCCCGCCAACCTCCAACGCGTCAGCGCCGTTGTCAACGCCGTCGTCGCGGCGGCCCAAGCGCGAGACCGAGGCACTCGTTAGGAGCCCTGAACCATGGCCGTCAAGGCGACCGTCCGCGTCATCCGCGCTTCACCCCAAACGAGGCAAGTACTCCTCGACCTCCAGGCCACCCCTCCCCGCAAGACCATCTACGCCATCGGTCCCCTCGGCTGGTTCATCATCGGTGCTACCGGCCTCGCCATCACCCAAGGTGCCGCCCGCGCCATCTTCGGGAAGAACGACCGCAACGAAGCGGTCGAGGCCCTCCGCTCCGCCGGTCTCCTCGCCAAGCTGAACAAGTCCGAAGCCGAGACCAACCGGATCACCGCCGAGATCGACCGCCTCCGCTCCACCCCCATCACCCGCGAGGACATCGCCGCAAAGGTCGAGGTCATCCGCGCCAACGCCCCTCTCGACCTCGCCCTCAAGGAGATCACCCTTGAGCGCGACCAGATCGCCCTCGACACAGAGCGGCGCCTCGCGCCCTTCGTCGACGAACTCAAGACCGTCCGCCTCGAAAAGGAGCGCGGCCTTAACCGCGAGCGCGAGGAACGCCTCGCCCTCGACCTCGCCCTGGCCGACGTCGCCATTGAGAAGGAACTCGCCGCCGCCGACGTCGCCACCGCGCGAGCCGCCGCCCAGGCCCAGAAAACCGATCTCGTCGATACCGCGCTCAGCGGTCTTAGTTTCTTCCAGAAGCGCATCTTCCTCCGCGATCGCCTCTTCCCCAAACCCAAGGAAAAAGATCGCCGCCGTATCATCCGCTTCCCCGAAACATTCCGCATCCTCTAAGGAGGGATCCCACCATGTCGCGCTACCTCCGCACCGTCCTTCACCAGGATGTTGCCGTCGCCGCCGCCGGCAACCCCATCGAAACTAATCTCGGAGTGAACCCCATCAGCTTCCTCCTCATTACACTCCGGGCCCAGGTCCTCGCCGCCAACATCAACCCCACCCTTGCGAACCTCCTTGCCGTCTTCAGCAGCGTCGATGTCCGATTCAAAGGCACCAGTATTGTCAGCCTCAGCCTCGCCGACCTCTTCCGCATGGCCGCTGCCCTCTGGGGCCGCTTCCCCATCACCTCCCGCATCAGCGATCCCATTAACGAGACCACCACTCTCACAATCCCCCTGCCCTTCGCCCGCGTCCCCTACTGGATGAACGAAGCCTTCCCCGCGTCCCGATCCGGAGACCTTGTCCTCTCCCTCACCATCGCCGCCGCCTTCACCAACATCACCGGCGTCACCGTCCAGGTCGAACAGATCGAGCTCCTCGACGCCGTCCCCGACCAGTTCCTCAAGTACACCACCTTTAACAAGACTCCCACCGCCACCGGCGAGCATGACACCGACCTTCCCCTCGGCAACCCCATCCCCGGCGTCCTCCTCTTCGGGACCACCGTCCCCACCGGCACTTCCTTCAACGCTAGCATCGGCACCCTCAAGCTCCTCGTCGACAACGTGGAGAACTTCTACTCCCTCGCCAATTGGGAGAGCCTCCACAATGATTTCATCATCCGCGCCTTCCCGGAATGGGACCTCAGCACAGAGCTCCACCGCCTCGCGGCGGCCGGCGTCTATGCCGCGAACGATATCAGCCAAGGCCCTGCCTCCGTCGTTCGCGTCCACGACACCTACGCGTACCTCGATTTCGACCCTCTCCGCGATAACAACTACCTCCTCGAAACCGAAGGACGCGGTCGGGTCCACCTTCGCATCAATGCCGATGTCGCCGACGCCATCCGGATCCTCCCCGTCGAGATCATCAGGCTCCCCGGGGCCGAGCGACCCGCCCAAGTCATCTAAGGAGGATCCCCCATGCCGCGCGACATCGCGCTTAACCAAGCCCTTGCAAGGAGCGTCCGCCTGGACCTATTCCGCCACTCCCTGGTCCAGGATCTCCCCTTCACCGACGAGCCCGTCCCCACGCCCGAGGACGAGATCGCCGATCTCCGCCGTACGGGTATTATCCCCACCCGTCGTCAAGAGGCTGAAGAAGACGTGCGTGCCCAACAAAGGCGCGCACGTCGCCTCGAACTCACCGGCGGCACCCGCGAGTACTCCGTCGACTCTAGCAACGCCATTGCCACCGGCGTCTCCCAGGTCATCTCTCCCGTCTTTGAACCCGGCCGGATCCGCGCCGTCCTAGTCAACTTCAACTGCGACGCAGGAACAGGCGAAGGCCGCATATTCCTCGCCGTCAAATGGACCCCCGGCGCCATCGGCCTCCTCGATCCCCTCTCCATCGATACCTATGACGCTGCGAACCAGATCTGGGAACAAAACCGAACCATCGACGCCGCCGGCCGCCAGTACCAGATGGCCTTCCTCACCATCGCCAATCAAAACCAGTCCTGGATGTCCGACGTCAACTTCCCCATAACCACCGTCCCCTTTACCCTCCTCGCCCGATTCCGTCACGACCAGTCCGTCGCCGGCACCCTCGAAGTCCATACCAACATCACCGTTATCTTCGACCCTGAGCCCGATCTTGCCACCACCCGCATCTTCATCCCCCCGATCGGCCGCCTCAGCATCAATCGAAGCACTAGGCCCGTCGCTCCCCGCACACCCCGGGCTCGCTTTCCCCGCGCCGTCAAGATCTCCGTCTTCTCCGACGGCCGCATCATCAACCAGCGCACCATCTCGTGGGTCTCCGCCAGCGCCAACATCAAGCGCAAGTTCTTCAACGAGCGCGACGCAGGAGAAGCGCCGGCGGCCGGGATCCAGTGGATCTTCTAGCGTGACCCCAAGCTATGGCGCGATACAGTCGGCGGCGCGGACCTGCAGCACCCTTCGAGCTTACACTAACCATGACCGCCATCCCCGGCCTTACGGTCACGCGATTCTTCGATGCCGGCGAGCTCTGGGCCAGCGGTTCCTTTTCCGTCTTCAACGCTACCGGAGCCCCCTCCAACTTCGAAGGTATGATCCTCCTCGACGGCGCCGAGGTCCTCTCTAACCGCCCGTCCACCAGCGTCCCTAATAACTCCTTCGGCCATTTTTCCTTCGGACTCATTCTCCCCATCTCCCGCGGTGTCCACACCATTGCCCTGGCCGCGCGGGGCCGAGCCCCAGTCGGAGACACCGTCGACCTCAATTCCGGAGTATTTACCGTCATCCAGCTTCCCCGTTGGGACCAAGAGGACGATCTGCTATAATCCCCCACCAAGGAGGTGCCCCATGATCCTCGACCAACTCAACGCCATCCGACAGATCCTCACCGATGCACACCTTCGCCTCCAGAACCTCGACACCAGCGCCATGCCCCGCGACCAAATCGCCGTCCTCGCCCTATTCAAAGACCGCCTCGGCCAAGCCCTCGCGATCGCGTACCGCTTTGAGGAACGCATCACCCGCGCCGAGGCTACTACCCGCGGCGCCCCGGATCCATGATGCCACCACTACTCGGTCCCCGATTCCCTACGTCCTTCGCCGGCAAACCGCCCCACATGGTTGGCCGCGACCTCGGCATCTGGGCCCAGTTCCGCCAGCGTCTCCCTTTCCCTTACCGCGGCTTCCATTTCGATGTCTCTCTCGGCACACCGCCGGCCGACATCCCCCACACCCCTCCACGGCTAATGGACGCCTGGCGCTTCCTCCTCTCCCGCCGCATCGACGCCGTCGGGATCCTCCCCGAACGATGGGACATCATCGAGATCCGCCGCGGGGCCGGCCAAGCCGCCATCGGCGCCCTCCGCATGTACGCCTTCCTCTGGCGGCAGGATCCTCCGGACCAAAGACCTGTTACCCTTCTCCTCGTCACCGATCGCGCGGACCTTGATACAATCGCCCTCGCACAGGCCGACGGGATCCAACTCATCCAGCTCGCCCCGTGACCACATGAAACAAATATTTCTTGCATGCATTTTAATCCTCTCCCCGGCGATCGCCGCCGCCCAGGACACCGCCCCCGTCACCCTCCAATGGGATCCCAACACCGAAACCGACCTCGCCGGGTACACGCTCTATACCTGCCTCCCCACGCCCGCCCCCTGTTCGATCGAACAACACCACGCCGTCCTCGACGTCGGCAAGATCGTCAAGGCCACTCCCCCCGCCCCCGTCACAGAGGGCACCCGCTTTTTCGTCACCGCCTCCGATCTCACCGGCAACGAGTCCGGCCCCAGCAACACAGTCACCCTCGGGATCCCACCAAAGGATCCCACCGGCCTCACCATCACCATCACCATTCGGATCCAACCATGAGCCACATCAACACCGATCCGTCCGGATCCCCAACCCTACGCCAGATCGCACTTTTGCCGGGTACCAAGACCTGGCCCCTTTCGCGATCGTCGATCCTGAGCCAATCCACAGGCACTTTTTTTTGGATCCACTCCCCATGACCCTCTTAGACGGCGACAGCCTCTCGCAAATCTTCGAACTCCCCCTAGACGACATCCTCGCACTCCCCGATCTCCTCACCGAGGATCTCGAGCGCGGCCTTAACTTCATCCTCGACGATGTCCAAACCCGGCCCCCCCGTCGTCGGCCGACGATCCACATTCCCGGAATCGACGACATCATCCACATCATCCCCGAGACCTTCTTGCCCCAGGCAGAACAAGACCGCCGCCGGCGCGATCGCGCCAGACGCATAGCCGAGAGCCCAACCCCCGAGAGCGTCCGCGCGATCGGATCCATCCTCACCTTCGTTGACGACGTCCAGGACGCTCTCGTCACCGCGTCCGTCCTCGCCCGCATCGGCGCCACCTTCCTTCCCCGCCTCCGTCCGATCGCCGTCGCCACGGGTGCGGCGGCCGAGGCCATCAACATCTTCAGCCTCGCCGGCCAGGTCGCAGCCACTCCCTTGACCGGGAAGTTCAGAGCCCAACGTGCCTCCGTCGGTCTCGCCGGCGGTCAGGTGGCGAGAGCCCTCTCCGCTCGGACTCTCGCACAGGCCCTCCCAACCGTGGGCGAGACCGTCCAAATCCTCCAGACCACCGACCAGCTTTTCGGCGTCGGCCTCTCCCTCGGCCCCATCGTCGGCCTCTTTGAGGACCTCATCTTCGGTAGCCTCCAGGGGGCGGAGTTTGCATTTCAGAGCGGGATCCGCTATCGTCCTAACGACGAGCTCTTTCTTCGCGAGGAGGACCAACGCCGTGCAGAAGCCCTCGACCTACTCCCCCTTCTTGCTCAGATCACTCGCGGTGCCAGGGCCGCGGCCTGGGTTTTGGCTAGCCCTCCTGGTCTACCCTTCTCCGACCGGCTGGATAGCCTGGCACTACTCAGTATTATCGCTGAGCTAGCCCGCGGCTTCCTCCCCGAATCCAACTGGCAGCCCATAGTCCTCCCTGCACTCGATAGCGAACGTCCAGCCACCGGCCAACTCCGGCCCCAGACCATAGCCGTCCTGCGTGACCTCGGAATAACAGCCGCCGACACCGAGACCTTTCCAACGGAGGGCAACCCTGCTATGCTCTCCACGCGCCGGATGGCCGAAGTCCTCCTGGCACAAGGGCCTGAGCCGCTCTCTGACTGGCTGAGTGAGGGAACGTCGGCCACGGCGCGTCTCTTTGCCGAGCAACTCGCCACCGATCTCCCCTTCCGGTTCATCCGGGCCTTCGAGGGCCCAAGCGTCGGGTTCGAGGTCCACGGATCCCCCATCTGGCGAGCCGTCCTCGACAGCATGGAGCTTGGCCTTATCCCGCCCAGGGGATCCCCTGACGTCCAAATACGGACATACCTGGAAAATGCGGCAGACCTCTACCGGGAGGAACCAGACCGCAAAATCCCCCTCCGCCAACTAGGAGAACTCCACACGCGGATCTTCACCCCCCCCCCTCCAAAAACCTAGGCAGACCTCGTCATACATCCTCCGGTTCCCCTACGCATCTGCAGCTCTTCCCATCCCACTTCAAAACGAAGGAAGACCCAAACCCTTCTCGAAGGACGCGCACAGAACGCGCAGCTTTGTTTCAGGCCAGCACGAACCGAGCTTTACCCGCTCCGGTTTGAATGTTTGGGCCTGGCGAGCCGGCGCTCGGGGCTCCAGGCCCTCGTCCCCCCTCCGGGGGGCCTTCGGGTCCTTCCCGCCCCTCACTGCCGGCTACCCTCGGGCCGATGTCCCGGGCGTCACGCCACCCCCCCAACCCCCCCCCGGGGCCCCCCGGCCCCCCGCGGCCCGCCGCCGCCC
>JBHIDB010000049.1:0-8410 GCA_046759865.1 Thermoplasmata archaeon
GGGACGGGGTCGTCCGGAAGACGGTGGAGGAGTACCTCTTCACCTTCATGATTCACGAGATCTACCACAAGGGCGAGGTTCTCGCCGTCCTATGGCAGGGGGACCACGAGCCGCCTCCGGTGGACTACTGGCGATACTAAGGTCTTAGACTGACCAAGACCGTTCACGAGATCGTGTCGCTATAGAGCGATCTTACCCCCCTCCGCCAATATGGTTATCCGCGGCTTTCCTCATGCTTAAGCATGACCCCCGAAGAGCGGAAACAGACTGCCGTCGAGTTACTTCAGCTGGCCGCCGCCGGCACCGCGCATGGGGCGACCGACCGTTTCTTGACCCCTGACTTTAAGCACCACAACCCCCACGTCCCTGCCGGCATAGGGCCCTTGACGGAGGCCATGCGGGCCGACGCCAAGAACGTCCCCAACAAGCGATTGGACATCAAGCATGTCCTCGCCGTCGGGGAGTTGGTTGCCCTCCATTTCCATGTGGTCCGCAAGCCGGGGGACTCGGGCTTGGCCGTGGTCCACCTCTACCGCTTTGAGGGCGAACGGATTGCGGAGCTGTGGGACATCGGACAGGAGGTCCCAACAGACTCGCCCAACGAGGACGGTATGTTCTAGCAGTCAACCCTTGCTTAACTCCCTTCCAAAAATGGGCCCGCCCAGATTTGAACTGGAGTCGCCAGCACCCCAAGCTGGAAGGATACCAAGCTACCCTACGGGCCCCGGAGCCAGTACGGGAAAGCGGGGCTTATAGATGTCGAGGATTTTACCTGAGTCGGGCCGTCACATGAGCTAGCCTTATGACGTCGACGGATCGACGTCTGCCGGCGCAATTGTTTCGTGAGTTAGGAGCATAACCTCGCCGACCTCAGTCAGGAAGGGTAATCGAGTTGCCCGTCGGCTTTCGTCCTGCTCGAGTCTTATCGCCCCTAATTTCAGAGGGTTGTAGCATTGGCCCTGAAGCGCTACCTTTGAAGGACAGCTCTTGGTACTCTCGGCGACCATTAGCCGAGGGAGGATTTGGCACTCGATCGGACTGCCCGTCGAAAGCTTCCTTTCAAGGACTCTGACTGCCCGAGCTGACCGGGACAAGGGCAGACTTCTACCCACTCAGTCATTGCCCCCTGGGTGTGTGTTTATAGCTCGCAATACTCTCCCTTCGAGGCCCTCCCCATAGTCAACAGGAAAAGGCCCACCCGGTTAGCTCTTCCTGGTTCCACGTTCAGAATCTGCGGCCCTTCCCTGCGTCAAGCGCCTCCAGGGCCGCGAGGAAGTCCTCCGTAGTGGCTCGCTTGGTCCGAGGATTGCGTTGGACGGCGATCATGGCGGCCTGAACGGAAACCTCTCCTACGGTGAGACCCGGATGCCCCGGCAACTGATCATCTTGAGGCTGCTGCGTCTCGCCCCGTGCATAGGGACTGCGTCTCCTCTTCTGGATGAAGTGAACCGGCACCTCTACCCGGATGGTTCGGTCAATGATGGGCACGACGAGGACGAGGCCAGGGCCTTGAGCAGCCATGACGCGTCCCAGCCGAAAGGGCACCAGCCGTTCCGCCTCGCGCACTATCCGTATGCTGGCAGTGAAGAGGATAAGCACGATTGCAAGGCCCAGGATGGCTGTTATCAACAGGACTTCAGAATCGGTTATGGGACTGCCTCGAGCGCGACAGGTGTTCGCAGTGCATAAAACCAGGAGGTAAGTGACTCACGCGAGGATCACAGGCAGAAGGCCTGAATGATTCACTGGTCGATTAGACATATCCCTCGGGCACCCAACTCGTCCTGGCCTTGTGGGTAGGAAGCTACCCTACGGGCCCTCCGGCAGTATCGAGAACCGGCGCATATAGATGTTGAGGATGTCAACCCGTGCGGGCTTATTGTGCAAGCCTGTCCAGAAATCGGCGGACGTACCGCCGGAAGCCATCAGGCTGATCCAGATTGCATAAGTGCGCCGCATCCTGAAGGACTACCTTACGAGCGGATCGAATATTGTCGACCATGTGGTCACCGGCGGCGAGGATGAAAGGGGTGTCGTACGCACCAACCACAACTAGCACGGGTATCTCAAGCTCCGTCAACCGCTCCGCTGCGGGAGTCTCCGTATCGGGCAGGCGTTTGCCCAGTCGCTTCGCCTCATGTGACAGAGCGTTTCGGTTCATCTCGTAGGCCAACTGGCGCATCTGCTGGTTCACCTGCGTCGGGGTCCGGTCCATCCCGTCGAACCAGATCCGGGTCTCGATCTCGGCTACCAGATCCAAGTCGCCAGCGTTGTAGGCCTTCTCTGCCTCTTCGAATATCGCCGGCGTTGGCACGTCGAGTTCAAGTCCGCCTGGACCGGAACTCACCATGATGAGTGCCTCCGTTCTTGACGGCTGCGTCAATGCGAAATCCATCGCCAATCCGCCACCCATTGAGCACCCCATCAGGAGAGAAGGCTGGCGCATGTCCAGATAATCAAGCAATCCAGTCAAGTCCTGGAGATGGGTAAAGTCCCCTTCGACGGGCTCGCTTTGTCCATAGCCACGCATGTCATAGCGGAGAACCCGAAATTCTTTTGAGAAGGCCGCGAACTCGTTGTTCCACTGGCGACTGTCCGCGACGCCGGCGTGAATCATGACGAACGGCTGTCCCGTGCCAGCAAGCTCGTAGTAAATCCGAGCATTGCCAATCTCGGCTAGGCCAGATTCGGTTCGGGTCACTGACGTCCTGTCCTTCGTAGAACGGGTCCGACGGACGGGTCACCCGAGGGGAATCACGTCCTCAATCAGGTCAACGTGCGAGAGAATCATGCGTCGACAGCAATAGCGCTCGAGCCCAAGCTCGTCCAGCGCGTTCTTGGGGTTCTTCCCTGCGTCCAGCGCTTGCAGGTACTTCTCCCACGAGGAGCCGATGACCTTGCCGCAGGTGAAGCAGCGTACGGGGATAATCATGGACTCACCGGTAGGACTTCTGCCGTTTCTTGCGGGCGCCCCGCCCCAGCGGCTTCTTGGGGAGCTTCCGTCGCGTGTCCGGCACGAGGAGCGTCCGGTCGTACGCCCGAATTCTCTCTTCCAACTCCTCGTCTCCGTAGAAGCCCACGAGCCCGCGGGCGATGGCGGTCCGTATGGCGTCGGCCTGGCCCATGACCCCGCCCCCGTGGACGTTCACGTCAATGTCGACCTGGTCGGCCCGACCATGAGCCAGCGTCAAGGCTTCCATGATCTTCAAGCGGGCCATCTCGGGCGCATGAATTTCCAGAGGCACCTTGTTAATCCGCACCCGGCCCTGGCCGTTTCGAATCACGGCCCGAGCCACGGCGGTCTTGCGTTTTCCGCTCGCGACGACGGGCCCCTTCTTCCCCTTCACGACTTCGCTCCTAGTAGCTTTGACAGCTCCCGGAGTGTGATATACGTTGTGGTCTTGCCTTGGATGCTGGCTCCCGGCGCCTCCTCGGGCTCCCCCCCGATCTCGGGGGGCGCCCCAGCGTAGACACGAAGCCGTTTGAACGCGGCGCGACCCCGGGGCCTCTGGTAGGGAAGCATGCCCCGCACCGTGCGTTTGAGGATGCGGTCCGGGCGTTTCGGGAAGTACGGGCCCTTCCGTTGGCTCCCGACACGACGCTTCTGCTGGTATTCCCGGAGGATGGATTGCCGCGACCCCGTGATGACGGCCTCCTCGGCGTTGACGATGGTCACGGTCTCCCCCTCGAGGAGCCGCTTGGCGGTGAGGCTGGACAGGCGTCCCAGGATCTGCCCGGAGGCATCATAGATGACCATGTTCATCCCATGATGCGGACTCCGCTGCCTCGGGGGTTCTCTGCGACCAGTTCGCGGAGGTCCAAGACCTGACCTCCGGCGGCCTCGACCCGTGCCCTCGCGGCCTCCGAAGCCTGGACGGCGGAAATCCTCAATGACTTGGAGAGGCGCCCCGTCCCGAGGAGCTTACCGGGAACCACCAGAACCTCCCCCTCCGCTGCGTGCCGTTCGAGGCGAGATAGGTTCACCTCGGCCCAGACGCGGCGCGGTCTGGACAGGCGTCGCGCAACGTCCCTCCAGATAGGGGCTTCGTGCTCCCGGGCGGCAGCCTGGAGGTCTTCGATGAGGGCGATGAGTAGCGGATTGGACTTGCGAAGGGGTCTGCTCATGGACTCGGCCTCGGCTCTACGGGGCGCGCGCTAAAAAGGTTTCTCGCGCGCAACACGGGCGAAAACGCGGGGTTCGGCTACGGTGGTTCTTACGCGTGGAAGGAGGAACCGCAGGCGCACGTGGACTGGGCGTTGGGGTTGTTGACGACGAAGCCGGTTCCCATCAGGCTCTCCTGCCAGTCGAGGGTCATACCCTTCACGTACGGCTCGCTGAACTCATCAACTAGGACCTTCACGCCGTTGGTCTCGTAGACGCGATCGCCGTCCTCCAGCTTCTCCTCGAAGGTCATGCCGTAGCTCAGGCCGGAGCAGCCGCCCCCCGTCACGAAGACGCGGAGGTACTGATACGATCCCCCCTCGTTCTTCAGGAGGTCTCTGACCTTCGCCGCTGCAGGTTCGGTGAGGGCAACCTCAACGAGATCGGTCTCCATCGATAATCCCATTATGGCGCCGTTATATAAGCCTTCCCAGCAGGGTTCCACGCACGATATCGGCCGGTCTGGTGGGCCCTTGTGGTGGGGAGAGAAGGTATTAATACTGTTCCTTTCTCGAAGAGAACGAAGAGGACTGGGCGTGTTATGATTCGCTTCGGCCCGGCCGGCATTCCCCTGTCCTGCAAGGGCCGGACCCTCGAGGATGGGATTGAGGACGTCCACAATCTGGGCCTCGCCGCCATGGAGGTCCAGCTCGTACGGATCAACGTCATCGAGCGATTCCCCACCGAGGAGGAGGTGGGCTTGACGCCCCGGACCCTGCCGGGAGAGCTCGTCGTGGCCCTCCGTCGGGAAGGGGAGGACGCGCAGCTGGCGCACGACCCCGACGCCGTCATCGAGCCCGGGGACACCCTTCACGTCCTCGTAGGGGGCGTGGCCGACGACTTCGTGGAGCTGGAGTTCCTTGGCGACTTGGCACGGGAACTCGATGTGGAGATGTCCCTCCATACCCCTTATTACATGGACCTGGCCGGGGAGGGAGACCTGGGGAGGAAGAGCCTGAACAGCATCCGGTGGGGTGGCATGATCGCCCACCATCTGAACGCCCGGGTCGTCGTGACCCACATGGGGCTCTACGGCGAGCTCTCCCCGGAGGCGGCCTCGGACCGCATCGTCGGACGGGTCAGGGAGCTCGCGAGGTGGTTCCGGAAACAGGGCCTGGGGCCGCTCCTGGGCCTGGAGACGAGCGGGCGCCAGGAGGTCTTCGGGAGCGTGGACGAAGTGGTGACGATCAGCGAGGCGGTCCCGGATGTGATGCCGGTCCTCAATTTCGGACACATCCACGCCCGGGAGGGGGGGAGCCTCCGAGAGGCCTCGGACTTCGGGGCGCTCTTGGATCGAGTGGAACCCATCGCCCACGGGCAGTTCCACTGCCACTTCGCAGGGGTGGAGCACGAGGGCGGCAACGAACTCCGGTATACCCCGATTAAGCGAGGCGACCTCCGGTTCGAGCCGCTGGTGGAGTCCATCCTGGACGCCGAGTATCCACTCACTGTCATCTCCTCATCTCCGCTGCTCGAGCACGATGCGATGTACATGAAGGTCATCCTGGAGCGCGTGCTGGGACGACAGGTGACGAAGCGGATCCGGGAGCGAAAGGAGGAGGCAGCGTGAGCTTCAAGACCGCGGCCGACTTTCTCGTGGGCCACATCGAGGCGGTCTTCCGAGGCGACTTCGAGGAAGCCGTTCAGGAGGCGCTGGCCCTCCTCGCCTCGGCCCCGAAGATCTTCGTCTACGGCGTCGGCCGGTCGGGCCTGGTGGGCAAGGCGTTCGCCATGCGGATGGTCCAGCTGGGCCTGCGGGTCTTCTTCATTGGTGAGACCATCACTCCGATCGTGGAGCCGGGGGATGTGGTGGTCATCGTCTCCCGCACCGGGGAAACGATGTCGGCCGTCCAGACCGCCAACATCGTTCGCCGGGTCGGAGGGCACGTCATCGCCGTCACCACCCAGCCTGGGAGCAAGCTGGCCAAGGCCTCCAGCCTCGTCCTTCCAATCACGGAGCCCCGGGACCGCGATGCGCCTCGACACGCCCCTCTGGGAACCCTCTTCGAGGAATCCACCTTCCTTCTCCTGGATGTCCTCATCAGCCTCCTCATGGAGAAGCTGGGGCAGACGGAGGAGGACATGCGCGGCCGCCACGCCATCATGGTGTGAGTTAGGGAACCTTGATTAGCCGCCTGAGACTGTCTCTCGCAGATGGTCGGGGAGTTCGTCGTCACCCCCTGGGAGGTGAAGGGGGAGATCGACTACAACCGCCTCATCGAGCGCTTCGGCACCCGCTCGGTGGAGGAAGACCTCCTCGAGCGCCTGCGGGCGCAGGCCGGGGAGCTGCACCCCTTCCTTACGCGCCGGATCTTCTACTCCCACCGGGACTTGGATTGGATCCTGGACGAGTATGACGCCGGGAACCCTTTCTACCTCTACACCGGCCGCGGCCCTTCCAGCGATGTCCACGTCGGACACCTAATGCCTTGGGTCCTCACGAAGTGGATGCAGGACACCTTGGGTGCCACTGTTTACTTTCAACTCACCGACGACGAGAAGTTCCTCTTCCGAGGTTTCGAGACCCTGGAGGAGTCCCATCAAGTAGGAGTGGAGAACGCCCTGGACATCATCGCCTTGGGCTTCGATCCCGCCAGGACGAAGATCTTCTTCGACTCGGACCTCATCCGTTGGATGTACCCTCTGGTCCTTCACGTGGCCCGCCGTATCACGTTCTCGACAGTGAAGGCCGTCTTCGGCTTCACTGCATCGAACAACATCGGGGAGATCTTCTACACCAGCATCCAGGCGATCCCGGCCTTCCTGGAGAGCGCGGTCCAAGGGAAGGCCGTCCCCTGCCTCATCCCCTGCGGCATCGACCAGGACCCCCACTTCCGGATTGCTCGGGACGTGGCCCCCGGCTTAGGCTATCCCAAGCCCGCCTTGATCCACAACAAGCTCATGCCCAGCCTGAAAGGGATGGGGGCGAAGATGTCGGCCTCCGACCCCTCCTCGGCGATCTTCGTCACGGACACGCCGGAGACCGCCCGTCGCTCTATCATGAATGCGGTGACTGGCGGTGGGGCGACGGTGGAGGAGCACCGGCGGAACGGCGGAAAACCCGACATCTGCCCCATCTTCCACCACTATGCGTACTTCTTCGAACTGGACGACGAGCACCTCCAGGAAGTCAACGACACCTGCCGGAGTGGGGACCGCCTGTGCGGCGAGTGCAAGGAAGAGCTCGCCGACAAGGTTCTCTCCTACCTAGAGAAGCACCAGGAGCGTCGGGAGGATGCCCGCCACCGGCTGGATGATTTCCTTCTTGAGGACGGGGATCTGCCGGAGCTCGAGTCCGTCTGAGGCCGCCGCACCTTCTGAGGGGGATCGAGGGGAGGTGGGCGACCCGTTGCGAATCATCGACTCTCCAGCCTGGCTGGCCGAGCCAGGAAAAGCCTATGAGCGGGACGTCCCTTCCCCCGGCCGTGGCCCTCGAGGACCTCGCTGAAAAGCTGAGTCCAGGGGAACGGGCGCTTCTCCAAGCCTTGGTGGACCGGGACGGGTCCACTGCCGAGGCGTTGGTGGAGACCGGCGCCTTCCGCGAAGAGGTCCAGGTCATGAACGCTGCCTCTTGGTTGCGGTCCAAGAGGCTCGTCAAGATTCGAGAGCGGCTCATCCGCGTGTACAGCCTGCAGGACCCGGCCTGGGCCCGGAGGGAGCTCCCCGAGCGCCGGGCGTTGAGGGTCCTTCTTGAGGTCGAGGAGCTTCCGCTTGAGGGCCTGGCGGACCAAGGTGAGTTCCGAGGCGAGGAATTGCCCATCGTCGTGGGCTGGCTGAAGCGGAAGGGATGGGCGGACATCGTGGAAGCAGAGCGCGTGCCTCTTGTTCGACTTCGGGAGGAGGGAAGGCTCGCTGCAGAGATGAAGGGCCCCGACGAGCTCCTTCTCCAGCGTCTCGGGGAAGGGGACTTGCAGGAGGGAGAGGGGGACCCTCGGGTCCTCCGGCAACTCCGCCAGCGAAAGGAGATCATCCGGGAACGGCGACGTGTCCTGCGTACCCTCCACCTGACCGAACGAGGCAGACGGCTCCTCAGCCAGGGCTTGGAGCCCGTGGAGGAGGTCTCCCAGTTGACGCCCGAGTTGTTGCAGACGGCCGCATGGCGCACTAAGCGGTTCCGCAAGTACGACGTGAATGCTTACGCACCCGCCACTTACGCCGGGAAGAAGCACCCTCTATCCGGTTACATCGAGAAGATCCGGCGGATCTTCTTGCAGATGGGTTTCACGGAGATTGAGGGGGATTTCGTCG
>JBHIDB010000050.1:0-8252 GCA_046759865.1 Thermoplasmata archaeon
GCATCCTCTTCCTCCGGGATCACACCAGGACGGGACGCCTCCTGATCGGCTTTGGGGTAGGGTTCAGTCTCCTATCGGTCCTCATCTACCTCGTATCCGCCGTCGTGGGAAGGAACGTGCAACTGGGCGGGAACACCATTGTCGTGGTCATCGGCCTTTTCCTGGCGATCTACGCCAGGGGGCTCGCGAAGGAAGCCTGAATTCGGCTCCTCCTCCGGACCCTCGAGCGTCTCGTGGCGGATTAGCCCCCTGCACGTGTCCCTTCCTTCCGCGGCCGCTGGTTCCGCAGATGAGCGGGCGTCGCGCCCATCAAGAGAACGAATCCCAGGAATCCGAGGGCCATGAGAAGGAGGAAGGGCGTATGGATGCCCCAGGCATCGGCCATGAGCCCGGCCGCGTACCCCGCCAGGGCTCCCCCCACGAGCTGGAACCCGAACACCACGCCGAAGGTGGCGCCTCCGATCACGTCCTCCGTCGACTCCGAGATGAAGGCGAAGAGGGCCGGGTAGGTGATGAACAGGGCGATGCCGAAGACCAGGAACGTCGGGATAAGCAGGGCAGGCGGAGGTGCCAGGCTGAGAATCAACCCGGAGAATCCCACGACCAGAAAGGCGGAGACGAGGGAACGAAACCGTCCCAAAGCCGCGCTAATCCGCCCATACGAGTAGGCCGCGAGGACCCCTGCGGCGATCCAGAGAGCGATGACTAGGTTCGCCGTGTCCTCCGTGAAGGCGAGGCGCTGGATGAGCATGGAGTTCCCAAAGCCAATCGTAATTACGTACGCCGCCCCCCCGATGCTCAGAGGTACGATCCAGAGAGCCACGCGGCGGAGGATCTGGGTCCAAGGCGATGCGCGACGAGATGGCGCGATGGAGGACGCACTCCGTTCCTGCCGGGTCAGGATGTACCCGACCCCCGCGACGACGAGGGCAAACCCACCCCACAGCACGAGGGGGACTTGCCAGCCGAACAGGAGGCCAATGAAGCCGGAGGTTGCGAAGGCCACAATGACTCCTATGTCGCCCAGGGCACTCTGAAAGCCCATGGCCTGATCGACGTCCCGTTTGAAGACCTTGCCCACCCAAGAGATACCCACCGGATGGTAGACGCTCGCGCCGATTCGGCCAACCGCGACGAAGAGGAGGAGCACGGCGAAGGTCTGCGCCAACGCGGTAAAGAGGGAGGCCACCCCCAGGATGACCATGCCGGCGGGCAGGAGGAGTCGCATTGGACCCCGATCGCTCCAGGTGCCGAAGACGATCTGGAAGACCACCGTGATGCCGAGGGCGATGGCGAGAAGGATGCCAATCTGGGTGAAACTCGTCAGGATGTTCTCGGTCAGCAGGAGCGGGAAGAGGGCCGGAATGGCCACGACGGTCCCGTCGTTCGCGGCGTGATAGAGGCCCATGGCCACGAGCGCGTTCCTCTGGGACGCCACGGACGGGTTCTAAACCCTCGTGTAGTTAAAGGTTGAGCCGGCCGAGACCAACCGCTAAGTAGCGCCCTTACGTGCTTCCTAGGGATCATCCAACCGGAGGCAGACCCACGGGGAAGCCGGAGATTCGAGACCGGATTTGGAGTCGTCTGGAGAGGGAGAGAGTGGGCCGCTTCCCGTGGCCGGTCCAAGGGAGAATTCCCAACTTTGAAGGCGCGAAGGCCGCCGCACAGCGGCTTGGGGACCTGGACGTATGGGAGGACGCGAAGGCCATCAAGGCGAACCCCGACAGCCCCCAACGTTGGGCGCGAGGCCATGCCCTCCGTGCGGGGAAGGTCCTCTACATGGCGGTCCCGCGCCTCACCCGATTGGAGGCCTTCCTCGAGTTGGATTCCAGGCACATGGCGGCTCCCGAGAAGGCCGCGACGATCCGGGGCGCCTTCGCCTTGGGGAAGCCGGTCCACCCGGAGCGCATCCCTCCGCTCGACCTCATTCTCGCCGGATCGGTGGCCGTAGACCCAAACGGCGGACGCCTCGGGAAGGGCGGGGGATACTCCGATCTCGAGTACGCACTCGGACGGACCTTTGGTTTCGTGGCAGAGACCACGCCCATCCTGACCACCGTGCATCCGCTCCAGCTCGTCCGGGAGGCGATTCCCATGCGCGGGCACGACATCCCCCTCGATTTCGCGGCATTCCCCGACCGGATCGCGTCCATGGAACCGACGCACCCCCGGCCGAGGGGGATCCAGTGGGACCTCCTTCCTCAGGAGAAGATTGAGGCCATCCCCATCCTTCAAAGCCTGGCGGAGCGGGGCCTCGCCCCGGGGGGAATCTGATGCTCATCCTCGTCAACGGGCTCATGGCATACCACGCCGGGAAGACGACCCTCGTCCGTGCAATCCTCCATCGGGCCCGGGAGGCGGGGGACGCCTTCGTCGCCATGAAACCCCGCTCGGCCCACAACTACTGGGAGCACTACGATCACACCCGAACGGTCCAGGAGACGGGCCTCCTCGTAAGCCAAGATGCCCTCCTCCTGCGGGAACTCAGCCATGATCCCCCCGAGCTCCCCCTCCTCAACCCCTACCATCAGCTGGTGTGTCCCCTGGACCTGCTGCGCCTGCGCGAGGAGGAGGCGCACATGTTGGGCGAGACGGAGGAGGGGATCCTTGCGGAGCGGCTCACGGATGGGCGCGGCCGGAGCACGCTGTATCTGAACCGGCGAGCCCACCTCTTCGTGGCACCGCCGGAGTTCCTGGAGAGCCTCCAGGAGAACGCCACCGAGGTCGTGGAATTCCACGCGTCCCCGGTCGGTGAGGGCCTCGCGCCCGTGGACGAACGGACCCGGGAGGTATTCGAAGCCGTGGGGGGGAAGCGAGAGAACCTCGTCCTGGAGAGTTACAGCGATACGATCTGGCCCGTTCGCCTCGAACCCGAGGAGGTCGACTTGATGATTTCCGTTGGGGGCTCCGCGGTCTTCCTCACCGATCCCCATGAGGTCGTAAAGGCCCAGGGCGTGGTCGGCGGTCGGACGATGGCCGGCCTCCTGCGGTACGTGAAGCCGGTTCGGAGCTTTCGGGTGCCGCAGCTCTCATCTTCGGAGCGAGAGGACGAGAGGCGCCTCCGGGAGGCGTATGGCCCTGTCCTTGAGGTTCTGTGGAAGTCGGGTTGAAGGTCCGCGATGGGTCCAACGGACGAACCAAGCGTTTTTTAGCATCGGCCGGCTCGCGACGCCGGGGGTACCTTCCGTGAAGGAGTACGACGTCATCGCCATCGGTACCGGATCCGTCATGCACGTCATTGACGGAGTTATCAAGCGAGACCCGGAGACCCAGGCCGCCGTGATCGACAAGGACGAAGCAGGCGGGATCTGCATGACCCGGGGGTGCATCCCCTCGAAGATCCTCCTGTATCCGGCGGAAATGGTCCGTACCATCCAACGGGCCAATCTCTTTGGCATCGACGCGAAGATCGAGAAGGTAGACTTCGGCCGAGTTATGGGCAGAATGCGTTCCATCGCCGACGCCGACATCGAGCGGATCAAGATGGCGTTGACCCACTCGGAGAACATCGATTACTACCACGACGAGGCCCGCTTCGTGGCGCCCTACACCATGGAGGTGGCTGGGGAGACGATTCATTCGGACCTCATCCTCCTCGGCGCGGGATCCGAGCCCACGATTCCTCCCATCGATGGGTTAGACGACGTCGGGTACCTCACGAGCGACACCTTCCTCCACATCACCAAGCTCCCCGAGAGCGTGGCTGTTGTGGGGGGCGGCTACATCGCGGCGGAGTACGGTCACTTCCTGGCGGCCATGGGGGCCGACGTCACGATCCTCGGTCGCAACCCGCAGTTTCTTCCCCAGGAGGAGCCGGAAATCTCGGCCCTCGCGAAGCAGGAGCTGGGAAAGCACATGACCATCCTGACGAATCACGAGGTGCGCAGCGTCCGGGAGGTTGGGGGTCTGAAACAACTCGTCGCCTTCGACCGAGGGAGCGAGGAGGAGCGAACCATTCACGCGAAGGAGATCCTCGTGGCCGCCGGGCGAGGGCCGACCACCCATCGGCTGCACCCGGAGAAGGCTGGGATCGAGACGGACCCCCGGGGGTGGATCGTCGTCGATGAACACCTCCAGACATCCCAGCCCAACATCTACGCTCTGGGGGATGCCACGGGGCATCATCAGTTCAAGCACATGGCCAACTACGAGGCCACGGTCGTCTACTACAACGCGATCCTCGAGCACGAGGCCCATCCCGACTACCATGCGGTGCCCCACGCGGTCTTCACCTACCCCGAAGTGGCTGGGGTAGGCCTGCGGGAACACGAGGCCGTGGAGCAGCACGGCGCCGATAAGGTCGGCATCGGCCTGTACCGGTACGAGGACACGGCGAAGGGCGAGGCGATGGCCGTGCACGACTACTTCGTCAAGATCATCCTCGAGCGGGAGACGTACAAGATCCTCGGCGCCCACATGATCGGGCCCCAAGCCTCCATCCTCATCCAAGAGGTGATCAACCTCATGTACACCGAGGACCAAAGTGCGTTGCCCATCGTGAACGGCATGCACATCCACCCGGCCCTCAGCGAGGTGGTCGAACGTTCCCTGTGGACCATCTTGAGCCCTGCCCAGTATCGGCACGTGTTGCACGATGAGTACCGGCTTCCCGTATCTTGAGTCGTCCAAGATGGGGCCATGAGTGAGCTTACGACTCTCCTGATTCTCTCCTCCCTCGCAGGGGCCGCAATCCCCGTCGGGGGTCTTTTCGCCTACCGCGAGCACCTCAAGGTGGGACCCTTTCGCATGGGTATCCTACATTTCCTCGTCGCCTTCGGGGGCGGGGTTGTCCTCTCCGCAGTGGCCCTCGTCTTGGTGCCTCTGGGCCTCGAAGCCGTAACTCTGCCGGAAGCTGTTGTGTCCTTCTCGATGGGCGCCCTCGTGTTTCTGGCCATCGATCGGGCCGTCCAGATGCGCGGGCAGATGGCAGGCCAGTCGATGTCCTTGGTGGCTGACTACATCCCAGAGTCCCTCGCCCTAGGGGCTGCCTTCGCCGCGGGTGGTCCCCTCGGCCCCCTCCTTGCCTTCCTCATCGGCACCCAGAACCTCCCCGAGGGTTTCAACTCCTTCCGAGAACTCAAAGTAGGGGGTCGGACGGGACGGCGCTGCTTGGCGATCCTAGGCGCCGTTGCCTTGATGGGTCCCGCCGCGGCGCTCTTGGGTTTCCTTCTCCTTGGCGGCCAGCCACGAATCATAGGTTGGCTCTTCCTCTTCGCCGCAGGCGGTATCCTCTTTACGCTCTTCCAGGACGTCGCGCCTCTCGCCCATCATGAGGGGCAGTGGGTCCCCACCCTAGGCGCCGTAGCCGGCTTCCTCTTGGGAATCGTGGGAGAGGTTCTGATCGCTTCCCTCTGAGGGATTGGTGGAGCATCGGAGAACCGTCCCCTGCCCTAACCCCCTCGGCGCCACGGGTCAGAACACCGGCACCAACGAGAACTCCAAGCGGCACCGCCGAGCCCCGGCGCCTTCGCACTCGACCTCGGTGCCGACAAACCGCCTCCCCTCGCCATGCATCTTCTCCACCAGTCCTGTCCAGAATCCCCGGATGTATTGACAGCGAGGCTGCCCCGAAGGGTGCCGGTTACACACTTCGAAGCTTCTCTCTACTAGGAGGCGCGCCCTTGGGCCCTTTGATAAGATTCCCTTTCCCGACCCATCCCACGCGTCGATGTCCGAGGAAAAAGACACCACGCGGTAGAGACCGAGGTGGGCGGAGAGGAATCGGGCCGCATCGACGACCTCCTCCGGTTCCTCGGACCGGGTAAACTCCACGGTGGCGGGATAGAATTCCTTGGCCCGCTCGTACCCCGCCCTGAAAAGGATGGCCTCGGCCCCTCGGCCTAGCGTCTTCCGCAGCTCCCGGGTGAGCTCGCAATAGGCCTCCCGCCGCATCAGGAAGTAGGAGGCTCCTGCGACCCGAATGTCGGCCGCCTCCGGGAGAAACCGGACGGAGTAGAGGTCCTCAAACAGCTTCATGCCGGGCGGCTCTCCAGCAGCTCGGCGACCCGGGGGCCCAGCTCCTTCGCCCGGGCGAAGGCGAACTCGAGGTCCGCGCCCTCCTTGAAGAGGAGGATGAGGATGAGCTCCATGCTGCAGCCGAGGAGCAGGAGGTCCCTCTGTCCGAAGGAGACGAGCACCTTCTCGAAGGGGTGCATCTCTAAGTGGGACGCGGTCGCCTCCGCAGTGCCGATCATCGCCGCCGCTGCCGCCGACACCCAACGCAGGGCCGCCTCACGGAACCCGCTGCCCCACACCGGGAAACCGTCCCGACGGCTCAGGGCCATTCCGACCAGCCCCGGTAGACTGGAGAGAGCCCGCCTCAGGTCCACCAGCTCCTGCGTATTGTCTGCCAGGTGCCCCATTCTTAGGAGTTCAGGAAATCGACGTGTATTTCTTCCCTTGCCCGCAACCTGTGGGAGTGGCAGCATTGCCCACTGTCGGCGGCATCCTCCGACCCCTTTGCTCAGCGGGCGATAAGAATGCTACACCCAATCGCGTCACACGGCGATTAGCCCAGGGCGTGACAGGCTGAGTAGCTGTCTACGCGGGGGTCTTGTTGAGGCCCTCGACCTAACCCGGCGGGAGGGCGAAGGACGATCCGATCGTGAGGATTGGAGGTCCTCCGGCGCTCCAGTCACCCCGATTCAACACTCGCCCGCCGTGATCCCGATTTGCGGGCCTCCGGCGTGGCAAACTGCTCCAGGGGGGTGGCTTGTTCCCACGCTTGCTCGAAAGCGGCTCGGAACACCCTCACGGCACCCCTGTCCACGGTTCGGACAAGTAGAATCTCCGCCTTGCCCCCGCGCAGGCCGGAGGAACCACCCAGTGCTTCGGCAGCGCCCGTTCCCACAAAGGCGAGAACCTGGGATTGGTCGACGCCGAGGTATCGCCCCAGGAGCTGGGACTCCGATAGCCGAATGTCCACACCGAGCCGCACGAAGGGTGGGGCCCAATGCAAGGACCCCCCGTCATACGCCACGAGCATTCGACGCCTTATCCCTTCCTGACCGAACCGCTCGAGGAGGGGGAGGAAGGACTCATGCTGCGCTTCGACCATTGAGTTGAGGGTCGAGGCCCAGGTCTCCTCTCTCACGGAGCTGACGGCCACCCGCACCGCGCTCCTCGCTCGCTCTGGGTCGATGATCACCTCCGTCTGTTCGACGGGTTTCCCGGTCTCAATCTCGTAATAGCGCAGGCTCGTTTCCTGACCCTGCTCCCACGCGTCGTCAACCATCGAACGCAGGGAGTTCACCACGCCCGCATCGTCCGTCCAGATTGCGATGTCCTCGCCCCGAAACAGCTCTTCGTCGTCTGGGTCCCAGTGGGAGAACAGCGCCTGGACCCCGTCTACCACGAGAATGGAGACGACCTGGTTGCCGACATCCCGATGACGCACCCGCAGCACCGTCTCGAGCGCCTTGATCGCTTCGACATTGGCTTCGGTGACGCTGCAAGACATTCTGAGGTCAACCCCGGCTTGGGCTCTCTCTCGGTAGGCGTCGAGGAAGGCCTTGCGGCTCCGAACGGCGCAGGACTCGGAACAAAGAATGAGGACCTCCTCGGAGGCCGACTTGATCATGGCACGCATCTTCCCGAGGACGGCCCTCCGCTTCCGGTAGACGAGGAACTCCCCGACCGATTCGGGGGACTCCCGTGCCTGTGGCGTAAAGAGAGTGGCGAGGGGTTCCACGTTCCGTTCCATCTCCTCCGCCTGGGCCAGGAGGGCCTCCTTCCTCCCTTTCAGGAATGAGCCCAGAGAGACTGCGCGGTATCGGCGCGGCGTCGCGGGGACGATCTCGACGAGGCCCCTACCATGGAGGCGGTCGAGGACATCATAGATCCTGCCCCGCGGGACCTTAGCCGCCCGGGCGACCTTGGAGGCCTTGGCTTCGTGCGCTTCGAGGAGGACGAGGTAAGCGCGCGCCTCGTACATTGTCAACCCAAGGGAGTGGAGCACGTCCAATCGCTCTTGGTGGACGAGCATGACACCTGCTATCAGGAGTTAGCTTCTACATAAGGGCTCTGACCCTCAGCCATGAGGCGATTGCCTACAGGTTGGTCCTTGAGGAGGAAGCCTTTTACGAAGCCTTCACGTTGAAGGAGTCCGCCAGGAGACGGCGGGCGGCTGACGGTGCCCTCGGGCGCTGAGGAAAGTCCCCCCTCCACGGAAGCGCGGCCTCGCGCAAGCGAGGGTCCCGAGAGGGACGGCAAGGGCGCAGAAACGACACAGCCCGGGACGAGGATGAATCGCC
>JBHIDB010000051.1:0-8132 GCA_046759865.1 Thermoplasmata archaeon
TACAAGTTGGTGGAGGAGCAGACGAAGTTTCGTCTTTACGCCCTCTTGGCCCTCGTCATCGGGGTCATGGCGGGATCTCTTTTTCTGGTGTTTTTGGCCCTGGAAGAGCCCCTCTTTTTCCTGCCCTTCGCCGTGTTGGTGGTGGCGTTGCGTGCCGTTTCGCCCACCTTCCTCTATCGATCCATCGAGTTCCGCTATGAGGAGGGGAAGTGGTGGCCGTTCCTCCGGGTCTTCCTCGCCATCGTCTTCTTGGGCTTTGCCGGGTACATCACGTACACCTTAATCCTCGATCTACTGGAACCCATCTTCGGGCCCCAACCCCCGGAAGTCCTTTTCGTTGAACAGCTCCTCATGGCCATCGGCGGCGCGTTCGTCATTATTCGCGTTCTGTCCCGCATCCTGCCGGAATCGCTTCGGGACAAGCCGACCGTCTGGGTTGCGGCGATCCTGGTTTCCGTCTCCTTCGCTTTCCTCGCGCCGTTCGCCATCCCCGACTACAATGTCTACTACCGCCTCTCGGGCATCGCGGGCTGGCTCCTCGGCTTCATCATCCTTTGGAGGTACTCGTGACCCGCATGGTTTCCGCTTCTGATTACCACACCCAAGACTGGAGAAGCAACGCTTTTCCCGCACTAGCCCGCCACGAAGGTCCTAGGACTGGAGATGGCAGAGCACGAGCTCATCACGCTATTCGCCGTGCTGCTCCTCTCGGGGGCCATCCTGATTCTGTTCGCGCCCGTCTTCTACCGATTGGCGCGGAACGGGCTCTGGGCCATCGGCCTCGTGCTGGCCGTCCCGGCCTTCCTCCTCGTGACCTTGGGCCTCTCCTTCATCCAGCTGAGCTTCACAGACCCTGCAGTCCTCGCGCCCGTCGTGGCCCTGGTGTTTGGGATGCGCATCGTCTCCCCGACCCTCGCGTTCTTCAAGGTCCGCGAGCGGCTTGAGGGGAGGACTGCGTGGACCCCCGCCAGGCTTGGGCTGCTCACCGGGTTCGTCACCCTCGGCATCTACGTGGGCATCACGGGGTTTGGGGGGACGTCCGCAATCGACCCGATTCTGATCAGCGAGCGGGTTCTCATGGCGGTCGGGACCGCCCTCATCTTCCTTCGCTTCCAGGTGAAGGTCATGCCCCGGGGATCGTACAACCTCTTCGTCGTCTGGCTGGCGGCGATCCTCTTCTCTCTGGCCTTCGCCGTGGTGGCCCCCTTTGCCTTCCCCGCGTATGCGGTCCTTTACGCCCTTTCGGGCATCCTGGGATGGCTCATCGGGGCCGCGGTCGCGATGAAGTCGCCCTCGACCTCCCTCGCCAAGTCCATTTATACTAGCCCAGATTGGGTTCGCTGAGCGCTCATGGCCAAGTTCTTCACAGAACAGTACTTCCAAGACCTTGCGGACCGCCTCAACGCTGACGACGAGTGGCGGAAGAAGGCGGAAGGGGTGCATG
The DNA here is from genome assembly GCA_046759865.1 of Thermoplasmata archaeon. GTDB lineage: Archaea > Thermoplasmatota > Thermoplasmata > RBG-16-68-12 > JAJISG01 > JAJISK01. The sequence goes on from JBHIDB010000051.1 coordinate 1,445, forward strand.
CGAAGATCGTCGCCACCGCCAACGACCGGGACTTCTCGGCCCTCCTGGACGTCCAGAACGGGGAGGTGACAGCCTCGAAGGTGGATGCCGACGCCCCGGCCGACTTCAGGTTCGAGGCGGATTACGACGTGTGGAAAGCCTCGGCGCAGGGGGAGGGCGACCTGACCACCCTCGTGATGACGGGCCGAATGCGGTTCCGCGGCTCGATGTCCAAGATCATGGGGATGATGACGCCCCTCAACCGGCTCACCGAGATTCTGCGGGACCTGCCGAAGGACTTCGACTAGCGCGACGGCCAGCATCACCGAAACCGTTTTCTCGGCGGGGGGCCTTGAATTTCGAGACGGAGGCCCGTCCATATGATCGATTTTACGCCCAGTGAGGAACAGAAGCTCCTCGTTCAGACGGCCCACGAGTTTGCGGAGAAAGAGATGCGCCCTGTGGCCCTCGAGTACGATCAGAAGGCCGAGGTGCCGTGGGACATCATCGGGAAGGCCCACAAGCTCGGCCTGACCACGGCTTACATCCCCGAGAAGTACGGCGGAGGGGGGATGGTCGGCACGCTAAGCTGGGCCATGGTCATGGAGGAGTTGAACTGGGGGTGTGCGGGGATGGCCACCGGGTTGATCGGCGGGGGCCTTGCCATCCTGCCCATCCTTTACATGGGGACGGAGGAGCAGAAGGAGCGGTTCCTCCCCATCTTCACCGGCTCGAAGCCCGTCCTAGGGGCCCTCGGCCTGACGGAACCGGGGGCAGGCTCCGACGTGCGGGCCATCGCCACGCGGGCGGAGAAGGACGGGGACGAGTGGGTCCTCAACGGCACGAAGCGCTTCATCACGAACGGGGGCATCTCCGATATCCACGTGATTTTCGCCCAGACGGACCCCGACCTGGGCTACTTTGGCATCCGGGCGTACGTGGTGGAGAAGGACAACCCCGGGCTCAAGATGGGGAAGGTGGAGGACAAGATGGGGATTCGGGCCTCCCACACGGCGGAGGTCATCTTGGATGATTGCCGCGTGCCCGACGCGAACCTCTTGGGCGGTGAGAAGACCTCCTGGATTGGGGCGATGAAGACGTTGGAGATGTCGCGCCCCGTTGTGGCCTCGGGTTCCATCGGGGTGGCTCGGGCCGCCTACGAGTACGCCCTCGACTACGCACGGGAGCGGAAGGCCTTCGGGAAACCCATAGCGATGCATCAGGCGATCGCCTTCATGCTGGCGGACATGAAGACCGCGGTCGAGGCGGCCCGTCTCCTAGTTTGGAAGGCGGCCTGGATGGCCGACAACGAGATGCCGGCCAACAAGGACGCCGCCATCGCCAAGCTCTTCGCGGCCGACATGGCGATGAAGGTGACCACGGACGCCGTCCAGATCGTGGGCGGGTCTGGTTACATGAAAGATCTGCCCGTGGAGAAGTGGATGCGGGATGCCAAGGTCTTCCAGATCTGGGAGGGGACGTCCCAGATTCAACGGCTCGTCATCTCGCGGGAGGAAGTTGGAGAGCTTTAGGAACGTGGAATGAATCTTTCGGTTACGAGCTCCCGCCCCGGTCCGTCCCGTGTCGGGAAGTGGGTCCGACCGGTCCTCGCTGCAGGTGCTGGGCTCATTACGGTCAACCTCCCTGCGATCGTACATGGATTCGTCTTGCCAGAGTGGGAGTGGAGTTTGGCCCTGCGGGGCTGGGTGTTCGGGCTGAGTTCCATGGCGTCTTCGATCCTGGTCTGGTACGCCCTCTTCCCCACCTTCAACATTCTCCTTCCTCAGTGGAGCTTAGCGGGAACCGTGGGTGCTTCGTTGCTGCTCTATTTCGCGGTCGGGGCTGTGGTCATGACCCTTACGCTCGGAATCCCGGGTTTGGGAGGAGCTCCCATTGGGTTCTATTTCTACCTCGTCGTCGGCTGGCCCTCGTGGTCCACGTGGATTGGCACGTGCTTCCTGGCATCAGGCTGGTGCCTCATCTTCGACTGAGCCCGAGGAGCCAGATGCCTATTGTTGGGAAGGCAGAGTCCCTTATCGCCCATCTCCGTCGTCCTGGTGTCAAGCACGAGACGATCGAGGAGTTCACGAGGACGTCGGAGAACGGCAGTCTCGCCCCTCCGGCCCCTCAAGCAGCTAGCCGCTTCCGTACGGTTGCACGGAAGACGGAGCCCGAGGGTGCCTCCCATCTAGCAGGGTGGAGCATGATTTCCGTGCACGCGTTCGGACGAAACCCCATTGGGCGGACGGGAGCGAGCGTCAGGTCGGACTAGGCCGCGGCTTCTCGTTCCACGATGGTGGTGATGCCCTGACCGAACCCGATGCAGAGCGTGGCCAGGCCATACCGCGAATCCCGTCGCTCCATCTCGTAGAGCAGCGTCGTCAGTAGGCGTGCCCCGCTGCAACCCAGGGGGTGTCCCAACGCGATTGCCCCGCCGTTGGGATTCATCCTCTCGAAGTCGATCCCTAGCTCTCGGGCACACGCGATGGGAACCGAAGAAAAGGCTTCGTTGAGTTCGAGGACGTCGATGTCGTCCATCGTGAGGTCCAACTTCTGAAGGGCCTTCCGCGTGGCAGGAATGGGGCCTGTGAGCATGAGGACGGGGTCGACCCCTGCCACCGCCATGGAACGAATGGTCGCCAGGGGTTCTAGGCCCAGCTCCGTCGCCTTCTCCTTGCTCGCGACAAGCACAGCGGCGGCGCCATCGTTAATGCCCGAGGAGTTCCCTGCCGTGATTTTCCCATCGGGTCGGAACGCGGGCTTCAGCTTGGCAAGCTTCTCCAAGGAGGTATCCCTCCGTGGGTGTTCGTCGACGCTGAACAGGGATTCCCCGTTCTCCCGATTCGGGACGGGCACGGGGACAATCTCATCCTTGAACCGTCCGGCGTCGATGGCGGCGAGAGCTCGACGATGACTCATGAGCGCATATTCGTCCAGCTCCTCGCGAGTGAGGCCCCACTTGTCGGCGATGAGGTCCGCCGAAACCCCTTGGGGGACCAAATTGTAGCGTGCCAAGAGTTTCTCGTTGAACACCCCGGCGTCCGCCCCCATCGGGACGCGACTCATGCTCTCCACGCCCCCGCCGATGGCGAGGTCGTAGTGGCCGGTCGAAACGCCCATGGAGGCGACGTTGAGCGCCTGGAGTCCGGATCCGCACTGCCGGTTCACAGAGGTGCCCGGGATGGTTTCCGGCAAGCCGGCGGTGAGGACGGCAAGGCGAGCGATATTGAGCCCTTGCTCCTCGATCTGCGTGTTGCAGCCGAGGATGACGTCGTCCACGCTTTCGGGCTCGACTCCGGTGCGGTCGATGAGCTCCCGGAGGACTAGGGCGGCGAGGTCGTCCGCTCGGACGTCCTTGAGCGCACCGTTCCGCCTTCCAATCGGCGTGCGGACGGCCCCTACGAGGACGCTTTCCTGCATAAGTTGTACCTGTTGAAGATACGGTCACGCCGCTAATTAAGGCTTGCCGGCTGGGAATCGGTCTGGAAAGCCTAGGCATCCTAAAGGGGCGTGAGGAGATGGCGGTCGGGGATCCCATGCACGGTCCGATGGACGGGATGCGAGTCTTGGATCTGAGCCGACTGCTCCCAGGCGGCCTAGTCACGCAGCTCTTGGCGGATCTGGGCGCGGAAGTCATCAAGGTAGAGGAGCCCGGGAGGGGTGACTACCTGCGGGACCTGGCCCGGACGCCCTCGGGCCGCAGCCCGGTGTTTTTCCTCCTGAACCAGGGCAAGAAGAGCATCGCCCTCAACCTCAAGCGAGCCGAGGGACGAGAAATCCTTCATCGTCTCATCCCCACGACCGACGTATTGCTCGAGCAGTTCCGACCGGGGGTCGCCGGCGAATTGGGTGTAGATTACGAGACCGCTAGGGCGCTGAAGAAGGACCTGGTTTACTGCTCCCTCTCAGGTTTTGGGGCAGGGGGTCCCTATCGGAATCGGCCAGGCCACGACCTCAACTTCATGGCGCTGGCCGGCGGTCTCCATCCAGGCGGAGGCAAGAGACCGGTCGTCCCCCCCGTCCCGGCGGCGGACATCACCTCGGGTTTCTTGGGCGCCTTCGCCATCCTGGCGGCTCTTCTGGAGCGGAACCGGTCCGGAGAGGGGCACTTTCTGGACCTTTCCCTCTTCGATGCGGCCCTCTACCTGAACGCCGTGGCTCTCGCGGCGGGAGAAACGTTCCTTTCGGGCGGATCTCCAGGCTACGGCCTCTATGAGGGGGCCGATGGCGGGTTCCTCAGTCTCGGGGCGCTCGAGAAGGGATTTTGGCGGCGACTCTCCGAAGCTATCGGGAGACCAGACCTGGCCGACACCGACTTGGAACGGGATCGGGCCGCGCGGCGTGCCGGGGACGCCCTCCGTTCGACCTTCGCCCAGAAGACCATCGAGGACTGGGATGAGATCCTCCGGAGACACGACGTCCCCGCCGCCCCCGTGGTCTCCCCCCAGGAGGTCCGAGAGGACCCGCATGTGCAAGCCCTCGGCCTCATCCAGCAAGTGGAGGTGGACGGAGAGACCCTACCCTCCCTTGCCCACCCCGCCCGTTGGTCTGGGAACGGGCCCAGGAGGCATGGCACCGCCCCCCGACTCGGGGAGCATACTGCCCAACTCCTCAGGGAGGCGGGCTACGAAGCGAGCGCGATTGCCAGATGGGCCCGGGACGGCGTCTTGGAGCTCGGGGAGACTTGAGGGCTACTTTCCCTTGAACTTCGGCTCCTTCTTGCTCAAGAAGGCCGAGATCCCCTCGAAGAGATCCTCTGTAGATGTGGCGACGCTGAACGCCAGGGCCTCCATGCTGAGTCCCGCCTCGCCCAGGCCCCTGGCGCTCTGGTTCAGGAGCATCTTCGCCAGCCGCAGGGCCACCGGAGGGCCTTTTGCCAATTTCCCGGCAAACTCCGCCACGGCCTCATCAAGCGCTTCGGGTGCTACCGCCTGCTCCACGAGGCCCATCGCGAGCGCCTCCTCCCCATCGATGCGCTTCGCTAAGAGGACGAGCTCCTTTGCACGCCCTAACCCCACAAGACGGACGAGGCGTTGTGTCCCTCCTGCCCCCGGAATGAGGCCCAGGGAGGTCTCCACCTGCCCCAGTGTCGCGTCCTTTGTGGCGATTCGGAAGTCACAGGCCAGCGCGATCTCCAGTCCGCCGCCCAGCGCATACCCGTGGACGGCGGCCACGGTGGGCTTGGGGAAGTCTTCCAACTCCTTGAAGACACGTTGGGCATCGCTGCTCGAGGCCCATGCCTTGTGAGCCTTGTCCACCCCCGTGAAGGACGTAACATCGGCCCCAGCGCAGAAGGCGCGCTCCCCCGCCCCTCTCACGACCAGGCAACGTACCTCCGGGTCGTCCCGCAGACCTGCCAACGCCGCCGAGGCTTCTGCGATCATCTCTGCCGTGATTGTGTTCAAGCGCTCCGGCCGGTTGAGCACAAGGGTGGCAATCATGGTCTCTGGGTCCTTCTCCACAAGGAGCGTCTTGAATTCCTTCGCCTCGGATCCCTCGTAGGCATAGAAGCCCGTCCCGCTCTTCTTTCCAAGCTTTCCCTCCTCGACCATGTCAAGCAGGATCTGGGCGGGTTCGTGACGCTTGGACCCCTTCAACTCCTCCACGATCCGGTCGAGGCCCACCGTATCTCCCTGGACGAGGGGGCCCAAGGGGAAGGCGGTCCCCAGGCGCATGGCGAGGTCGATTTCTTCGGGAGGGGCGACCCCCATCTCCACTAGGGTGGCCGCCTCGTTGACGATGGGAGCCAAGATGCGGATGGGGTCGAAGTCCTGTCCGGCCTCCGGCGAGAGGGTGGGCTTGGCGTCCCCGCGATAGTCGTAGAATCCCCGCTCGGTCTTCTTCCCGAGCCGCCCCTGGTCGAACCTCTCCCGAAAGGGGGGCGGGACGGGGAGGCCCTGCTTCTTCTGGGCCACAACCAAGAGGTCGATGCCCACCTGGTCCGCCAGCTCGAAAGGCCCCATGGGGAACCCCACTTGGAACTTCATGGCGGCGTCGATGGTCTCCCTGGGAACCCCCTCCTCGTGGTGGATCCATGCGCCCTCGTTCATGAAGTGAAAGATGATTCGCGTCGTGATGAACCCCGGGATGTCCTTACGAACGAGAATGGGCGTCTTCTTCAGCCGCTTGGCGAGTTCGGACGTCGTCTCCAGCGTCGCGTCGTCCGTGTCGTCCCCCTTGACGATCTCGACCAGTTCCATGATGATCGGCGGGTTGAAGAAGTGCATACCGACGACCTGGGAGGGTCGTCCGGTGGCCTTTCCCATCGTCGTGATGCTGAGGCCAGAGGTGTTGCTGGCGAGTACGGCATCAGCCGGTGCCTGGGCGTCGAGATCCTTGAAGATCTTCTCCTTCAGGGCGATATCCTCGGTCACGGCCTCGATGACGAAGTCGGCCTCCTTGGCCGCCTCCTTGAGGTCCGTAGAGGTGCGGATGCGCTTCAAGAGGTCCTCCGGCGTTCCCTCGAGCTGACCCTTGTCCGCAAGCTTCTCCAGGCTCCACCGGATACGCTCCAATCCCCGCTCGATAAATTCGTCCTTGATGTCGTGGAGAGTCACCTCAAACCCATGGAGGGCCGCCAGCTCGGCAATGCCGTGGCCCATCTCGCCCGCTCCGATGACGGCTATGCGTCGAATCTCGGACGCCTTCACGCCCACTCCCCAAGGAATCGGACGGTTGACGGCTATAAAAGGTCCCCGACAGACGGACA
>JBHIDB010000052.1:0-7931 GCA_046759865.1 Thermoplasmata archaeon
AGGCCCTGGATTACTTCGAAAACGACGAGCTGCGCGCTCGGTGCTTCATCGAGAAATACGCTCTCTGGGACCTGGAGGATCACCTGAAGGAGACCCATCCTACGCAGATGTGGGAGCGGGTGGCCGAGGCCGTTTCCGCGCCGGAGAAGGACCCGGATCGGTGGATCGAGGAATTCTCTTGGCTCCTGTCTGACTTCCGGTTCGTGCCCGGAGGCCGGGTGCTGCACGGCGCGGGAAATCCTCGCAAGGTTACGATGACAAATTGCTATTTCACCAGCGTCGAAGAGGACAGCCTCGAAGCCATCTTCGAATGGTGCAAGAAGGCCGCCCGGACCTATTCCTTCGGCGGGGGGAACGGCGTAGACATCGGCGTCCTCCGACCCCAAGGGACGCCCGTGCACAACGCCGCCCGGACCTCTTCAGGCGCCGTGAGCTTCATGGAGCTCTTCAGCACCACCACGGGCACCATCGGCCAACACGGTCGACGAGGAGCCCTCATGATCACCTGCCCCGTGGACCACCCAGACATTCAGGCCTTCATTCATGTGAAGGGCAAGGACCTCCGATCGGTCCGTTACGCCAACGTCTCCGTGAAGGTTACCGATGAGTTCATGGAGGCGGTCCAGGAGGGTACCCCTTTCACCCTTCGGTTCGAGAATGCCTGGACGGGCAGCGTCGAGAGAGAAGTAGATGCCCGCGAGCTTTGGGACGATCTGATTCAATCCGCTCACGCCTCTGCCGAGCCTGGGATTATCTTCTGGGACAACGTGAAGAGGGAGAGCCCAAGCGAGTACGTCGCGCCGGTCGCTGGCACCAACCCTTGCGGTGAGCAGCCGTTGGAGCACAACGGGGCCTGCACCCTCGGACATGTGAACCTCAGTGCCTTCATTCGGGACAGTTTCACGAAACAAGGCGATGTGGACTGGGCGGGCCTCGAGCGGGCCGTCCGTCTCGGGGTCCGGTTCCTGGATAACGTGGTGGAGGTGAACCTGCCCCTCCATGCCCATCCGGAGCAGACCGAGCAGGCCAGGATCACCCGGCGCATCGGCCTCGGTGTGACGGGCCTCGGCGACATGCTGGCGAAGCTCCAAATTCAGTACGACACCGACGAGGCCATCGCGTTCGTGGACGACCTCATGGCTCGGATCCGGGACTGGGCCTACGACGCGAGTTCCGAGCTTGCCCGGGAGAAGGAGCCCTTCCCCCTCTTTCAAGCCGAACCCCATCTGGAACGACCCTTCGTGCAGCGGTTGCCTGAGGAGATTCGGGAAAAGATTCGGAAGCAAGGCCTCCGAAACGTGTGCATCCTGACCGTTGCCCCTGTCGGATCCGGTAGCGTCCTCACGGGCACCAGCAGCGGTGTGGAGCCCATCTTTTCGTTGGAATACCTCCGCCGGAGCGAGAGCTTGAGCAAGGAATGGTACGAGGTCGAACACCCCCTCGTCCGAGAGTATCGGAAGGCCACCGGGGACCAAGACGACGATCTGCCAGACTTCTTCGTCACCTCCCACCAGATCGATCCCTTCTTCCGGGTGAAGATGCAGGGCACCCTCCAGCGGTACATCGACAGCGCCATCAGCAGCACGGTCAACCTGGCCGAGGACACCAGCGCCGAGACGGTGAAGGAAATTTACGAGTACGCTTGGAAACAGGGCTGCAAGGGCGTCACGGTCTATCGCGAGGGGAGCCGGGAGGGCATTCTCCTCACGTCCCGAGAGAAGTCGGCACGGGGGGAGGTAGGGGCCACCGAGACGGTCGCGGTGCCGAAGGAGGTGGGGAAGCCCCGCGCCCGCCCTTCCGTCGTCCGCGGGACGACCCAGAAGATCGAGACGGGGTACGGGAAGCTCTACGTGACCATCAACGAAGATGAGGAGGGGCTCTTCGAGGTCTTCGCCCAGATTGGGCGCGGCGGCGGGTATACCGCATCTTTCACCGAGGCCGTGGCGCGCCTCATCAGCCTCGCTCTTCGGTCGGGCATTCCCGCCGACGAGGTGGTCGACCAGCTCGAGGGCATCCGTAGCCCACGGCTCGCCTGGGATCATCAGGAAAAGATCTACTCAGTCCCCGATGCCCTGAGCAAGGCCCTCAAGCGGCACCTCAGCGGGTACGACCAGACCACCCTGCAACCGCAGGTCGAGAGCTTTGGCCCAGTCCTGGACGAAGAGTTGGACAAGGAGGCCCGGGACGGGGACGAGGCGATGGTGAAGCAGGGCCTCAGCCCGGAATGCCCGGAGTGCGGGAGCCCCCTCATCTTCGAGGAAAACTGCATCAAGTGCCAACACTGCGGGTTCTCCGAATGCTAAACTCCCCCCAAAGGCCAAGTGGGAAGGGCCGGTGACCTCTGTCCCGGTCCTTCGCCACTCTTTTTTGGGCGGTCGGAAGGGCCAGAGCATCCAAATATGGCTGCAGACCCATCCCGAGGCATGACCCAGCCCGAACCGGAGAGGAGGGATCCGGAGGCCAGTATTCTCAGTTGTGACTACGTTTCCCTGCCAGTTAACCAATTGGATGAGGCGGTTAGGTTCTATCGGGATGTCCTTGGATTGAACCTCCGGTTCAAGATTCCCGAGCGCTGGGCAGAATTCGATCTGCCCCCCCTATCTCTCGCGCTCTATCCGCGTGAAAAGGACGAGCCTCGGGGCGGAGAGATCGCACTTGCGGTTGGCAGCCTGCCAGCGGCCATGGCCCGTCTCGAAGCCGCGGGTGTAGAATTCCCCCATGGGATCGAGGAATTCCAGGTACCCACACGCCAGGGGCGACTGGCACGCTTCCACGATTCATCCGGCAACAAGCTTGAGCTGGTCGAAAGCCCCTGATTGATACCGGGACCTCTTCCTGCTCATGGCCGGGCCATGCCAACGTCTTTATCGGCGCCACGTTTAGGCACGAGGAAGGGTCCTCCGAGGGAACGGGCATGGAGACCGTGACCGAGACGCCGCGCGGAGAGATGAGCGCTTTCGACATCGCGCAAGCCCAGATTGAGGCCACGGGCCGGCGGTTGGGGGTGGAACCGGATCTCTTGGAGGTTCTCAAGGTGCCCAGCCGGGAGCTTACCGTGAATTTCCCGGTCAAAATGGACGACGGGACCGTCAGGGTCTTCACCGGGTATCGGGTGCAGTACAATCAGGTGTTGGGTCCCTTCAAGGGGGGCATCCGCTACCATCCCGACGTCACCCTCGAGGAGGTCCGGGCCTTGGCGGCCTGGATGACCTGGAAGTGTGCCGTCATCGGGTTGCCCTACGGCGGGGCGAAGGGCGGGGTCGTCGTGAACGTCAAGGAGCTCAGCCCTCGGGAGATCGAGCGGATTACCCGCCGCTTCACGTCGGAGATTTCCATCATCATCGGGCCGCACAAGGACATCCCCGCACCCGATGTCTACACCGACGCCCAGGTCATGGCGTGGATCATGGACACCTACAGCATGAACGAGGGATACTCCGTGCCCGGGGTCGTGACGGGAAAACCCCCGATCATCGGCGGGTCCAGCGGGCGGGAGGAGGCGACTTCCCGGGGCGTGTTGTACGCGACCCGACAGGCGGCCATGATTCTGGGCATCGACCTCGCCAAGGCCCAGGTGGCCATCCAGGGCTTCGGCAACGTGGGCTACAACGCGGCTCGGCTCTTCCACGATGAAGCGGGATCGAAGATCGTGGCCGTCAGCGACTCCCGGGGGGCCATCCACAGTGACAGGGGCCTGGATCCGGCTTCCGTCAAAGAGCACAAGGAGGATACGGGGAGCGTAGGCGGGTTCCCGGACGCGGAGTCCATCACCCAGGAGGAGCTCCTGGCAGGGAAGGCCGAAATTCTCATTCCGGCGGCTCTCAGCGGTTGGATTACCTCGGAGAACGCGGAGTCCGTGCAAGCCCGCATCGTCGCCGAAGGCGCCAACGGACCCACGACGCCGGACGCCGACCGAATCCTCTTTGAACGAGACATCACGGTCATCCCGGACATCCTCTGCAACGCGGGCGGGGTTACGGTAAGCTACTTCGAGTGGGTCCAGAGCCTCCAGCAGTTCTTCTGGTCCCTGGAGGAGGTCAAGCAGCGCCTGGAGGAGATCATGGTGAAGGCGTTCGATCGGGTGTGGGAGACCGCCCAGGAGGAGGGCGTCGACATGCGGACGGCAGCCTACATGGTCGCCATGAAGAAGATCGTCCGTGCCTATGAGATCCGCGGCATCTATCCCTGATCGCGTAACGAGGCGGCCACGATCTCCGCAAGATCGAGGGAACGGAAGGATCCCTCTGCCCCGACCGCCTTGATGCCATCCTCCATCATGGTCATGCAGAAGGGACACGCGGTGGCCACGCCCTGGGCCCGCGTCGCGACAGCCTCCTCTGTCCGCTCCACGTTGATGCGCTTGCCCACGGTCTCCTCCATCCACATTCGGCCACCGCCCGCCCCGCAGCAGAGCTGGTTCTCGCGATGGCGGGGCATCTCGCGCAGCTGGAGTCCCGGGATGGCACGAAGGGCCTCCCGCGGGGCCTCGTACAGCCCGTTGTGCCGGCCTAGGTAGCAGGAGTCGTGCCAGGCCAGATCCAGGTCCGTCTCCCGGAGGGGGAGGCGGCCGGAGGCAAAGAGCTGCTGGATGAGTTCGGTGTGGTGGACCACCTCGTACTCCCCGTCGAACTCCGGATACTCGTTCCGGAAGGTGTTGAAGCAGTGGGGGCAAGTCACAACGATGCGTTTCACCCCGTGGGACCGGAGGGTAGCCACGTTTTCCTCCATGAGGGTCTGCGCCAGGTACTCGTTCCCAATCCGCCGGGCGGGGTCGCCGGTGCATTTCTCCTTCGTTCCCAGAATCGCGAAACGGAGGCCGGCGGCCCGAAGGATCTTGACCAACGCGCGGGCGACCCGCTGGTTCCGCGGGTCGAAAGAGGCGGCACAGCCTACCCAGTAGAGGAGTTCCAGGTCCGGGGTCTCCGATTCCTCCCGGAGCGGCACGTCGCGGCCTTCGGCCCATGCAGCCCGCTGGTCCCAGGGCACCCCGTAGGGGTTGAAGTTGGTCTCGACGCTCTGCAGGGCCTCCTGGGCCGAGGCCGGGAATGCCCCCTGCTCCATGACGAGGTTCCGCCGCAACTCGACGATGGGGGCGACGTGTCGGATGGCCACCGGGCACGTTTCCACGCACGCGTTACAGGTGGTGCAGGCCCAGAGCTCCTCCTCCCCCACGAGGTACGGGGCGGGTCGCTCGGGTTCCCCCTGGCGCTCCTGAAAGGTCAGGTCGCGGAGCGTGAGGATCACCTTCATGGGATCCAAGGGCTTCCCCGTCGTCCAGGCCGGACATACGCTGGTGCAGCGGCCGCACTCCGTGCACGCGTCGAACATGAGGCGGTCCTGCCTGGAGAAGTACGCTGTGGTGGCGGCCCCGAGTTGGACCTGGCCAGCCTCCGGTCCGGTGAGCTCCTCCAACCGGAAGGGGGTGGGGAGCTGGCCGTAGGGACGGAGGGAAGCGGTGTATGTGTTCAAGGGCGATGTCACCATGTGGAGGAACTTCGTGTACGGGATGCTCGCGATGAAACCGAACGTCAGGAAGGCGTGGGACCACCACAGGACGTAGTACGTGGATTCCAGGGCCGGGGTCACGAGGCCCGGGACGAGGACCCCCGCCGCGACAAAGGGCCGCGAGAGGGCGTAGCCCACGAAAGAGTACGGGTACCACGGCTGCTGGGGCGTGGCCCCGAGGCGGATAATCTCGAGCGCAAAGCCCTGGATTGCCAGCGCGAGGAGGATGAGGAGGAGGTAGTAGTCGCCCCACCCGGTGCGGAGATGTTTGGGACGGGTGACGAGACGCCGCCAAAGGGCGAGGCCGAGGCCGACGATGAGGAAGATGCCAAAGATCTCGAGGCCGACCTCGAAGGCGATGTAGGTGGTGCCGACGAGGAAGGGGGCGCCGAAGAGGTTGATGGCGATGTCGAAGTCCAAGGCGACGAGGATCGTCCCGAGGAGGAGGACGATGAAGCCCGTGTAGATGAGGGTGTGGAGGAGGCCCGCGTAGACCTGACGGACCACTTTCCGCTGGAGGAGGCCCACCCGGATGAGCATCCCCATGCGCTCGCGGAGGGAATCCTGGGGGTTGGCCCGCTTCACGGCCCGCCACGTCCGCCAGCGGAAGAAGAATCCCACGAGGAAGATGGCCAGCGCGACCCCGAAGGCGACCATCATGGGCAGGAAGACCTCCGACCCGATGATGGCGAAATGCTCCCGTTGGGGCTCCTGTGCGAGGGCCTCAACGACGCCGCTGGCCCACCCCATCCTGGAGACCACGGAGGCCCGCGGTTATAACGCTTGCCAGACGGTCGCCAGCCTCGTATCGGGGCAGATTTATAGGGCGTCCGCGGTCCGTCTGCGGGCCCATGGACATCATCGTCTGCGTCAAGCACGTGGCCAACCCCGAGCTGCAGTATCGGATCCGGGAGGACGGCCTGGACATCGTGCGGGACAACGTGACGTTCCAGGTGAACGGGCCCGACGAGTACGCCTTGGAGGAGGCCGTTCGTCTCAAGGAAGCCCACGGGGGCAAGGTGACGGCCGTCGCGGCGGGTCCGGAGAGGGTCACCGAGGTCCTGCGCCAGGCCATGGCCAAGGGGGCCGATGAGGCGGTCCGCGTCGATCTGCCGGACGGGAGGGAGTTCGACCCGGCGTTCACGGCCGGGACCCTCGCGCAGGCCATTCAAGGGAGGGAGTACGACCTCATCCTATGCGGGGTCCAGTCCGATGATTACGCCCACGGGGCCACGGGTCCCATCCTCGCCTCGCGTCTCGGCGTTCCGCACGCGTCGGTAGTCACCCGGGTGCAGATTGAGGGCGATCGGGTCCGGGCGAACCGGGAACTCGAGGGGGGACTCGAGGAGCGGGTAACCCTGCCCCTTCCCGCCCTGCTGACGATTCAGTTCGGCATCAACGAACCGCGATACGCCGCGGTGGCCGCCATCCTAAAGGCGACGAGGCAGCCCATTCAAGAGGCGGATGGTGCCGCACCCCCGGGAGGCGCGGGGCTCCGGGTCCGGCGGATGTACGTGCCCGAGGTGACCCATCAGGCGGAGATGTTGGAGGGACCGCCCGAAGCTGTGGCTCAGAAGTTGGCGGCCATCCTGCGGGAGAAAGGGTTCGCGATGGAGGGGTGACGTGACCGTCCTCGTCGTCGTGGAGCACCGCCAGGGGAAGATCCAGGATCCTACCTGGGAGGTCCTCGGCCAGGCAGGGAAAGTGGCCGCTTCTGCTGGGGTCGATGCGAAAGCGCTTCTGATGGGAGAGGGGGTGGGGGATCTGGCCTCGGAGCTGGCCCGCTATCCGATGAAGGAAATCCTGATTGTCGAGGATCCGAAACTGAAGGACTACACGCCCGAGGGGTACGGGGCCGGCCTCGCGGGTGTGCTCGAGCAGGAGGAGGCCGAGCTCGTCCTCGCGCCTCACACGGCCACGGGGTACGAGTTCCTACCCCGCGTTGCCGCGGACCTTGGCGCGCCGCTGGTCACGGCCGCGGTCGACGTGAACCTGGTGGACGGGGCAACGGTTGCTACGCGGACGGGGTACAACGGAAAGGTGGCGGTCGAAATCGCGATGGAGGGGGAGGGTCCAGCGTTTGTGACCCTGCGTCCCGCCACATTCAAAGCGGCGGAACCCAGGCCCCAGGAAGGACCCGTGACGGCGGTCGCGGTGGACCTGGGCTCTCTGCAGCTCCAGCGGGAGGTTCTCGGGTACGAAAAGCCCGCCAGCGAGGATGTCGACATCGGGGAGGCGGACGTCGTCGTCACCGTGGGACGGGGGATCAAGGAGAAGGAAAACATCAAGCTGGCCGAGGAGTTGGCCGCGGCCCTCGGCGGGGTCGTCGGGGCGTCGCGCCCGATCGTGGACAAGGGGTGGCTCCCCTGGAGCCGTCAGGTGGGATCCTCGGGCAAGACCGTGGCCCCGAAGCTCTACGTCGCCCT
>JBHIDB010000053.1:0-7853 GCA_046759865.1 Thermoplasmata archaeon
CGTGGCCATGTCAAACCGCCCCTTCGAACAAGCTTGGAATCGATATAAGGGTATTTCAGGGGGTAGACCGAAACTACTGGACCCCAGGAAGCACAGTCTCAATAACTCGCTGGCCGTAAGGGAATCGTGGAACTCCATCCGCGGGTGAGTTTCGACCGAATCGCCGACCGTTACGACGAGACGCGAACCCTTCCTGCCTCGCAAATGGAGGCGGTCATGGAGGTCCTGGTCCGCGCCCTCTCCTCCCACAACCGGGTCCTGGAGGTTGGTGTCGGAACCGGGCGCTTTGGAATCCCCCTCCAACAGCGAGGCATCCCGCTTGTCGGCATGGACATCTCACCGCGCATGATCAAACGGGGCCAGCGGAAGGGGCTCCGGGACGTCTTCCTGGGGGACGCCCTCTCCCTTCCCTTTCGTGACGTCGCCTTCGACGCGACCCTTTCCATTCATGTCCTCCACCTAATGCCTGACTGGAGGGCCGCCCTAGCGGAGTTCGCCCGCGTGACTCGGGAGGGCTACCTCACGGTGGCCACCACCTGGAAGCACGGACGATCGCCTCATCAGGTTTACTGGGACTCTCTACGGGACTCAGGGTACGAACGTCCGCGAAAGGGGGTGTTCGAACGCGACCTTCCTAAGCGTCTCCCCCCACGCGAGACGACACGGATAGGAACCTTTGCTGAAGAACGGCGGGCGCGAGACTCCCTCGCGGCCTTGGGGAACCGCGTCTACTCAGGACAGTGGGAGACCCCGGAGGAGCTCCATCGGCAGGCTGTGGAGGCGGCCCGCAGGGAGTTCACGGACGAAACGTTGCAGTTCGAGAAGACCATCGCGCTGCTGCGCTGGGATGCCGCCGACCTCAGGTCGTGCTGAGGGCTTTGGCCGTGGATTTGGGCAGCCCTGCGAAGGCGACGAGGGCCTCCACCTCCATGAAGTGCAGCCGTCCAAGGAAGACGAGCACGTGAGGGGGCGGGCCCGGATCCGCTTTGAGGAGGCGCTCCACCCGGTCCGCGAGGAGGGTCGGTCGGGACGAGCCCAGGGACCCCGCGATGCACGCCACGGTCTCGGGGCCGATCGCCCCCTGGGCAGAACGGTCCTCCATCTCCAGCAGGTACTCCAGGCCCTCCCGGGGGGTCATGAGCCGATCCTCCTTCAAATCCAGAAGGGCCAGCGTGTGCAGCCCGGCCGCCTGGTTCGCCACGACGACGTCGTAGGGGCTACGCGGTGCAAAGCCCGTCTCGCGTAGGGGGAGAGTCGCCGTCCGGCCGAACTTGTAATGCTGGAGGCCGAGGGCACCAGTAGCAGCCGTAAGGGCGGACACCCCGGCGATGACGCGGGTGGCGATTCCTAGGCGGTGGGCGCGCAAGCGCAGGTCCACATGCGTCGTAGCGGCCATGGAGTCTCCCGCCGTGAGCAGGCCGACCTTTCCCCGTCTGGCGGCCTCCAGAACCATGCCTCCGTCCTCCACCTCCTCCCGGCCTAGAACTCGGATCTCTTTTCCAAGAATCTCCTCCAGCCGGTCCTCGGTCGCTCCCATCAGGCGAGACGTGTAGAACTCGGCAAACAACGCGTCGCAAGAGCGGGCTTCTTCGCGGGCCCGTACGGTGAGGTCCCACTCGTCATGAAGGCCCAGGCCAATGAACAGGAGTTCGCCCATGGCTCCCCTCAAAAGAGACCCTGGATGAACCAGATGGCGGCGAAGGTGACCACACCGATAAAGGCCATCCGCAGCCCCCGCAGCAGGCCGGGCCGGCCCGTGAGGCGTCCGAGGTACGTGCCGACCACGAACAGGACGGCCACGGCGACGGCGACGGAGAAGAAGGCAGCGGGAATCCCAGCGACAGTCAGGGAAGAAGAGAGGTAGAAAGGCGACGCGGTGGCCGCGAAGACCGCCAGGGGCGCGACGACGTTCACGGCGACCACGAAGTAGCGTGAGACATCGAGGGCCCGGTCGGCCTCCGTCCCGTCGAGGGTGGTGAGCATGGCCCGCTCCAGTTCGCGGAGCCGGATCTCCGCCTCGACCTTCTCCGCCTCGTAGACGCTGGTGCCGGTGGAGATGCCGAGGGCGAGGGTGGCGGCAAACATCGTCCCGACCACGGTCCCTACGTTCGTCCCCGGGACCAGGGCGACCCCGACGACAATTCCCATGGCGACAAAGGTCGAGTCGAAAACGGTGTTGACGAAGTAGCGGCGAAAGGCCTGCGCGAGGAGGGCCTTCCAAGACGTTCGGAGGACTCCCGCCACGGCTTCTCTGCCCGGCGTAGCGAATGCCGGCGTATAAGGCTTATCCGGAAGCAACCGGCGTGTCCACGCGGAACCCTTAGACCTGGGAGGCCATCTCCCTTCGTTGGCCACTCTCGTTGCGGTCGTGCCGAAGGAGGAAGGGGAGACGGCCCGTCGGAAGCTGGAACAGGCAGGCATACTCCGTCGGGATCGAAAGATCGTCGAGCGAGGCGTGAATCTCCTGATTCCTGTCATCAGAGAGCTCTCCCTCGGGTATCGCTATGAGCACGTCAAACTCGAAGCCCGGGAGACAAGGCCTCGCACCTACCGGGAGGTGGTTCGGTTGCCCGAGGAACTCCGGTCGCTCCTGCCCCGTTCCTTCGACGTGCTCGGACAAGTAATCCTCCTTCGTCTCGCCGAGGAACTCCGACCCTTCGGGGAGGAGATCGGGGAAGCGCTCCTCCAGGTTCATCCCAGCGCGAGGACCGTCGCGATGGACGAGGGAGTGCAGGGCCCCTTTCGGCAACGGACGCTCCGCGTGATTGCAGGGACTGAAGACACCCGGACGCTCTACCGCGAGTACGGGTTGACCCTCGCCTTGGATCCGGCCACGGTTCACTTCTCCCCCAGGATGGCCTCCGAGCGTCGTCGGGTCGCCGGACTCATCCAGGACCCCGAGGTCGTCATGGATGCCTTCAGCGGGGTGGGACCCTTCGCTCTCCACGCCGCCCGCGCGGGGGCCCGACGCGTCCTTGCAGTAGATGCGAATCCTCAGGCCGTTGCTTTCCTACGGGAGAATATCCGCAGAAATCAAGCCAAGACGATCGTCCCCCTGGAGGGACCCATCGAGGAGGTTCTCCCCCAGCTTGAGCCGGCGGACCGGTTCATCCTTGACTACCCCTGGGACCCTCTTCCCTATGTGGCTCTTGCGGCCGACGCCCTCAGGCCGGGGGGGATTCTCCATTACTACGAGATCCTCGATCGAACCCAGCAGGAGGACCGCATCGAGACCTTACGAAGCCGCCTCCCAAAGGGCCGCGAGCTGCGAGTCGAAGGCGTACGGGAGGTCCGCGGATACTCCCCTACTCAGATTCATCTCGCCCTTGATCTCCGGATCGGGCGGGCGTGACCCCCGATTGCCCCTGGTAGGTGCCGGAACTCTCCGGGTACGTGGCTTCGGGCGGGGTCCTGACCTCGTGAAAGGCGATCTGGGCGAAGGTGTCGCCGATGGCGATCTCGACGGGCCTCTCGGAGGTGTTGAAGGCCGAGAGGGTCAGCGTGCCCTCGAACCCCGCGTCCACCTTCCCAAACGAAGGGAGGATTCCCTGGCGGGCCCACGTCGTCCGGATCCAGAGGTCTCCCGCTACCCGCGGGCCGAGAAGAACGGTTTCCTCCGTGCTGACCAGAAACCGGGTCCTGGGGGGGATCGCCAGGGATCCCTCGGTCTTCGACGTGTCCGTGTCCGGGAGGGCGAGTTCGGCCACGGTGAGGTCGTAGCCATTGGGAGTCAGGTTCTCCTCCCGGAACCCCCGAATCTGAAGCTTGCCATCCATCATCCAGACCCGGATATCGCCATCGGAAAGCTGCACGTGTCTGGCCCCTACCATCCGTGGGAATAAGCCCTTGCCGGTGGGGGATCGAGGCGCTGAGAAGCCTTTAAGGAAGCGGCGCCCCGTAGTCGGAGCGGGTGAGGGTGTGGAGTTCCAGCTCTCGGAAGAACAGAAGCTAATTCGGGAGACCGCCCGCGCATTCGTCGACAAGGAGGTCATCCCCCACGTGAAGGCGTGGGAGGAGAAGGGTGAGATTCCCCGCGCCGTCACGCAGAAGATGGGGGAGCTCGGCTTCTTCGGCATCCCCCTCCCCGAGGCATACGGGGGCGCCGGTCTCGACTACGTGAGCTTCGCCCTGGTGGTGGAGGAAATCGCCCGCGGGTGCAACTCCCTACGAACGACGCTATCCGTCCAGACCTCCCTGGCGGGTTCGACGCTCCTAGCATTCGGGAGCGCGGCGCAGAAGGAAGCGATCCTTGCGCCCCTGGCTCGGGGGGAGTTCCTGGGGGCCTGGGCCCTCACGGAACCCGATGCGGGCTCTGATGCGGCCAACCTGCGGACCACCGCAGCGCGGGAAGGGGACGAGTGGGTTCTCAACGGGGCCAAGCGATTCATCAGCAACGGGAACGTGGCCGAGTACGTCGTTGTCTTCGCGCGGGAGCCTGGGACGACGCGCCACGAGGGGATCTCGGCCTTTCTCGTGAAGCAGGGGACGCCCGGTTTCCAGGTCACCAACGTCGAAACGAATACGAAGCTCGGCCTGAGGGCCTCCCCCACGGCAGACCTCGCGTTTGACGACTGTCGCATTCCGGCAGACCACCTCATCGGGGAGGTGGGAAAGGGATGGGAGACGGCCCTCTATGTCCTGAACCACGGACGCCTCGGGGTGGCCGCAGGGGCGGTGGGAATCGGCCAGGCTTGTCTCGAGCTCAGCCTGGACCACGCCCGCGAGCGGCGCGCCTTCGGTCGGCCTATTGGTGCCTTCCAGCTGGTCCGGGAGATGATCGCAGAGATGGCCGTAGACGTAGAGGCAGGCCGTCTCCTCTACCTGAAGGCCGCCTGGATGCGGGACCACGACGAAGACAACCGCCTCGCCGTCAGCCTCGCGAAACTCTTCGGTGCCCGGATGGCCGTTCGATGCGCTGACCGCGCCGTACAGATCTACGGAGGCTACGGGTTCTCTGGGGAATACCCGGTGGAGCGGCACTTCCGGGACGCGAAAATCCTCGGAATCTACGAGGGGACCAACGAAATCCAGAAGATGGTCATCGCCCACGAGTTGCTTGGGGAGCTGCGCGAGGCGGGGGCCTAGTTCGGCCGGGGCGCGGTGCCTCAGGGGGAGTACCGCGTGGGCGTCCGGGGAAAGGGGATCGCATCTCGAATGTGCTCGAGGTCGCACACCCATTGGACGAGTCGGTCCACGCCCATGCCAAATCCGGAATGCGGCACGGAACCATAGCGACGAGTGTCCAGGTACCAATCATAGGCCTTCGGGTCCTCTCCCGTCCGGACGAGGTTGGCCTTCAGCGTTTCAAGATCCGGTTCCCGCTCCGACCCGCCAATCAACTCGCCGCCCCGTCCGGGCGCGATGAAGTCGAAGGCAAGCACGAGGTCCGGATCCTCGGGGTCGGTCCGCTTGTAGAAGGCCTGGGTCTCCTTCGGATAACGCGTCACGATGACCGGTAGGTCAAACATCTCCCCCAAAGCCCGCTCCTCGAGGATCCGGAGGTCCTTGCCCCACTCGACCTCCACCCCCTGGGCCTGCAGCCGCTCCAGGGCCTCGTCGTAGGTGATTCGAGGGAAAGGCGGTTTGACGCTTCTCAGAACCTCCGGGTCGCGCTCCAAGTAGGCCAGCTCTGCCTCGTTGCGGGCCACCACCTCTTCGGCAACTCGGGCAATGACCGCCTCCCCGTGTTGGAGGGCCGTCTCCATCCCTTCCCACGCAACCTCCATTTCCGCGTGCCAGAACTCCGTCAGGTGGCGTGGGGTGCGTGACTTCTCGGCACGGAAGGAAGGGGCGACGGTGTAGATCCGTTCCAGGGCCATGACCAACGCCTCCGCGTAGAGCTGCCAGCTCTGGGTCAGGTGGAGGTCGCGGTCGAAGTACCGGACGCTGAAGAGACTCGCCCCGCCCTCACTCCCTACGGCGGTGATCATGGGCGGCTGGACCTCGTAGAACCCCTCCTCCCGAAAATAATCGTGGATCGCCCGGAAGACGGTGGAGCGGACCTTGAAGATCGAGGTCATCCGCCGCGAGCGGATCCAGAGGTGGCGCACGTCTAAGAGAAATTCCTCACTCAGGTCGCGGGCGATGGGGAAGTTCGGCGAGGGACCAACGACCCGGAAGGCGGTCCCCCGAATCTCAAACCCCCCCGGGGCCCGCTTGTCCTCCGCCACGGTCCCCTCCACGACGACGGAGGCCTCTCGCCCCGCTTCCTCCACCGAGGCGAAGAACTCGTCCCCCACCTCCTCCCTCCGGAAGGTCGATTGTACGACCCCGGTGGCATCCCGCAGGAGGATAAACGCGATGCCGCCGCTGGAGCGCGTCCGATACACCCAACCCCGCACTTTCACCGGTCGACCCGTCCGATCTCCCCGCAGGACGTCGCCGATGGGCACGCGCTCGGTCATGGAACGTCCCTCCCAGCAGACCCAGCGCTATTATTAGTTGTGCGGAGGCCGGGATACGCTGAAATAGGCACGCCCGATTCCCGCATCGTGCTTCGCCAGGCGGACCTTTCCGACGTCTCCGCCCTCTACAAGATCGAGAAGAAGTGCTTCGGGCGGCGAGGATTCTCGAAGGCCCACATCATCTGGACTCTCAAGAATCCCCAGGGGTTCACATACCTCTACTACGCCGACGGGCGGCCCGTGGGCACCGTCATGCTCCGGATGGAGGGGGAGGTGGGCCGGGTCGTCTCCATCGGGGTTCTTCCGGACTATCGCCGCCATGGCATCGGGGGGGAACTCATGCGGCAGGCCGAAGAGTTCATGCGGGAGAAAGGCGCACGCCACATGCTCCTGGAGGTTGGGGTGGAAAACGACGAGGCGGTCGCATTCTACGAACGTCTCGGGTACGAGACGGATGGCGTCTTGAAGGGATACTATTCCTGGGGTGAGGACGCCCACCTCATGCGGAAGGCCCTCCCTCCGCTAAGAGATGTCTAGGGCCGCGACCGCCTTCGCACCTCACTCCCGCAGCATCTTGAAGGCGTGATGCCAGTTGTCCAAAGCCATGGCCACCTTCCCCCAGAGGGGGGTGAAGGCTTCGAGCCATCGTGCCTCCTCGATGCTTCCGATGTCGATGACAGAGGGCCATCCAAACTCTCCCAGGATTTCCTTGACCCGGCGCTTCGCCTCTCCATCGTTGCCACAGATGATCATGTCGGGGGGTCCCCCCGGAAGGTCCGGGTCCACCATCACGGTACTGGGGACGATGTTGAAGCACTTCACGACCCTGCCGGAGGGCAGCTTTCGCTGGACGCGTTCTCCCAAGGAGTCGGTCAGCCCGACGAATAGTCTGACGGACCCATCCTGGGAAAAGTCCAGCGGGTTCGTCACGTCAATGACTACCTTCCCAGCGAAATGGGACGGTCCGGCCATCTCCAAAGCGGTCTCCGTAGCTTTGCCGCGGATGGCCACGACCTCGATCTTACCGAACTCCGCCGCGTCCTCAAAGGTCCCTGTCAGCGCCTGGTCGCCGACCTCGGCCCGCCAAGTCCTCAACTTCTCGCTGTCCGGTGTACGAGACCCAATCATGACCTGGTGGGTCTGGCTCGCGAAGCCCTGTCCCAATGTCTGACCGACGACTCCGCTTCCAAGGATACCCACCTTCATGGCGGTCCCGGAGACCTAGGCTACTTAATGCGTAGCCCGTGCCCACCAAAGAAACGTTTAAGACCGCGGCTCCGGTGAATTCGCTGTGGGCGAACCGGATCGTATGGTCCCCGTTCCCTCCCGCTTCTTCGTGACGGGAGCCGGCGCCGTCAGCCCGGTTTCCGACCTCAACGCCTTCGACAAGGCCCTCATCGGCGCCGGAATCGGGGAGCAGAACCTCGTCTCCGTCTCCTCCGTGCTCCC
>JBHIDB010000054.1:0-7751 GCA_046759865.1 Thermoplasmata archaeon
TCATGTACACCAGCGGGACCACTGGGAGGCCCAAGGGGGTCGTCCACACCACGGGAGGTTACCTGACCTTCGTCACCGCCACCCACCGCTGGATCTTCGACGTCAAGGAGACGGACGTGTACTGGTGCGCGGCCGATATCGGCTGGATCACGGGCCATAGCTACATCGTCTACGGCCCGCTGGCGAACGGGACAACAACCTTTCTCTACGAAGGGGCTCCCGACTGGCCAGAGAAGGATCGGCTCTGGCAGATCGTCGAACGGTACGGGGTCAACATCCTCTACACGGCCCCTACGCTCATCCGAGCGGTCATGAAGTGGGGGGAGGAATATCCCGCGTCGCGCGACCTCTCCAGCCTCCGCCTCCTGGGGACCGTGGGGGAGCCCATCAACCCGGAGGCGTGGCTCTGGTACTGGAAGCACATCGGAGGGAAGAAGGCGCCCGTCGTCGACACGTGGTGGCAGACCGAGACCGGGGGCATCCTGATCACCCCCCTTCCGGGCATCACAACGCTGAAGCCGGGCGCAGCAACACTGCCCTTCCCTGGGGTCGAGGCTGCCATCCTGGACGAGGAGGGGAACCCCGTGCCCGAGGGCCAAGGAGGTTGGCTTGTGATTACGCGTCCGTGGCCCGGCATGCTTCGTACGCTCTGGAAGGATCCCGATCGGTACGTCGAGACCTACTTCGAGAAATACGGGTCCAAGACCTACGTCGCGTGGGACGCGGCGAAGCGGGATGAGAACGGTTTCTACATCCTCATGGGACGCCTCGACGACGTCCTCAACGTGGCCGGCCACCGGTTGAGCACCTGGGAGTTGGAGAGCGCGTTGGTGAGCCACCCCGCCGTGGCCGAGGCCGCTGTCGTGGGCGTCAGCCACCCCCTGAAGGGCGAGGTGCCCTTCGCGTTTGCGATCCTCCGTTCCGGCCGTCAGGCCAGCGACGAGCTGGAGAAGGAGCTCACGGGGCACGTGGCGGACGTCATCGGCCCTATCGCCAAGCCGGCTCGCATCTGTCTCAGCCCCGACCTCCCGAAGACCCGCAGCGGCAAGATCATGCGTCGGCTTCTCAAAGACATCGCGGAGGGGAGGCCCTTGGGGGACACCACCACCCTGCGAAACCCCGAGATCTGCGAGGAGCTGAAGAGCCTCGCGGCTGCCTGATCGTTGACGAGGGGGATCGAGTCGGCCCTTCCTACACAAGGCGACGCGCACACCCTCCTCTGGCTCGCGGAGATAACTGGACCATGTACAGCCACCCGTGGTCCGCGGTCCTCGATGAATCCCCCAGACAGTGCCTGACGTGCGGGACGCCAGAGCGATCCGGGTGCAGGTGATGTTGCGCTGAGAAGTGACCTCTCTGATAATGGTTGGCCAACTTATTTGGCAATGCTCGACAGGAGGTGGTGGTACGAAAGGGAGCGAACGGAAGCATCTCTTTCCATCCGGAGCGGTATGCTGGACTCCACCGTAACCCGCCTCATCGCCGACGGCTTCTTCTGCCGGGACTGCGGCCACGAGGACAACGAAAGAGACCCGTTGACGGGTCAGGTCATCGCTCCCATCCATGCGATGAAAGTGCTGACCTCCAGCTGCGGGTGTCCGGCTCACGCCGACCTGGAACAGGTGACGGCAGTGCTGGAGGTCGCGACCCCCAGGGTGGAGTTGGTCAGCTGGTGCCTGATCTGCGCGAGACCGTGCTCTGGCGATTTCCGCCATCGGGTGAGGTCATGAGACTCGCGGTCAACCCCTTCGCATTCCTCGCCTCTTGGGCGGGGGCGCGCCCTCCTCCATCAAATGCCGAACGCAGTCGAAGAACTCGTTCACCCGTTTCTCCGCCGTTGACTTCATGAGCCGGGAACCCACGCCTGCTAGGGTGCCTACCACCCTGGCGTCGGCGCGCCACTTCATCTCCGTGCCGTCGGATCTCTGGGCCAGGTCGATGGTGGAATCTACGTCCACGGCGCTGCCCCTGCCCTTCCCGTGGGCCTTTAGCCGGGCGTGGTTGGGCTCCTGCCGGTCCGCCACCTGCACGTCGAAGTCGAACTTCCCCTTGATGAAAGAGACGCCCACCTTGACGACGGCTCGGTAGCGGTCGGGATCATAGACCTCCAAGAGCTGCAGGTCGGGCATGCAGTCCTTCATCTCGTTGGGATCCAGGAAGGTCTTCCACACGGTCTCCAGCGGCGCCTTGACCTTGAACTCCCCACTGAAATTCATCTATCACTCCTCCATACCCTAAGGCTCAGTTTCCTAGCTCCCCGGGTCTCTCATGAGGCGGGCAACGGCCTCACGGATCCGCCGGATCTCCCCCGCTCCGTAACCGAGACCGCTCTTCGACGCGGAGTGGACCCCGGTTGGCGGAATCCCTCCCACAACTAGGGCAGCTAAAAAGGTTGTCCCGACCCGAGGACGGGCCAGTTTCGGAACCCTCTGCTTGCTCCGCCCTTCGCGAAGGCCGTACCTCCTAACCGGGGAAAATCGGGTCCAACTCTTGGAGTCTAGGTGTGAAATTGGCAATTCCGAGCGCGCTGGAAGTGAGGCTTTAAGAGGGACCGGGGGCTAAAGGTACAACTGGGGAGGGACCCCATGATTGTGGCGGAGACTCCGGACGGAGAGCAGCACGAGATGTTCGTGATTGACTATCACACCCATGTCTGGAACGCGAGCCGGGAGAATTGGTTGCGGGAAGATCTGGCGAAGGGCTGGATTAACTGCTTTTATGACTACCATACGGCGCTCACACCCCCAGACTACGTGTGGGACTACGAGACATACCTGTATTACGGCGAAGACCGGGCCATCGAGGACCTCTTCAGCAGAGGCCACGTGGACATGGCGATCTTTCAGCCCACCCAACTCAAGTATTTTTACAAGAAAGGGTTTGGCGATCCCGACGAAACGGCCCCGATTGCCATGAAGCACCCCGACCGGTTCGTCATGGGTAGCCGGTGGGATCCCCGGGAAGGGGAAGCGGGGAAGGCGAAGCTCAAGGAGCACGCCGCGAATTACAGGCCTAGGCCCTTCCACATGAGGAATGCGAAGCTCTACACCGCCGAGTGGATGGAAGATGATGGCGGAGTGTCTCGGGGTTGGAGGCTCGACTCCAGGGAGGCGATCGAGTTCCTTGAGCTTAACCGGGATTTGGGTATTACGATCCAGGTACCCCACAAGGGTCCGACGGTGTGGCCCCTAGACAAGGACGCCTTCGACGTGGGCGACGTGGACGTGGTCGCCACGATGTTTCCTGACCTCAAATTCCTCGTGACGCATATCGGCTTGCCGCGGCTAGAGGACTTTGCCTGGATAGCCACGCAGGACAAGAACGTCTATGCGGGGATGGCGGTGGCCATGGCCTTCATCCATACCCGGCCGAGGTACTTCGCGAAGATCATGGCAGAACTCCTCTACTGGCTCGGCTCTGACCGGATCGTCTTCGGCTCGGATTATGCGCTGTGGCATCCCAAATGGATTGTCGAAGACTTCCTGCAGTTCGAACTTCCGGAGGATCTCAAAAAGGAGTACGGCGTTGATCTGACGATGGAGGACAAGAAGAAGATCCTCGGTGAGAACGCCGCCGCGTTGTGGGGCATCGACATTGCGGAGATGAAGGACAAGCTTCGCAACGACGACATCGCGAAGAAGTTCGAAATCAAGCCCGCGGTCATCCCGCTGGATGGCGGAAAGACCCCCACATGACGTCCTCGCTCCACGGGGAAGGGCACGCCTCTCGATCCGAAGGCCCGGAACCCGTACATCGCCGTCCCACGAGATCACCCGACCCTTCGAGCCGCGGCGGGAAGCGGAAGGGGACGGAGCGGCTCCGCGCGGAGGCTATCGGGGCGCTCTCCACGGTCACCGACCCGGAACTCGACGAGCCCATCACCGATTTGGGCTTCGTCCGGAACCTCTCTGTGGACAAAGGAGAGGTCGCCGTGGACATCCGCACGTCGACCTTCTGGTGTTCCCCGAACTTCGTGTACATGATGCTGGAGGACGCGAGGGACGCCCTTTCGAGGCTGCCGGACGTTCGGGCGGTCCAGGTCAACCTGGATGGGCATCACGATGCCGAAAAGATCAACGACGCCATCAACGCTGGGAAGAACTTCGCCGAGTGTTACGGTCCCGAGGCCGAGAGTGACACCGCGGAACTTCACAGAATCTTTCAGGAGAAGGCGTTAAGGAGCCGTCTGCACGGCATGGTTGCCACCCTGGTCAAGCACGGCCTGACCAGCGACGATCTCGCCGCCATGAGGTTTGACGACCTGAAGGTGGACGAAAACACGCTTGGCGTACGGTCAGAGGGCCGGACCCAGACCCTCGAACTGGAGGAGGCGGGGGAGACCGCGCGCATTCTGAGGTACATGAACTTCCTCGAGCGGTTGGGATTCCAAGACGGACCCCTGGTGATTTGGGATCTCGAGGGGAGTCCGCCTCCCCCGGGCGAACTGGATTCCCTCACTCGGAGCCGGTTAACTAGATTCAGCCTCGGCTTGAATGCCGAGCTGTGTCGGGCGCTTCTTCAGGCGAGGATTGGTTCGACTTAGTCGCCGATGCCGGAGCCGGAGACCCACCGGCAACCGGTGGGTCGCGCGCGTCGTGTCTCTTCCTGCTAGATCGGCAGAACCGGGCCCGGGAAGCCCGGGAAGAAGAACCCGAAGGCAATGTAGAACCCGAGCAAGGCGAGGATGATCAACAGATACGCGTTAATCTTCAACGCCCCGGGTCTCCCGTGGGTCCCCGGCCATACGAGGAGGAACACGATGGTAAGGATGACCAGGAGAATCGTGAGACTGAACATTCCTGGTCCAAGCGTCCCTAGGTCACCCGTCATGAGTCCGAGTTCCTGATAAACCGTCAGCGACCCATAGATGAACCATAGGTCCACAATGGCGAACGGAATGGAAATCTGGCCGACGACACGCAGGTCGAACCCCAGGACCAACGTCGTGCCTGTGAACATCCAGAAGAAGCCGAACCAGGCCAACGCCGCGCCGAAGAAGCCGGAGATCAGATCGTTACCGACGGCATTCGTCACAATGGTCGTGAAGCCGACAATCACCATCATGGTCCCGAGGAAGAGATGGGCGAGCCCCCATGCTCCTGGAAGCTTCTCCGGATCCGTCTTCTCCACGCCGATGGTGTTAAGCGCCAGCACCAAGCAATTCGCCGAGAAACCAAGCAACCCCAAGGCCACGATTTCTGTGCCTACCATGAACCTCCCCCGTTGGCGGGAGCGGAACCGATGCTCCGATCCGCTCCGTTGAGGGGCGGTAGAACATCCCGTTATTTAGTCCTTGCCCCCGAGACTTGGACTGTGGTGCGTCGACGGTCGGAAGGCAGACCGACGCGTGAAGGCGCGGTCGACAGTCTCATTCGAGGTGGCAGATCTCGATTTAGGACGGCCGGAGGGCCGATTCGGTTGGGCGGATGGTGTCGGACCGCAAGTCTTACATGAGCCGGTCGCCTCGGGCGATGAGGGCAACCTTCGGACAGGTGGGAAGTTGAAGCCAAAGACCTCGGCGTCGCCCGCCGACGCGGGGAAGCGGGACGTACGGCTGATCCAACCCGGCGATCGGGACGACAACACGGCCCAAACCCCCGGATTGCGACGTGAGACGGCCATCGATGGGAAGTTGGTCGGTGCGAGAAATCTCTGGATGGGATATGCGAGGATCGATCCCGGGGCGTCGTCCACTCCGCACCACCACGGCAAGTCTGAGTCGGGTGTGTATCTCCTTCGGGGGGCCTGCCGCTTCCGGTTTGGCGAAGACCTCGAACAGGTGATCGACGCCCAGAAGGGCGATTTCGTTTACGTTCCGCCCTACGCCATCCACGACGAAGTCAACCTGAGCACCGAAGCACCGGTCGAATTCATCGTCGTCCGAGACTCCTCCGAGAACATCGCCGTACCCGCAGGTCGATGATGGTTGCGGGGTAACAGCAGTTCAGTGACAGAGGCAGGGGTGGCGAACGAGCACGGAGCTTGCCCTCTGTAGAATCGAGGCAAGTTCGAGGAGCTGCCCGGGGCCAGCGGCGCCGCAGCCGGTTCGGACGACGGAACTTTATCCCCGAAAACGATGGTCAGGTCGAAGCCGACAGGACCATAACGCCAGTCCGAAGGCAGGGGTCAAGAAGGCAGCGGGGAAGGTCATTAACGGCGCTGGCGCGCCCACGGTCAGGGTCTGTCCCCGTCGCCCCAGATCCCGTGCGGCGCGGCTGCTACCACTTCTTCTCAACTTGGAAGAAGAACTTCCGAACCAGGAAGAGGACGACGCCCCCCACCCCCAGGACGACCGCGGCGATTATCGCAGCGGTGAGCATCGCTTCGGGATGCCCAAACAATGGATAGTCCCCCGCCCCCCCGTGTAGGATGATGGGAATAATCTCGCTCATGATTCCTCAAGGAGCAGAGGAGGGCGGATGTTAAGAAGGCTTTGTCGGAGGCTTCGATTCGTTCCTAGCGGACCGGGGAGTGCGGCAGCTGAAGCCGTCCCATCCACCAGGATCCGCTGCGCCAGGAGGGTCGGTGCGCCCCGACACGCAGGTAGGCTTCGCAGCGTGTCCTGATCGTCACCCCAGAAGTGAGTTCATGCTCCTGCCGGGACAACCTGGAGACATCTTGGTCGAAGGCCAACAGCGACGAAGCCCAGAAGGGTCCAAGGTTGACCGCCAGAACGTGTCCCAATCGCGTCCGCTGACCCGTCGCTTTGAGGCTGAATCCTATCTGCGCGCCGCCCGCAACCCGGGTTGGATGGTGTGCCTCTAACGAGCTCGTCCGACAACTGGTCACCCCCTTTTTGCCCGGAGAATAAGCTATTTATATCCCTAAACAATCCCGAGGCGCACGGATGCTGTTTCGCAGCAACCAACGATTGCGGGAGGAGGTTAAATGGCAACGGTGAACGCCTCGGCGAGGCCGGTTTTCAGCATAGCGGATGAGGGCCGGGCTCTGAGAAATTTGATGTGGATGTGGTGGATTACCGCGGTGACATACAATGCGGTCGCGATCCCCGTGATATGGGATCCCGCGCAGCATTCGTTCCTCATACGGGACTCCACGTGGACGCCGCCTCATCTAATGATCTTTGGGCCGTTCTTCGCCCTCATGATGTTCCAGGCTGTCATCTTCCAGTTCTACGCGCTCAAGGTGGCGCAGCCGTACATCCGGGGGGAGATCCCAATCACCCTGTGGGTGTTCCCCATCACTGTCCTTGGGTTCACCTTGGGCTCCATGATCTCCAACGAAGTCGGTCATATCTTCCTGTTCCGGGAGGAGTTCTTCTCAATGCCCACCCACTGGAACTTCGTGTTAACGTTCATGTTCATCTACGCGATCGGGGTGCCGGAGGTGGTCCGTGTGATCCTCCGGCTCGGGCAGCTTGAGGAGAAGGCGCAAGAGCTCGTGAAGCCCGCGGCTCCCATGACCATGGCCCCCGATGGGGGCGAGCCTGTCACCGATCCGGGCGATCGGGGCTCTGGAACGACCAGCCCCGCGGCTGGCCCAACAACAACCGCCGAGAAGTAGGGGGAGGCAATGGCGACAGCTGCAGAGGCTGAGGCAGAGACTCCGCCATCTTTCTTCAGTACGAGGGCCATCACCTTCATCGGCTTCACGGCCCTCCTAATTTTCTCGCAGAACATGTTCGCGGTCAGCTCCCAGATCGGGGTGGGCGATTGGGAGTTCTGGATCGATTGGAAGGATTACGGTTGGGCGCCCTTCGTCTACACATGGGCCGTCGCCATCCACTTCCC
>JBHIDB010000055.1:0-7505 GCA_046759865.1 Thermoplasmata archaeon
ACCTCGCCTTATGTAATAGACCTTCTATATAAGGATTTATCTCGAGGTCGCCCGCCAGAAGATGAGTTTCCCCGCTGATAGGCGCGACCCGTCCTCTAAAGGGGACTGGACGGAAGCCTGGTCATGGACCCGTACGCCTGCCCGTCTTGCGGGAATGCCAAGCGCCCGGGTACGTCGTCGCCGAGAGCATTTCGGGGGCGCGAAGTGGCTGGAAGAGAAAACACGCCTGGCTCTCGGTGGGGAAATCCTGATGAAGCCAGACGGCCTAGGAAACGTGTATCTCGAGGCCCGGAGGTGCCGGAGCTGTCGGTTCGTCATCCTTCAATATTGAACGACAGACGGATTCTGACGCAATCCCCCGGTCGGGCGGATCCGGGCGCATCCGCCCCGTCAGACTTCCCGGCGGACCGTGATGGGGATGAGTTCCCGGTCAAATTCGAGTTCCGCGATGTCTACCGGATCCACGAGTTCCTCTGGGATCGCCAAGATGACCGGGGCACCCATGGCGATCTGGAGGGCTCGCGCCCCGATGATTCGCGCACGCTCGAATCGGGTAAAACCCAGGATTCCGTCTCCCCCCTTCTCCCTCAGCACCTGATTAGCCGGTGAACGCACTCCCCTTGGGGGTCGACGGCGAAGCTTGCTTCTTCGGCAGCGAAGCTAGTGGCATCTCGCGCTAAGTGACGCCTCAATTCTCCACCGAGACCTACGCCTGGTTGGTTCGCCCGGCCCCGGAACGGTTACTGCTCGCCCTTACGGGACTCCGTGCTACATGGGTTTCCTATTAAAGGCTTTTCTCCGCCAACCCTCCGGGGCCCTCCCGGTTATCGCCCTCGATACTGCCGGCCGAAGGTATAAGGCACCCTCGCGGGAGGGAACCTCAGTCTGTCCGACGCCCAGGCGGCGCCCTCCTCGAGCCTCTCGGGGACGGGGTTCAGGAGGCGGCGATCTACGATGGAAGCGAAGCTGGAGCCATCATCCGAGGCCTTCTTGGGCGAGGCCTTTCCGAACGGTTCCTTCACCCTTCTGCTCACTCCCTCCGGCCCCGAGCGCGAGGCCTTCCTCGTCCCGCTCCTTCTCCATGGCCTGGGGGAGGACGAGCCTCTCCTTGCCGTCCTCTCCAACACGTCCCCCAAGAAGGTCCTGGCAAAGCTCGCCGTATCCGGCGGAAGGGCTAGGGATGCGCTCAAGAACGGCCACTTTCGCATTCTGGACTGGTACTCGCACAAAGAAGGCGACATAGACGCTCCGGTGGAAGAAGGGGGCATCCTTCGATGCCCGGGGAGGTTGGCGGCCCTCGAAGAGGCGTTGAATGAACTCCTGAAGTCGAAGGATGGTCACGGCCTCGCCATCCTGGAACTCTTGTCGGACGCCACGTGGTTTGGCAAGGAACGGGCTCTCGAGCTCACGGAATCCCTCCTGGGCTCATCGTTGAAAGCCTACGGCAGGGCCGTCCTGGTGCTCGATGCCGAACTGGTCGCCCCCGACGTCGTCGAACGACTCGATGGGATGGCCGACGGCGTGGTGCGGCTTCACCGGGAACGGTCCGAGGTCGGGCCCACCTGGAAGGTCTCTGTGGTCAAGAAGGGGCAAAAGGCGGAGGATCACTTCCTTTCCGTGAAGCCACCCTTCGTCGGATTCACAATCACGGCAGATCCGGAAGCTGCCGAGGTCTCGCGTCCTCTCCCCATGCAGGCCGCCGGGCCCGAGGCCGCCCCGTGTCCCAAGTGCGGGGCTCCGATGGAGGATGAGTCATGCGTCGCGTGCGGGTATGGAAGCGACGAAACGCGTCTCGCTCAGGTCCGCGCGATTCTTCGGCGGTGTGAGGATCGTTTAGCGAAGGACTCGAGTGACGTCGACGCGCTCTTTACGAAGTCGGCTGCTCAGGCCCGGCTCCGCAGCTACGACGAGGCGATCAAGACACTCTACCAGCTGGCGCGACTCGATCCGCGCTACCCGGGCCTGTGGATGCTCAAGGCGAAGATCTACGACCGGTTGGGCGATGATCTGAAGGCGAAGCTTTGCCGCCAACGGGCCTTGGAACTGGCGGAAACGGAGACGGGCTCCACCCTCAGGGTTCGGTCGGGGAAGCAGGGGTTCCAGTGCCCCCTCTGTCAGCGGTGGCTCCCCATGGAAGCAACCGCCTGCCCCTGTGGAGCCGAGTTTGACGAGGACGCGGTGGCGTGAGCGGGGTTGTCCCCCGACCTTAACGGCCGGAATCATCGAAAGCGCCGCTCTCTCCTCGCCCT
This sequence comes from Thermoplasmata archaeon, assembly GCA_046759865.1. Taxonomy (GTDB): domain Archaea; phylum Thermoplasmatota; class Thermoplasmata; order RBG-16-68-12; family JAJISG01; genus JAJISK01. The sequence goes on from JBHIDB010000055.1 coordinate 2,250, forward strand.
GACCCGGTCGGGGGATTGTAGGATATCGGGGTTCGCCCCACTCACCGAGGCGTGCGCCCCATCGTGAGGGCACCGTACGATATCCGCCCCTGCATGCATCGCGGTTCACGAATCCCCGCGACCTTCGCGAGGGGCCCGCTCGCATCGGTGCTCGACCATAAACGCCTTTCGCTCGGAGGGCCGCCAACGCTTTAAGAGCCGGTCAACGTGGGCGCGACGTGGTGCCTTCCGAGATTCTCCCGTGGGCCGCCCTCCGATGGGGGAGGCCCGGCGACCCTGCGGGGAACCGGAAGGGGGTCGCCCGATCGGACGAGATGTTCCAGGCCGCCCTGAAGAAGTACGGTCGGCTGCTCATCTGGGACCTGGAGGGCATCCGAGGAGGTGACCCCCAGCTTGAGCTCTATCGTCGTTTCGAGGGGAAAGGTCTGTGGGTCGACGGGGGAGCCCGAAACGTCGGAACCTTGGTGGATGTCCTGGTGGCAGGCGCCGACGTGGCGGTCATCAACGGACGTCGGATGGGCGGACATGACGTGATCGCCGAGGCGAGCCAGCTCACCGGCCAGTTGGCGTTTTGCGTGGAGGAGGGTCCTGGGTTGAGACCGGTGCGGGAGGACACACGCAAGACGCCCTCAGCCCTTTTCCAGGAGGCACAGAGCGCCGGTGTCGAACGGGGCCTGTACCTCCATCACCCCATCCTTCACGAAGTCCCGGCCTGGGTTGTGGACCTCGAGGGCCTCGAGCTCTTCGCGGGTCCCGTTCCCGTTTCCGCGGGCGAACCCCAGGCCGAAGGACGCGTGGTCGCCAACCTCTTTGAGCTGATCTGATGGAGGATCTCAGACGGACGATCGTCCTCCTCTTCGGTCGAAAGGGGGGCGAGCGGATGTCTGTGCGGGAATTCGTGCTCTCCGCCTCGATGGACCTCCGATGGTTTCCCCCCAAAGAGGCCCAACGGCTCCTGGACCTCAGCGTGAAGAAGGGCCTCCTCACCGTCGAGGAGGGGGACGTGGAGCCCACCTTCGATATGAAGGCCGTGGAGGTCCCCATGGGCTTCGTCCCCACCCCGGAAGTTCTCCAGGATGCGGGGGATCTCATCGACCGAATTCTCGACGAGATTGTCCGGTCGACCTCGACGCCAAGGAAGGAACTCGCGGCCCGAATCAACGCCATTCAAAGAGGCCTGGGCGTCACCATCGAGGTCGCGGCTCTCCTCGCAGGAAGGGAGGTGGGCGCTGACCTCGCCAACCTCCACCCAGAGGTCGAGGAGTCGTTGAGGGCCCGACGGCCCTAGTCCTCCCGACGAATCAGGTCTCCCAGGGTCAGCGGGCGCGACTCCGTGTGCAGGGGGCCCTCCCCCTCCTCGACACGCTCGCGCAGGCGGACCTGCAACGTGCGCTCCAGCTTGGACACCAGGGCGTCGGGGGGCCGCATCCGTCCCTTCTCGAGCTTCTCCAGAACGCTGAGCTTCTCGTTAATCTTCCGGGCCAGCTCCTCGCGCTTCCAGCCCCGCGCCTCCCGGGCTCGCCGCAGTCGATCGGGGAAGTCGGCCGCCAGGTCATCCTCCGTTTCCGCCGTTGGCCGTCCCCTCGGCCTCCGTGGTCTCCGGGGGAGGGAGGCGCTAGGGGGCCGCGGGGGGTGGATCTCCTCCCCGAAGCGGGCGCACTGGTCGCAGAGCATGAGGCGGGTCCCCTCCACCAACACGGTCCGTAGCCGGTCCTGCTCGGTCCCGCACATCTCGCACAGAGGCATGTCGTCCCCCTGCTATCCCTCGTCGAGGGAGGGAAGCCGCGACCTCCGTCGGTATCGCATGTATTGGAACGTAAGGATGGCGGGGGAGAGGAAGAGGAAGACGATCGCTGCCGCCAACCCGTACACGAACAGGACGGTCATGACGTAGAGGGTGTAGGGCATGGCAAGGAACATGAAGGTGCCCAGAGCCAGGGCGCCCAGAACCCACGGATCGAAGCGCTTTCGCAAGGGAGTCGTCGAGACCATGGCCCGTTCCATCTTTAACGTGTCGGCCTTCGTCTATCGTTTGTGATGACCGCAGGGATACGCATAAATAGACCATCCAGGTAATTAGCGCCCGATGCTCCCCTCCCCCTCCAGGAGGTACGCTTTTGGATGAGGAAGATGCCCAGGAGTTCTACGAAAGGCTCTCGGAGCGCATCGCCCTTCTGGAGCAGAAGAACGATCGGCTCTTGGAGGACTCTAAGCTCATCGAAGGGGAGAAGCGGTTCATTCAGAGCGAGCTGGGGAAGCTCCGCCGCGAGGCGAAGCGGCTCAAAGCCGAGCTGGACCGGTTGAAGTCTCCGCCCCTGATCATAGGGGTGGTGCGGGACATCCTCGTGGATGGCCGCGTCGTGGTCAAGAGTTCCACCGGCCCCGACTTCATCGTGCAGGCCGCGGACTACGTGGACCCCGATAGCCTCGTGGTCGGGTCTCGTGTCGCCCTCAACAAACAGACCCTCGCCGTCATGGGCGTCCTGCCCCCGTCCTACGACCCCATCGTGATCGGGGCGGAGGTCATCGAGAAGCCCCCCTTTACGTACAAGGACATCGGCGGCCTGAAGGAGGCCCTTCAGGAGGTCCGTGAGGCGGTCGAGGAGCCCATGCTGAAGCCGGACGTGTTCCGGACCGTAGGCATCGAGCCGCCGAAAGGCGTCCTCCTCGTGGGACCCCCAGGGACGGGGAAGACCCTCATGGCGAAGGCCGTGGCCAACAGGACGAAGGCCAACTTCGTCCGCCTCGTCGGCTCCGAGCTCGTGCAGAAGTACATCGGAGAGGGCGCAAGGCTGGTGCGGGAACTCTTCGAGCTCGCCCAGGAGAGGGCGCCTTCCATCGTTTTCATCGACGAGCTGGACGCCATCGGCGCCAAACGGCTGGAGCTGGCGACGAGTGGAGATCGGGAGGTGCAGCGGACCTTGATGCAGCTCCTTGCCGCGTTGGATGGCTTCGAGCCCCTCTCCAACGTCAAGATCATCGGTGCCACGAACCGGCCGGACATCCTGGATACGGCCCTGATGCGCCCGGGCCGGTTCGATCGAATCGTGCAGTTCCCCATCCCGGACCGCGAGGCACGGGTGGAGATCTTTGGGATTCACACAAGAGGCATGAACATCCAGGGCGACGTGTCCTTCGAGCGGCTGGCCGCCCAGAGCGAGGGGGTCTCCGGGGCGGACATCAAGGCCATCTGCACCGAAGCCGGGATGTTTGCGATCCGCGAAGGGAGGGACCACGTCCTGCTTGAGGACTTCGTCCAGGCACGAGAGAAGGTCCTCGAGGCGGCCCTAGAGGCGGCCCCCGAGACGGGGACCATGTTCGCCTAGCCCTCTTCGGCCTCCGTCTCCTTCTCAACGACGAAGGCGCCCACGTAGTTGCAGTCCCGGCAATGGTAGAGCTGGCCTACGATCATTCCGGCCTCCCAGTAGAGATCGGAAGAACCGCACTCGGGACACGTGAGCACCCGCCTCTGCACGGGACTTCTAGGCCACCCAGGCATATAATCGTCCACTCAAGTCGGGCTGCCTTTCGGGACCACCGCAACGTTTATTCGAAGCGTCCTGAGTAAACCAGAACTGGATGCAGAGGCTGCGGAGCTGGCCGACTCGGATCAATCCCGTCCGGGTTGTCATCGCCGTCGTGATCGTGGCCGCCGTCATCGTCGGCTACTTCGTCGCGACCCTACCCCCCACGCCCGTCCCCCCGGACGTGGTCCAACCGGGAGACGTCGTGCGGGTTGATTACGTCGGCTTCTTCACGAACGGCCGAGTGTTCGATACGAGCATCGAGGCGGTGGCGGAGGACGACGCCAACTGGCCCAAGGCGGTCTCCTTTCAAACCCGCGATCTCTATACGCCTCTGCGCTTTCAGCTCGGCGCCGACCCCCCTACGGTCATCGAAGGCTTCGAGAATGCGGTCCTGTCTCCGACGCCGATGCGCGTTGGCGAAACCCGGGAGGTGGTCGTCCCCCCGGAGATGGCCTACGGTCCCCCGGACCCCGCGAAGTTCGAGGTCCGCCCGATGCGCGTGGTACTCACCCAATTCGAGACCCTCCTTCGGGCCGAGTTCCTCGCTCGATTTCAACAGGCTCCCGTCGTCGGCCTGACCTTCACCCACCCCGACTGGCAGTGGGACACCCGCGTGGTGGAGGCCTCGACCGACTTCGCCACCCTGATGCACTTGCCCCAGGTGGGTTTCATCCTCCAGCCCTTCGGCGCGTGGGACGCCCGGGTTCTCGAGGTGGACACCTCTGCCAATGGCGGCGAGGGGCGCATCGTCGTGAGGCACCTCTTGACCACCGGCCACATCGACAACGTGCAGGCCGAAGACGACCGGGGCACCTTCCGAATCGTGGACGTCAACGCTGGAACGGAGACCTTTACGGTGGACTACAACGAAGAGGTCGTTGGGCAGACCCTCGTGTTCCGCATCGAGCTCGTCAATATCGACCGCTCGTAAGCTAAGCGGCCATCTCTTCGTAGAGGGCGACCAACTTGTTCGCGCAATGCTCCCACGAGAAACGCCGAGCCGTCTCGCGAGCGCGTTCCCGCACCTCATCCTCGCAGTCTAAGGCCGCGAGGACGCTCAGGTGAAAGCCGGGTACGTCGCCGACGGGAAAGAGGAACCCGTTGCGTCCATCCTCGATGTACTCCGGGAAGGCGCGGTAGTCCACAGCCACCACGGGCTTGCCACAGGCCATGGCCTCGAGCACCACCATGCCTTGGGTCTCGAACTGGGAGGCGATGGTCAGGACGTCGGAGGCGGCGTAATAGGAAGGGAGGTCCTCGTCCGGCACGAAGCCGGCGAAGAGGATGTCCTCCTCGAGACCGTGACGCTGGACGAACCGGCGAGACGGAGCCAGCTCCGGTCCGGTTCCCACGAAGAGCAGTTTGCAGCCCGGACTTCGTCGTAGCAGCCCGGGGAAGGCCTGCAACAGGAAGGCGATGTCCTTCTCGGGGGCGACTCGTCCGACATGCAGGAGGAGCTTCGCATCCCCGACGCCGAGTTCCTCCCGGACGGCCCGTCCGTCGAGGCCGGCCCGGAACCGGTCCGGGTCCACGCCGTTCGGGATCACCGCCGTGTGGCGCATTCGGGGGGCAAGCTCATGCAGTTCGTCCATGATGGCCTGGGTTGGAGCGACCACTGCTCCCGACCGGTGCAGGAAACCCCGCAGGTAGCGAGAGACGAGGCCCGTCAGAAGCCGCGAGCGCCGCGTAAACGGCGTGTAATGAGGAATGGCGTCAATGACCATGGTGT
>JBHIDB010000056.1:0-7393 GCA_046759865.1 Thermoplasmata archaeon
CAGCGTACGAAGAACAACGGGCGGAAGGGGCTGCAAGTGGGCGTGACCCGGAAGGCTGGCAAGGGCGGCCAGGCGTAGAGGTAGGGTCTCGTGGGCGATCCCAAGTTTCCCCGTGCCCGCTGGTCGCGGCCTTCGCGGCCCTTCCAGGCCGATCGGATTCAGGCCGAGAACGAACTCCTCGGGCAGTTCGGACTCCGAAACAAGCGCGAGGTGTGGAAGACGGAGAGCCTCTTGCGCCACTGGCGCCAGCGGGCCCGGGTCATGCAGGCCCAGGTCCGGTTCGGGGACCCTCAGGCCGAGAAGGAGGTGGAGGAACTCCTCCAGCGCCTGGCCCGCCTGGGCATCCTCGCCGCGTCCGGCGCCCACCTGGATGACGTGCTGACGCTCCAGACGCGCAGCATCCTGGAACGCAGGCTGCAGACCTTGGTGTACCTGAAGGGACTGGCCCACACGGCGAAGCAGGCCCGCCAGTTCATCGTCCACGGGCACGTGGCCATCGGGGATCGCACGGTAACCATCCCTGGGTACCTGGTACGCCGGGACGAGGAGGACGCGATCCGGTACAACCCCCACTCGGACCTCGCCAACGAGGCGCACCCCGCCCGGCCGTCGTGGGAGGTCGTCGAGGCCCGTCGCCTCGTCCAGGAAGGGGGCGAGTAGCGTGGCCAAGTGGGGAGTGGCGCACATCTACGCCTCCTACAACAACATCATCATCACCCTGACCGACCTCACCGGCGCGGAAACCATCGCCAAGGCCACGGGCGGGATGGTCGTCAAGGCGGACAAGGATGAATCCTCTCCCTATGCGGCCATGCGGGCGGCCGAGCGGGTCGCCGATGCGGCGAAGGAGAAGGGGGTGGAGGGCATCCACGTGAAGATTCGCGCCCCCGGCGGCAACAAGTCGACCTCCCCCGGTCCGGGCGCCCAGGCCGCCATCCGCGCCCTGGCCCGAGCCGGCCTCCGCATCGGGCGCATCGAGGACGTGACCCCCGTGCCCCACAACGGCGGGAAGTCCCAGGGAGGCCGGCGGGGCCGGAGGGTTTGATGAAGGTCACCGTTCGGGCGATGACGGATCAGGCGGCTACGCTCCTCGTCGAAGACACGGAGCCCTCCTTCGTGAACGCCCTTCGCCGCACCCTGATGGCGGACGTGCCCAAGATGGCCATCGAGGAGGTGGAATTCCACCTGGGGCCGATCCGGGGCGAGGACGGGAGGGAGTACGAGAGTGTGACCCCCCTCTTCGACGAGATCATCGCCCACCGGCTCAGCCTCATCCCCATCCCCACGGACCTGGACGTCTTGGAGCCCCGCGCGACCTGCTCGACCTGCGGGGGGGAGGGGTGCCCCACCTGCACCATCATGTTCTCCCTCAACAAGCGAGGACCCGGCACGGCCTTCTCGAGGGACCTCCAGCCGGTGGGAGATACGAAGCTCGCCCCCCCGGACCCCGACATCCCCATCGTGAAGCTGGGAGACGGCCAGGCCATGCTCGTCTACGCCACGGCGATCCTGGGGACCGGACAGGACCACGCCAAGTGGCAGGCGGCCCAGGGGGCGGCCTACAAGTTCTACCCGATCCTGGAGTTTGACCCCAAGGACGAAACGCTGACGCAGGAGGTCGCCGCCGTCTGCCCGGTCAACATCCTCGAGGCGAACGGGGAGTTCAAGGTGACGGCTATCGAGAAGTGCACCTTGTGTCGGCTGTGTGAAGAAGCCTCGGAGGGCCACATCCAGGTAAGCGGGGATCCCACCCGATTCCTCTTCCGTTTCGAGACCGACGGCGCCCTCACCGCGGAGCAAGCCCTAAACGCCGCCCTCGACATCCTCCAGCACAAGTTCGAAGACCTGGCGGCGGGCGTCGAGGGATTGACCTAAGGGACGGTCAATCTCATGGACGGTCCGCAGGCTCCGCGGCGGCTCTTTACCGAACAGGAAGTCAACGAGGTCCTCCCCGAGATTCAGAGGGCCTTCCGCGAGATTGACCGCTTGCGGGCGCAGAATCGGCGCGTGCGGTCGCGGCTGACGGACCTGGAGGCGCGTTGGGGCCAAGAGATCCTGCGTCCCGATACGCCGGATTACAACACCTACGAGGATCTCCAGGAGGAGCTCGACGACGCCTACAAGGCGATTCGGAAGTGGGTTGGGGGAATCCACGAGCTCGGGGGACACATCAAGAGCATCGAGTCGGGACTGGTAGACTTCTACGCCGAAAGGGACGGCAGAACGGTCTTCCTCTGCTGGCAGCGGGGCGAACGTCGACTCGCCTTCTACCATGACCTCGAGGCGGGATTCGCTGGGCGGGAACCCCTCGACGAGACCGAGGAGGCGTAGGCGCCCGTGGGATGAGTGTGGAAGCAGCCAGCCTTCAGCGCGCCGTCGATATGCTGCGTCCCTATGCACCGGTCGTCTTCGATCTTGATGGGACCCTGGTTCGCCTGGAGGTCGATTGGCAGGAGGCACGGGCCTCCCTGGCTCAGGTGACCCACCGCTTCGGGAAGGCGCCCGAGGACCGGACGATTTGGGAGATGCTCCGCGCGGCGACGGGCGAGGAGGGGGCTGCCCTCGATCGCGCGCTGCGCCGCTTTGAGATGGAGGGAAGCAAGAGGGCGCGGCGGCTGCCGATGGGCGATGTCCTTCCCCATCTGTCGAAGGGAGAGCTGGGAGTGGTCACCCTCAACTGCCATGCCTGCGCCGCGGAGGCATTGCGGGCGACGGGGCTGACCCCGTACATCGGTGCCATTGTGGCGAGGGAGGACACCGACCGCGTCAAGCCGGATCCCGAACCCCTCCTCCTCTGCGTCGAAAGGCTGGGGGGGAGACCGGGGCAGGCCGTGTTCGTGGGGGACCGGGAGCGAGACCGCGAAACCGCCGAAGCGGCGGGGACGGCCTTTCTGGCGGTCTCGGACCTCCTCGGGTAGTGGCGAAGAGTTCCTAGCCCCCGTGCTATCCGCTGACGGGGGGCGCGAGGGGGAGAGGCAACCTGATTCTTGTCGCTCTGACGACCGCAATCCTTCTCCGCCACTGGTCCGTCGCGTTCCTTGGCACCAAGCTCTACCCAAGGCTCCGCCTCCCACTCCTCCCGGTCGGGGGGGAATCCTCGCATGGATCGTCGCGCGACAGCACCCATCCCCACCTGGCCGGTCTGCCCCCGCGGATCGGGGAGAGTAAGCCCTGAACCTTCTTTAGGCGGGCAGGCCTCGGACCAATGGGTGCGCAAGTCCGATGATTGCGGAAGTCCCAGCGAACCCGAGGCTGCTGTTCGACGGTGAGTGTCGAGTCTGCAGGACGTTCGCCACGTTGGTCTCGTGGGCCTTCCCGCGCGGGCTTCGAGTCCTCCCCTTTCAGCGAGAGGAGGGACGGCGTCTGCTCTCGGACCTGACCGACCAGGAGGTCCGCAGCTCAGCCCACCTCGTGCTGTCCGATGGGGAGGTCCTGAGCGGCTCGGATGCCTTCCGTGCCCTCCTGGATCGGCTCCCGACCCTGGGGCCCCTCCATCGGCGAATGGGGCACCGTTTCCTCTTCCCGCGGCTCACACGGGCCCTCTACCATGCGGGCGTCGCGTTGCGAGGCGGTGTTCGGTGCGCCACGCCGCGTCGAGGTTCGGCGTCCTAACCTGCCTCCTCAACTCAGCGGAGTCGCAGAGGGCGGACCCCGAGGTCCGCGACCATAGAAATTCTGGCGGGTGCCGTCCCCGCAGGTGCGCTCCCGGGCACGTTGAACCCGCTCATCGACCAGACTTCAACGCTTGCTACGGGGACCCTGGAGATTGCCGCAGTGCCTCCGAGTGTTGCCGCCGACATAGTACTCATCGGCGTCGCCATCGCCACCGTTCTGGCAGTCATCGTCATCGTCGTCGTATTACTCGTGCGACGGGAAGGCAGGCAAGGACAGGAGTAACCAAACAACGACGTGGAAGTCCTCGCGTAAGGGCGTGGGGACTTCCCACCCTCAGGGCTCCCGAAGGCCCTTGAGCACCTGGAGGTTCTCTTCGAAGTGTTCCTCGCGTCCGGGCGTCTCGAGGTACATGGGCACCCTGTCCCACCGAGCGTCGTTCACGAGGAGGCGGAAGCCCTCGAGCCCGATCCCACCCTGGCCGATGTGTTCGTGCCGGTCGAGGTGGGATCCGAGCTCCCCCTTGCAGTCGTTCATGTGGAAGGCCCGAATGTTCTCCAGGCCGATGACGTTCTCCGCGTGGTGCATCACGAGCTCGTAGTTCTCCTCGGCGCGGATGTCGTAGCCGGCCGCAAAGAGATGGCAGGTGTCCAAGCAGTACCCGACGCGTTCGGGATCTTGGACCTCGGCCCGCACGCCCTCCAGCTGCTCGAACGTGCTTCCGACAGAGTTGCCCGCGCCGGCCGTACACTCCAGCAGCACCATGACGTCCGGGGCATCCGCCTGTTCGAAGCAGTGGTCGAGACTGGCGGCAATCTGCCGAATCCCGAACTCCATCCCCTCCCCCCGATGGTTCCCGGGATGGAAGTTTAGATGCGGGACGCCGAGGAGCTGGGCCCGCTCCAACTCCACCACGAACGCGTCGCGGGACTTCGCCACGTTCTCCTCCCGCTTGTCGGCGAGGTTGATGAGGTAGGAATCGTGGATCGCGACGGCCTGCTGCTGGGACGCCTTCAGGGCCTCCCTGAACGCCGCCGCTGCCTCCTCCGTCAAGGGCTTGGCCGCCCACTGGCGCTGGTTCTTGGAAAAGATCTGGATGGCCTCGCACCCCAGCTCGTCCCCGCGCCCCGGCGCGAGCTCCACGCCGCCAGCGATGGAGACATGGGCGCCCAGGAGGGAGGTCACGCCCCGCCTACCTCAGGCCGCTACTAAAGGTTTGAGCCGTGCCGGTCAACTATTTTAGAACCGTCGGCTTGGAGAGGCCCGACTGGAGACCATGGACCCGATACCCGTGGGGGAGAAGGCCCCGCGCTTCCACCTGCCCGCCACCTACGCCCGGATCTTCGACACCCGAGACTTCCAGGGGAAGAAGAACCTGGTGTTGATGTTTTGTCCGCCCGCCGACAGCTCGGAGGAGAATACGGCCTACCTCGGGCGGGTCCGCGATCGCGCTAGCGACATCAAGACCATGGACACGGAGATCATCGGCATCTCCCCTGCGAACCAACGCTATCAGTCCATCTTCGTGTACCGGAACAACCTCCCGTTCCCCTTCCTCATCGACGAAGCCAAGGGGTGCGCCGCAGACTTCCACGCCGTCGCCGAGGACGGCTCCATCGCCCCGACGACTTACGTGGTGGACAAAGAATACATCGTCCGGCTGGCGGCACGGGGCTATCCAGAGGTAGACCGGATCCTGGATGCGTTGGGCGAGACGGAGAGCGATTAGCGTCCCGGCGAACCGCTCTCGCTTTCCGAACAAAGAAACCGCCTTTACCTACGGCGTCCCTTGGCAGCCCAATGGCCCGAATGCTCGAGGGGAAGCGTGTCCTGATTACGGGGGCAACCGGGGGGATAGGTGCGGCGACGGCCCACGAGTTCGCCGCGCGCGGCGCAGCCGCCATCGGCGTCCACTATAGCTCCGCGAAGGCGAAGGCCAAGGAGATGGTGGACGAACTCAAGGCGGCGGGATCCGAGGCCCTCGCCGTGCAGGCCGACGTCTCGCGGCGGGAGTCCGCGGCGAAGCTCGTCAAGGAGGTGGCAACGGCCTTTGGGGGCCTGGATGCCGTGATCGCTTACGCGGGGTATCCCTTCGACCGGGACGATTGGGATAAGCCCTTCGAGACCCTCACCGAGGAGATCTTGATGCGGCCGATTCGAGTGGACCTCCTCGGATCCGCCTTCACCGCTCAGGCCGCCATCCCGTACCTCAAGGAGTCCGGGAGCGGTCGCATCGTATTCGTCAGCTCCACCCCGGCCGTGTCCGGGGACGTGGTGGGCATCTCCTACCTCATGGCCAAAGGCGGCATCCTTTCCCTCACCAAAGCCCTAGCTTGGTACCTCGGACCCGAAAACATCCACGTGAACTGTCTCGTCTTAGGGAGCATCGATACCTCGGCCATGGCGCCCCTCACGGAGGAGGAGAGACGGGATCTCGCGGAGGAGACCGCCCTCAAGCGTCTGGGCGACCCGGCCGAGGTCGCGCGGAAGGCGGCCTTTCTGGCCTCCGACGACGCCAGCTTCATCACGGGATCGCTGATGGCCATCGACGGCGGCTTTCTTATGCGGAAGTGACCGCTCACGGGTCGAGAGGGCGGGGCTTCTGCCCGGGTCCCGGTCGCAGGTCTTGGAGGAGGGTGGGGCCGATGTCTCGGAGGGTTGCCACCCCGCTTAGGGCCATGGCGAGATCGAGCTCCTCGCGGAGGTGCTCCAAGACCGCCTGGACGCCTGCGGCCCCATCGAGGGCGAGTCCGTAGAGGATGGGCCGACCGATGAGAACTGCCCGCGCCCCGAGAGCCAGGGCCTTCAGGACGTCCGTCCCCCGGCGTACCCCGCCGTCGACGTAGACTTCCGCCTTCCCCGCAACAGCCTCTACCACTTCAGGAAGCGCATCGAGGGTGCCCAGGGTCCCGTCCAGCTGGCGGCCCCCGTGGTTGGAGACAACGATGCCCTCCACGTCGAACTCGACGGCCATCACCGCGTCTTCCGCCGTCATGATTCCCTTCAACACGAGGGGCAGGCGGCTGACGGACCGAACCCATTCAAGGTCCTCCCAGGAGAGGGAGGGGTCGAGCATCTGGGACCAGTACGCCGTTAAGCCCGAGGTCCCCTCCTCGGGCGGGGGGAGCTGATCCATCCCCTCGCCCTCGAAGTTACGAAGCCCGAGGCCGGGGGGGAGGGAGAAGGCTTCCCGTTCTTCCTGTTCCCGGCGGCCGCCTTGCGGGGTGTCCACGGTAAGGCAGAGTGCACGGTAACCCGCCGCCTCGGCACGCCGGATCAGCGAGGCACTGACGTCGCGGTCTTTGTAGACGTAGAGCTGGAACCAGCGGGGGGAAGGTCCAACGGCCGCGATCGCCTCCAAGGATCGGGTGGAGAGCGTGCTCGCGACGTAGAGGGTCTGCGCCGCCTCCGTCCCCTGCGCCGTCGCCACCTCGCCTTCGTCGTGGACCAGACGATGAAAGGCGGTGGGGGCCACCAGGATGGGCATGGAGAGGGGCTCCCCCAACACGTCGACCGTGGTATCTCGCTTCGAGACGTCTACCAACACGCGAGGCCGGATCGCCCATCTCCTGAATGCCTCCCGATTCCGCCGAAGGGAGACCTCATCCTCCGACCCCCCTGCGATGTACTCGAAAGCCGACCTCGATATCTTGGCACGGGCCCTCTCCTCCAGCTCGAGGAGGTTGATAAGCGCAAGACCCACGAGAGGCGGATGGGAGGTTGCCTTTATCTCGTTACGGGTGGGGAGCGAGGGGGCTACGAAAGGTGGTCCTGACGCTCC
>JBHIDB010000057.1:0-7364 GCA_046759865.1 Thermoplasmata archaeon
CCCGCGGCCAGATAACCCGCGCCGGGAGACGGGGCATGGCCATCGGCTTTGTTCTCATTAGCACCGCTCCGGCGAAGGAGCACGAGGTCTACAACGCCCTCTCCGACATCGGCGAGATCAAGGAGCTGCATCCCCTCTTCGGGGAGTACGACCTGATCGCCAAGATCGAGGCCGATGACTTCAACGTCCTGGGTCAGATCGTCGTGGACAAGATCCGGACCATCCAGGGGGTCATCGACACGAAGACCCTAACGGGAATTCAGTTCTAGGAAATTTCGGCATACGGAGGCTGGAAGATGGCAATCAACGCGTTTGAACCTTGGACGTTTGTTACGATCCTCATTTTGACCTTCTCCCTCTTTCTCGTCATCACGGGGGCCTTCACGGCCTACTTCGGGAGCGGGAAGAGCCGCCGCATCGGGGGCGGCCTCCTGGGAGCGGGGTTGGTCCTCGGAGTGGTCTGGGGATGGTTGAGCAGCGGGCTCTCAGGCTTGAATCTGCTCCCGACCGGCCTCTTCGAGGTGATCGTCCAGAGCATTATCGTCATCGTGGCGGCCGCTATTGGGGCCATCCTGGCCATTGGGCTGTTCTTGCTGGCCATCATGAAGTCCTAGGCCGCCGATTCCCGTGTTGGCCTTCCCGCGTGATGCCGCGCAATTGCAAGAGTCCTTCACCCTCCACGCAGTCCGGGAGGAGGGCGCCGTGGTAGAATTGGCCGTGGAGCTCAATCCCGGGCAGACGGTCATCTATCACTGGGTGGCGGACCACGATGTCGAATTCAACATCCACTCCCACCAAGGGGAGACGGTCACCTACCACGAACGCCTGCTGGAGAGAGAAGCCGACGGCGTGTTCGGAGGCCGTACCACGGGAGACTATTACTTGATGTGGGAGAACGGCCACTCCCGCCCCGTCACGGTCCGCGTCGAGCTACGACGATAGGGCTTGATTAAAGGTTTATTCGCCAGGGGTCTTAGGGGACTCAGCTATGGACGTCCTGGTCATCCTTGGAAGCAAGAGCGATGCGGTTCGAGGCGAGAAGGCCCTCGCCATCCTAGAGGAGTTCGGCGTCCCGGCAGGGCTGATCGTCGCCTCCGCCCATCGCACCCCGGATCGCCTGCGCAAGGTGGTGGAGGGTTCCGAGGCCCAGGTCTTCATCGCCATGGCGGGCATGTCTGCGGCCCTGCCGGGCACGGTGGCGGCCCTGACCATCCGGCCCGTCATCGGTGTCCCCCTCAGCGGGAAACTCAACTTGGATTCAGTCCTCGCCGTCACCCAGATGCCTCCCGGCATCCCGGTGGCCGCCGTCTCCTTGGATGGAGCCGTGAACGCCGCCCTGTTGGCGACGGAGATCCTAGCCCTCGCGAACCCGGATCTGCGGGACCGGCTGGAGGCGTACCGGGATCGCATGCGGATGGCCATTGCGGAGGATTCTGGGGACCTAGGTGGATAAATGCTCTCCCCCGAGGCGTTCATCGAGGAGGCCGTCGAAAGCCTCCGGAAGGAGGTCTCGGGGAAGGCCATCGTCGCGGTCTCGGGGGGAGTGGACAGCACGACTGCGGCCGTCCTGGCTTCCCGCGCGCTGGGGAAGAATCTCCTGGCCGTGTACGTGGACACCGGACTCATGCGGAAGGGGGAGCGGGAAGATGTGGAGGCGACCCTCGAGGGCCTGGAGGTCCACTACGAAATCCTGGAGGCCGCCCACCGCTTCTTCGGGGAGCTGAAGGGGGTCACAGATCCAGAGACGAAGCGGAGGGTCATCGGGAACACCTTCATCCGGCTCTTCGAGGAAGAAGCCCACAAGGTAGGGGCTGAATGGCTGATTCAAGGCACGATCGCCCCCGACTGGATCGAGAGCGGCGGCCAGCTCAGGGATCGCATCAAGACGCACCACAACGTCGCGGGACTTCCAGCAGACATGGCCTTAGAGGTCGTAGAACCCCTGAGGGATCTCTACAAGGACGAGGTTCGTCGAGTCGCTCGGGCGCTGGGCGTCCAGGCGGCAAAGCGGCAGCCCTTTCCGGGACCGGGCCTCGCAGTGCGGGTGCTGGGAGAGGTCACGCCGGGACGGATTGGCATCGTGCGAGAGGCCTGCGCAATCGCGGAAGAGGAAATTGAGAAGGCGAGCGAGGCGAGCCTCATGGAACAACCCTGGCAGTACTTCGCCGTCCTTCTTCCGGTCAAGTCGGTGGGGGTGGAGGGGGACGTCCGGGTCTACGGCCATACGATCGTCGTTCGGGCCGTGGCCTCCACGGACGGCATGACGGCCTCGTACTCGCCGATCCCCTCGGACGTGCTCGGGCGCATCTCCACACGCATCACGAACGAGGTTCGCGGGGTGAACCGGATCGTCTACGATGTCACCAACAAGCCACCCGGTACCATCGAGTGGGAGTGATTCGACCTCCCGACCGGAGTCCGTCGTCCGCAGGGGAGAACCTATTATTATCGGGGGCCGCCTCTAAGGAACGTATGCGGGTCTACGTGGTCGACAACGGCGGCCAGTGGACCCATCGTGAGTGGCGCGTTCTCCGCGATCTAGGGGTCGAGACCAGGATTGTCCCGAACGATACGCCCGTGGAGGACCTCGCTGTGGATGGCCTGGTCCTCTCCGGCGGCGCCCCTCGGGTCGGCCTCGACGCCTCGAAGATGGGTCGGAATGCCGATTACCTCGAGCGCGCGCCCTATCCCATCCTCGGAATCTGCGCCGGCCACCAGTTCATGGCCCTCCACTTCGGCGGACATGCGCGACCCGCCCAGACCCCGGAGTTCGGACGGACCGAGGTGACCGTCGAGGATCCGGGGGATCTATTCGTCGGACTGCCCCGCCAGCTCGTGGTTTGGGAGTCCCACAACGACGAGGTGACGCAGGCGCCGGACGGGTTCCGGACCCTGGCCCGTTCCGATACCTGCCCCGTCCAGGCGATGCAGGCGGTGGATCGTCCCCTCTACGGACTGCAGTTCCATCCGGAAGTCGAACACACGCAACACGGACATCGGATCTTTGAGAACTTTCTCAAAGTGTGTGAGGACGCGGGGTAGCCTCGCGCAAGGGCGGGTTTGGGCGTGACGGAAGCCGACCGGGGGACCGTGCTGAGGGAGGCCCTAAAGGACCTCCACCGGAATGAGACCTTCGAGCGCGCCTTAGGACGGATTCTACGACGCCACGGGAAGGGATACGAAGAGTACGTCGAGATCATCGGGGCCGTTCGAGCCCGAGCCAAGCGCGAGGGAATCGAACTCCTCGAGGCCGCGCGCAAACAGGCCTCAGACGGGTAAGGTTTCGGGGTTTACCAGGAACTCCGGCACCTCGCCCTCCAAGGCCTTGGTTACTTGCTCCACCGCCAAGAGGCCGGTCCTGCGCTGTGCCTCTTCGGTCGCCGCGCCAAGATGTGGCGTAAGAACGACGTTCTCCATCGCCAGGAGAGGGCTGCCTGCGGGGGGTTCCCTCTCGAAGACGTCGAGGGCTGCCCCGGCGATCTGCCCTGCTTGCAACGCCTCGACGAGGGCTTCCTCGTCTACGATGGGTCCTCGGGCGACGTTGATGAGATAGGCCGTGGGTTTCATGAGAGCCATCTGGGGACGGGAGAGCATGTGGTGCGTCTCCTCGGTGAGAGCGGCGTGCACGCTAACGAAATCTGCGCGTTCCAAGACCTGTTCGAGACTCGCGAGCCAAATGCCCCTCTTCTGAGCCGCAACTGGTTCGACATAGGGATCGTAGGCGACCGTTTCCATCCCGAGGTCCTGGCAGATCCGCCCCACCAAGCTTCCGATTCGCCCCGAACCCACGAGGCCGAGCACCTTCCCCGCAAGCTCGCCGCCCCTCAACCGAGCCTTTTCCCACCCTCCGGCCTTGGTCGTCCGATCCGCCTCTGGGATGCGCCGTGCGAGGCTCAGCATGAGGCCCACGGCAAGCTCGGCCACGGACTGGGAGTTCCCAGCAGGGGCGTTGACCACGAAAATGCCCCGCTCCGTCGCCGCCTCGACATCGATGTTGTCGACTCCCACACCGGCCCGACCCACCACCCGGAGGCCTTCGCCACGAGCCAGGAGGTCTCGGGTAACCTTCGTTCGGGAGCGTACGATGAGGGCGTCGAATCTTCCGATGATATCGAGAAGCTCTTCGGGTGGCACCTCCTGGACGGTCACGTCAAACTGGCGCTGGAGGACCTGAAGTGCCTCTTCATGGAGAGGATCCGTCACGAGAACCTTGGCAGGCTGGGAATCGATCGTCATAGGAGGAACAGAGGACGACTGTGAGCGCCGAGAGCGCGATGGCCAGAATAAGCGTTGCGACCCCCATCCTTTCGTTAAGGTCTGCCCGGAGGTGGTGCGTATTCGATGAGGGGCTTCGAGGTGAACCCGCCCTCTTTGGCCCGCGCGATGGCCTCCGCCGCTGCCCGGGCTGCCTCGACGGTCGTGATGAAGGGAATGTTCAGCTCCACAGCAAGCCTTCGCATCATGTAGCCGTCTCGGCGTGCACCGCGGGTCTCGGTAGGGGTGTTCACAATCAGATCCACCTGCCCCCCGCGCATCAGGCCGATGGCATCGGGACTGCGTCCCTCGCTGATGCGGTAAACGGTCTCGACCGGAATTCCGCGTGTCCGTAGCGCGGACGCCGTCCCACGGGTCGCATAGAGCTTGAGCCCGAGTCCAGCATATCGATCCGCGACCTCTGCGATGGCTGCCTTGTCCGCGTCCCGAACCGTCACGTACACGGCCCCCTCGGTCGGAAGACGGCTCCCGGCCGATACCATGGCCTTGTAGTACGCCCGCCCCACGTCTACGTCCAGGCCGATGACCTCCCCCGTGGACTTCATCTCGGGACCCAGGATGGCGTCGATGCCAGGAATCTTCTGGAACGGGAAGACTGGCGCTTTCACGGCGACGTGCTCGACCGCCGCCACCCCGGAATACCCGAGCTCTCGCAAGGTCCGCCCGAGCATGACCTTCGTGGCCACCTTGGCCAAGGGGATCCCGATGGCCTTGGAGACGTAGGGGACTGTGCGGCTCGCCCTGGGGTTGGCTTCCAGGACGAACACCTTCCCGTCCCTGACGGCCACCTGCAGGTTGATGAGCCCAACGATGTGCAACGCCTCGCAGAGTTGTTGCGTGATCTCCCCAATGCGGGCCAAGATCTCTTCCGAGAGAGTCTGCGGTGGCAAAACGCACGTCGCATCTCCGGAGTGCACCCCCGCCTCCTCGATGTGCTCCTCGATGCCGCCGATGAAGACGTCCCGGCCGTCCGCCACAGCGTCCACATCGACCTCGACAGCGTGCGTCAGGAACTTGTCGACCAGGATGGGGTGTTCGCGGGAGACCTCGTGGGCCCGAGCCATGAACCGCTCGAGGTCCTCCTCCTCGTAGACGATCTCCATCCCCCGGCCGCCCAGGACGTAGGAAGGCCGAACGAGGACTGGATAGCCAATGCGGGCCGCGATCTCACGAACCTCCTCGAAGGAGAACCCGGTGGCGAAGGGGGCCTGGTCGATCCCAAGGGTCTCGAGCAGTTCCGAGAAGCGGGCCCGATCCTCCGCCCTGTCCATGGAGTCGGGGGAGGTGCCGAGGATGCGGCTCGACAGCCCGCGTTCCTGCAGGGCCCGCTGGAGGGGGACCGCCAGGTTCACCGAGGTCTGCCCGCCGAACTGGAGAATGATGCCTTCGGGCTCCTCGAGCTCCACGACGTTGAGGACGTCTTCCAAGGTGAGAGGCTCGAAGAATAGCCGGTCAGAGATGTCGAAGTCGGTGGACACGGTCTCCGGGTTGTTGTTGATGAGGAGGGCCCCGTACCCCTCCTCGCGCAGGGCCATCACCCCGTGGACGCAGCACCCGTCGAACTCGATGCCTTGGGAAATGCGGATAGGACCGGCGCCGACGATCAGCACCTTGGGCCCCGACAGGGGTATGACCTCCGTCCTCTCTTCGTAGCAGGAGTAAAAGTACGGCGTCATGGCCTCGAACTCCCCAGCGCACGTGTCCACGACTTTGAAGGCAACTGGGCCCCGCGCCAACTTCACCTCGGCTTCGGCCAACCCACTGATGCTGGCGAGGTAACGGTCCGAGAAACCCATCGTCTTGGCTCGCCGGATGAGGCGCGTTGCGGGTCCCTCCCGAATCCGCGTTTCCAACTCCACGAGGCGGCGAATCCGGGTAAGGAAAAAGGGGTCCCAGCGGGTCAATTCCTCGATACGCGCTAGGTCCCACCCCCGTCGGAAGGCCTCCGCAAGCGCAAAGACGCGCTTGTCTGTCGGTCGGATCAGCTCCCCTTCCAACTCCGTATCCTCCCATGCCTCCGGCTCGAGCCCCTCCTTCCCCACCTCCAGCGAGCGGATGGCCTTGAGCAACGACTCTTCAAAGCTCCGCCCGATGGCCATGACCTCCCCGGTGGACTTCATCTGGGTGCCAATCTCCTGCTCCGCGTGGGCGAACTTGTCGTACGGCCAGCGGGGAATCTTGGTGACCACGTAGTCCAGCGTGGGCTCGAAGGAGGCCCGAGTCTTGCCCGTCACGCTATTGGGAATCTCGTCGAGTCGGAAGCCCACCGCCAGCTTGGCGGCGAGGCGGGCGATGGGATACCCCGTGGCCTTCGAAGCGAGGGCGGAGGACCGCGACACACGCGGGTTCACCTCGATGACCCGGTATTCGTAGGTTTCCGGGTGAACCGCGAACTGGATGTTGCAGCCGCCGGCGATGCCCAGGGCCCGGATGATACGCAGGGCGGCGTTCCGGAGGACCTGGTGGTCCCGATCCCGCAGCGTCTGAGCCGGGGCCACGACGATGCTCTCCCCCGTGTGGACTCCCATAGGGTCCAGGTTCTCCATGGAGCAGATCGTGATGCAGTTGTCGTCCCGGTCCCGCATGACCTCGTACTCGTACTCCTTCCAACCGAGGACGCACTCCTCCACCAGGACCTGGTGGATGCGGGAGTACGCCAAGCCGATGGAGGCGATCCGCTCGAGATCCTCGACGGTCGAAGCGATCCCACTCCCCGTTCCCCCGAGGGTGTAGGCGGGCCGAATGATCACGGGAAGGCCCCCTAGCTCCTCCACGGCCCGGCGCGCCTCCTCCAGACTCCCGCAGGAGAGACTCCGGGGGATGGGCTCTCCGATCCGTTCCATGAGCGCTGCGAAGGCCTGCCGATTCTCGGAGGCCTCGATGGCCTCGATCGTCGTGCCGAGGAGGTCGACGTGGAACCGCTTTAGGACCCCTCGATCCGCCAGTTCGGAGGCCAGGTTGAGGGCGGTCTGGCCACCCATGCCCGCCAGCAGCGCCTGAGGCCGCTCTCTCGCCAAGATCCGCTCGAGGAAGTCCACCTCTAGGGGCTCCAAGTAGACGGCGTCCGCCATGTCGGGGTCCGTCATGAT
>JBHIDB010000058.1:0-7360 GCA_046759865.1 Thermoplasmata archaeon
TCGAGCCCCTCCGAGGAGCCCCTCAAGGGGCCCGGAGCGCCTCGTCGAGACTGCCCGTTCGGTAGCCTCGGGGGTCGACTTCGACTCGCATGAAGCCCAGGTCTCTGAATGCCCGGGCTACGCGGTATCGCAGGGGGGCACGATGCAGTCGTTCGACTTCCTCCCTCCCCACCTCAACCCGCGCGACCTCGCCGATGTGCCGGACCCGCACCTGCCGAAAGCCGAGGTCGTAGAGCACGCCTTCCGCCCGCTCGATCCGGTGCAACCTCTCCCTGGTGACGACCTGCCCGTAGGGGATTCGGGAAGAGAGACACGCCATGCTGGGCTTGTCGTGGAAGGGAAGACCGAGTTCCAGAGCCATCTGCCGGGCCTGGGCCTTGTCCATCGCCGCTTCGACGAGCGGGTGCCAGAACCCCGCCTCGTTCATGGCCTGGATCCCGGGCCGCCAAGCGCCCAGGTCTGAGGCGAGGACGCCGTCGGCGATCGTCTCGATGCCCGCCTCCTCGGCGATGGGTCGGAGGGCTCGTCCCAGGTCCTGTCGACAGAAGTAGCAGCGGTTGGTCGGGTTTGCAACGTAGGCCTCATTGGCCAGCTCCGAGTACTGCACGATTCGATGGGGAATCCCCATCTCCATGGCGAACTGTCGTGCGGCGAGGAACTCCCGCTCGGGGAGGCTCTCCGCCCGGGCCGTGATGGCGAGGGCCTGGGGGCCGAGGGCATCCACCGCGAGCTTGCACACCAGGCCGCTGTCCACCCCACCGGAGAAGGCGACGAGGAGAGCGCCGCGGTCTCGCATCGCCCGCCGCAGTGCGACCGCCTTCTCCCTCAGGGCCCCTTCCAACACCAAGCTTCTCCGCTAGGATCTGTGGGCTCTTAAGGAGTTCTGGGGTCGGGGTCAACGGGTTTAAGACCAAGGGGCTCTTCCCCCGAACACCAGCCCTCGATGGATGGACGGGGGCGGGCTCGGGGCGGAGCGATGCGTCAGGAGCAATCCCTCGAAGGCTATCGAGCCTCGGTGCTCCCTCTCATCGAGGCGACGCTCCGCAGAGCCGTCGAAGGAGGAGACCTGCGAGATCTCTATCGGTACGTCGTCGAGGGAGGCAAGCGACTCCGCCCGACCCTCACCCTCCTCGTGTGTGATGCCCTGGGTGGCGATCGGGGTATGGCCCTTGATCTAGCGTGTAGCGCGGAACTTACCCACTGCGCCTCCCTATGCCTCGACGACATCTTAGACGGACACGGGGAACGGAGAGGGAAGGCGGCCCTTCACCTCGCGGAGGACCTCCGGCAGGCGGTCACCACCGGCTTTACCCTCCCGAGCATCGCCCTGAACCTCGCCGCACGCCATGGCGCCATGTGCGCCCAGACCCTCTCAGAGGCGTGGGTCTCCATGTGCTTGGGGGTGTACCTGGAGGAGACCCCAGAAACGGTCTCGTGGGAGGCCTACCGGCGTATCATCGAACTCAAGACCGGGCGGCTCTTCGCCGCATCGTCCGCCTTCGGGGCCTTGGCCTCCCGCCGGGACGAAGAGAGCTTCCGGCGGTTCGGCCTCCACCTCGGGAACGCCTACCAGATGGCCGACGACCTCCAGGACGGGTGGGGGGGCGAGTGGCTCCCCCGCCTCCAAGGTCACATGACCAACGAGGTCCACCAGGCGGAGGCGGAGGCGGCTGCGTGGGGGGGGTCCCGGCCCGAACTGCTGGCGATCCTGCGTCGGGCGCCTCGGGAACTCCTCGGCCTGAAGGGGGCCGTCCCCTGAGCCTTCCACGGTATGATGTGGTCGTTGTTGGAGCGGGGCCGGCGGGTTCCACGGCTGCCAAAGAGGCCGCCTCCCAAGGCGCCTCGGTGTTGATGCTGGAGAAGGCGAAGACCGTGGGTCAACCCGTTCGGTGCGGCGAGTTCCTTCCCTCCCTGGAGGAAATTCGCCGCATCTGCGTGGACACCGAGGGTCTCGAAGACCTCTTCGACCTACCCAACCGCGTCCTGGGGCGCTTCATCGAACGTGCTCGCGCCTACGCCCCCTCAGGGCGGGTCTTTGAGGTCGACTTTCAAGGCCATTCCATCTGGAGAGATCGACTGGATCACTATCTGGCCCGAGAGGCGGTCGACGAAGGTGCCGAGCTGTGGACGGGCACGCCCTTCCTGGGCTTCGACAACGGCACCATCGTGACACCCAGGACCAAAATCCGCGGGACGGCGGTCGTGGGGGCAGACGGGCCCCGCTCGCTGGTGGCTCGTGAGAAGGGGTTTCCCGAGCATCAGCTCCTCTTCCCCGCCCTCTCCCTCTCCCTTTCCGGCTCCTTCGATCCCGTCTTTGAGGCCTACTTCGGCGGAGCTGCACCCGGGGGATACGCGTGGGTCATCCCCCGGCACCACGATGCCAACGTGGGGCTGGGGGTGCGGCCCGATCTGAAGCAGGACCCCATCCACGACGCCTTGGACTTCTTCCTGAAGGCCCGGGGACTTCGGGCCACCTCGGCCCCCACGGGCGGCTTCGTCCCGATGAGCGGCCCGCTGCCGGAGACGGTTCGGGACAACGTCTTGATTGCCGGAGACGCCGCCGGGCAGGTCCTTTCCACCTCAGGCGGGGGCATCTTCACGGCCATGATCTGTGGCCGTCTGGCCGGCGAGGCGGCGGCCCGTTTTGCGGCTGGCATCGCCCCGTTGGAAAGGTACGAAGGCGCGTGGCGCCGCGTCCTCGGCGGTGCGTTCCAGCGGGGTTGGGCCGTCTTCCAGATGCTCGCGCCGTCCTTCGACGATTCCGAGGCCCTGGAAGAGTGCTTCCGACTCCTGGGGCCGGAGGGGCTGGCCGCGGCGCTCCGGTGTCAGGACCTGCCCTCGGCGGAGGTCTTGAGCCTAGAGAAGCCGCCTGCGAGGTAGCCGCGAACGACCAGAACAAGACCGTAGGTCACGAGAAAGAGCGTGAGGAAGAAGTAGCCGAGGTCGAGGAAGGCCTCTTTGACGCGCACGGATCGGGCAAGCCATGGGACGGGAAAAGCCTATCGAGGGAGAGGGGGGACTCCGCATGGAATTCCTTCGGGACAAGCGGCGGGCCCAGCGCTTCTACCGCCAGCTCTCCAAGGTATACGACACGTGGCTCCGGGACCTGTTCTGGACCGAGAGGATGCGAGCGTTCGGGCTGGAGATGGCGGGCTTGCGCTCCGGAATGGAGGTCCTCGACGTTGGGTGCGGAACGGGCTTCCTGAGCGAAGGCATCCTCGAGGTCACCCCTTCCGTGTGGGGGCTGGACATCACGCCGGAGCAGCTCCGGCGTGCCGCACGTAAGCTTCCCATCCCCCTCGTCCGGGGGGATGCCGAGAACCTGCCGTTCCGGGCCGCGTGCTTCGACGCCGTGCTGTCATCCGGATCCATCGAGTACTGGCCCGATCCAGAGCGCGCCCTGCGGGAGATGTACCGCGTCCTGCGCCCGGGGGGATTCGCCTTGGTGGGAGGTCCCACACGACCTCGGGATCGCCTCTACCGGCTCCTCGCCGACAACATGATGCTCTTCTACGAGGAGGACGAGGCGATCGAGATGTTCTCCCAGGCGGGGTTTCGTCACATCCGCGTGGGCTACACGGGGCCGAGTTGGAAGTCGGACCTCGCCATTGTGACCCGGGGAATCAAGGCGTAACCTGCACCAATCGTGGCCTGCCGGGGCCGATCAAGATGCGAGGCCTTGGACGACCGCCAGGACTTCGGCCGTATCAGGGGCGATCCCTGGATCCTCGGTCACCCACTTGTAGCGCACGATCCCGTCCTTGTCGAGCACGAATACGGAGCGTTTGGATGCCCCCGGGAGGCCGAAGATCTCGTCGTAGTAGACCCCGTACGCCCGGCTGACCTCGTGCCCCCAATCGCTCAGGAGGGGGAAGTTGATGTGGTGCTCCTTCTTCCAGGCCTGGTGGCTAAAGGGGGAATCCACGCTGATTCCAAAGACCTTCGCCCCATGCGCCTGCAACACCTCCAGCGAGTCCCGGAAGTCGCAGGCCTGTTTCGTGCAGACCCGGGTGAAGTCGAAGAGGTAAAAAGAGAGGACCACGGGTCCCTCCCCGAGCTCCTCCGAAAGGGTCACCGGTCGGTTCCCGTCGTCATGGAGGGTGAACTCCGGCGCTCTGTCTCCCTCCTCCACGGACACGGAACCCTCGCCCCTCGCTGTCAAGCCTCGGGCCTACTTGAATCCTGGGCATCGGGGCGGTGCACGCCTTCACACTACCGTTACCGTAGGGTGAATCCTTCTTGAATGGGGAAGTCGAGGGAATCCGTAAAGCGGTCCGGGCGAAAGGGGGTCAGGTCGATGGATGGTCGCGATCCCAAGATTTCCGCGGCGATCGACTTGGCCAGGGGAGGGGCCCGCATGACGCCCAGCCCGTTGAAGCCCGCTAGCACGGTCAGCCCTTCGATTCCTCCCGCCAGTCCCGCCAGGGGAAGGCGGTCTGGGGTGGCCTGGCATAGGCCCGACCAGCCTCTGGTCACCATGGCGGCGGCCGCCGGAGGAATGCGTTGCGAGAGCCAGGCCGCCAGGTCCGTGTACACCACGAAGTCCGCCTCCCGGTCGTACGTCTCTGGGTTCGCCTCTTCATACTCGGTCCCATCTCCCACCAGGAGACCCGCCTTCTCGGGTCGGAGGTAGTACCCATCGGGAATCTCATGCAACATAGGCAACGCCGGGAGGTCTGGGATGGGCGCGGTCACCAGGGCCTGGACTCGATATCCCTTCATGGGCAGGTCTAGACCATGTGCCTGGAGGAGAGACGTGGTCCACGGGCCCATGGCCAGGACAACGCTCTCTGCCTCCACTGTCGTCTCCCCCGCGAGAACACCGCGCGCACGCGAGGCTTTGATCTCTATTTCTTCCACCGGGCTGTTGACCAGGAGTTCTGCCCCCCGGTCGCGGGCCTGGTGGAGGAACCCCGTGGCAACCTCGTAGGGATCCAGATAGCCATCATCCGGGGTGAAGAGGGCCCCGGAGAGCCCCGAGGTCCCCAGCCAAGGGAAGCGGCGGCGGAGCTTCCGGCCCGAAATGACCTCTGCTGTCGAACCCGCCCTGCGGATCTCCTTCGCCCGATCCCGCATCACGGGGACGTCATCCTCCCGTGTCGTGACGCGCAGGAAACCGGACGTGGTGAACCCAGCCTCGCCTTCGGGATGGGCGCGTGAACAGATCTCCCTGGAGGCTCGGGCGAGAATCGCATCGTGTTCGTTCCAGTGCTGGGAGACGAGGAAGCCCGCGGAACGACCGGTGGCCCCTTGCCCGGGGAAGTTCCGGTCCACGAGAACGACCCGTAGGCCTCCCTCCGCGAGGAAGTAGGTGAGCGCGGTTCCCGCAATTCCTGCCCCGACGACGACGACGTCGGCCTTCATGCCTTCGCGACCTGGTCCAGGACGGGTTGCAGCAAGCCGAGTCCTTTCGTCAGAACCTCCCTTCGCATGCCGTAGCCGAGCCGGACGTAGCCCTCCTCGCGGAAGTGCGCGCCGGGGACGATCAGTACGCCCGCCCTCCGCGCTCGCTCGGCGACTTCCATCGATGGGACCTCCCACGTGTAGCGAAGGAACCCAATGGCACCGGCGCGCGGGGGGACCCAACGGAAGCCGTTCTTGTCGACGAAGGATTCGAGGACCGGAAAGTTGCGCCGGAGGATGGTTCGGGCCCGGTCGAGCAATTTCTCCCTCCATGGGCCGAGGACTCGCCTCCCCAAGAGGTCTGTCAGTGAGTTGATGGCGATGGTCGTGTAGTCATGGAGGGCCCAGATGCGTTCCACGAGTTCCGCTGGCCCGCAGACCCAACCCAAGCGCAACCCCGGCAGGCCATAGGCCTTGGAAAGGCCGGAGCTCACGACGACTTTCTCGGAGGCACCCCAGAATGTGGGGGTCTCGTCGCCGGCTCGCTCGGCTCCGCGGTACACCTCATCGGACAATAACCACGCCCCGGCGTCCTCCGCGGTATCGAGGAGAACACGACGGCTCGCGTCCGTCAACGCGATGCCCGTCGGGTTGTTGGGATGACTGAGGGAGATGGCCGTCGTGTCAGGACCGGCGGCGGCCTTCACCTCCTCGGGATCCGGTTGCCACGAGCGTTCTTCCCGGAGCAGCAGCGGGACGGCCTTGCCCCAGGACTGGGCCAGGCCCCAGACCTGCATGTAGTTCGGGAGCACCGTGACGAACGGCGCCCCCCTATCCGCCGTGGCTAGAGTCGTGAGGAAATTGGCCTCCGCGGACCCCGTCGTCAGCAGGACGTTTTCCGGGCCCGAGCCGGGGTAAAGACCGGCCACCGCTTCCCGGAGCGCTTCCGACCCCTGCGTGACCGCATACTCGAGAGGGGTCCGGAGCGCGTCGCGTAGGTCGTCCTCGCCCATCAGCTCCTCCAGGGCCATGGGCTCGACCCCGCTCTCCGCCAGGTTGACCGCGACCCGGGCCTCCCAGGTCGATTGCCACCTTTCCATCTCGAAGAGGGGGATCTTCAACTCCCGGACCTAGGGCGGGCCAGGATGAATTCTTTGCGGGTTAGGCGCCAACGGGAAGAAACCTCGCGTGGACGTCGCACAGCGCTCCGGACTGCACCTGGGCCTCAATCATCTCCTGCTGCCAGTGGGCGTTGAAGAGCTGACACGCGGGGTCCTCGCAGAAGGGGTTCCCGACCAAGGAGAAGAAGAGGGCTTGGAGAGCGTAGCCCCTGAAGACCTCCGTCAGCCGCTCGTCGTCGTAGTCGATGAACTGGCCCGCCAGCTCCTCCTTTAGCAGCTCCGTCGGGGGCGCCACGCCCATGGCACTATACCGCCGCTTGGCGACGTAGAAGGCCTTCGGCTTCGCCGGGCCCTCCACCACGCCGCTCGTGGAGGCGAGGGCGGGGAGGCCGCACACGATGACGCGGGCATGATACACCCGATCGCCCGCATCGAAGGTGGAGATCAATCGAGGGGTGAAGGAGAGGTGAACGGTTCGCAAGGTTCGCTCCGCCTCCGGAAGGAAGGAGCGCATGAGGGTCTGGAACCGGAACCCGTCGTATAGGATGCCGGGGAGACGCTTTCGTGGGTCGAGGAGAAGCCTGCGCTCGATGTCGATGTCCCCCAAGAGGGGCGGGAATTTCTGTTCCTCGTGATAGAGGTCCTTGACCTTCAGGTGAGCCATTCGATTGGCTAGGTTCTCCAGGTCCAGGACGCCATGATGCGAGAAGAACTCGGATCGGGTCGCAACCTCCAGGCCGGTGACCTGCCGTAGATAGGCGGCGAGCTCGGTAAGGTCCAAGACGGGCGTCGCTGGATCCTCGTAGAGAACGATCCGTTCGGGACGGGCCAGAATTCTAGGTCTTGAGGATGTCATAGGCCACTTCGGCGGCCCGCTTCCCCGAGAGGAGCATGGC
>JBHIDB010000059.1:0-7346 GCA_046759865.1 Thermoplasmata archaeon
CGCGCCGGATCTCGACCAGTTGATCGTAGGTGATGGGATCTTCGAGGATCTCAGCCCCCCACTCCGCCTCGTCTCGCAAATCGAACCAACCCACATCCAGGATCGTCCACTGCTCGGGCGGCATTTCAGGCTCGATGCCGGGCGCGGCCTCACCACTCACCGGCGTGCATAGATAGGTCCTGCTTTCCTCGTATGGCCCCTTATCGGAGGAATGCGGCCCGCGGCTCATCAGCAGCCGCATGGAAGCCTTCGTCAAGGAGCTGAAAGCCAACCCCGAGGCAGGGAGGAAGCACAAGGTGGTGGAGGGGGAGTGGTCCTTCAACGAGAGGACACCTCAGTTCGGGGCCATCCTGGCCCATCCGGAGGGGGAGACCGCGGTCGTCGCCGAGCTACCGTCCTTCGCCGGCGGGTGGGGCACAAGCCCCGACCCCATTCAGTACTGCCTCTACGGCCTAGCGGCTTGCTTCGCAGTGACCCTCGCCACCACGGCTGCCTCGGAGGGCGTTATCCTCGCGAGACTGCGGGTCACGGCGGAGAACTGGATGAATCTGGAGAAGCAGATGGGGGTGTCCCAGAAGGACATCATTGAGCGAGTGCGTTTCACGGTGGAGGCCGAGGGGGACGTGTCCCAGGAGCAGAAGGAAGAACTTTTGCGCCTCACGGAAGAGCGCTGCCCGGGGACGGAGGTCGTGACCCGCGTTCTCCCCTTCGAGGCGCGACTGGCCTGAACAGGACGTGCTGCTCCCGTTCCCCACTACAGGCCGTGAGAGGCGCTAGGAGACAGCAGTAAACCCTCTCAGGGGGTGAAGCGAGGAGGGGCCGTCCTTGTGTTGGCGGTCGCAGGAGATCACTCGGTCGAGGGAAGTCTGCCTTCCTGACAGTGTTCCCCGTCCCAGCATTCCTTCTCAGCAGAAGTGGAGACCGTCGGTCCTCAGGGACTTCACTTTTCCTCACCTTAAGTTTATAGCGATTCGATTGGAGAGTTATGGGGAGGGACATGGCAGGGAAAGGTGAGAACGGGGCGTACGACCTCCTGATCCTGGGAGGCGGATCGGGGGCCTTCTCGGCGGCCATCCGAGCATCCGAGTTGGGCATGACCGCAGCCATGATCGAGCGCGGCACCATCGGCGGGACGTGCGTGAACGTGGGCTGCGTGCCGAGTAAGCAACTGCTGGTCACCGGGGAGACCTATCGCGATGCGAAGACGAATCCCTTCCAGGGTCTGCACTGCGAGGGCGAAACTCTGGACTTTCCCAAGGCGATTGAGCAGAAGAGATCGGTGGTTCGGGACCTCCGGAATCACAAGTACGAGGATGTGCTCAAGGAGCTGGAAGACGTGGACTACATTCCAGGAAGCGGGACTATCGCCTCCCCCCATGAGGTCAAGGTGAATGGACAGCTCCTTCGAGGCCATTCTCTCCTTATCGCGACCGGCTCCAGCCCCAGGGTGCCCGCTATCCCGGGCCTGAAAAGGACCGGATATTGGACGAACGTCGAGGGGCTGGATGCCGAACAGCAGCCCGAGTCCCTTCTAGTCATCGGGGGACGCGCGCAAGGCTTGGAGTTCGCCCAGATGTATACGATGTTGGGCACCGAGGTAACTATGCTTCAACGGTCCGACCGAATCATCCCCAAGGAGGAACCGGAGGCCTCGGAGGCCCTCGCGGCGGCCTTGGAGGACGAGGGAGTTCAGATCTTGACACGGGCTCAGCCAACCGAGGTTCGGAAGGAGAACGGAGAGAAGGTGGTCGCCGCGAAGGTCGCGGGCACGAGCAAAGAATTCCGCGCCGAGGAGATCATCATGGCCACCGGTCGGCGGCCGAACACGGCGGAGTTGGGGTTGGAGAAGATCGGAGTCAGACTCGGGGAACGCGGCGAGATCGTCGTCGATCGGGAGATGCGGACGAGCGTTCCCCACATCTACGCGGCCGGCGACGTGAGAGGAGGCGAGAACCTGGAGACGACCGCCGCCAAGGAGGGCTTCATTGTGGCCGAGAATGCCCTCGCCGATGGGCATCTGAAGATGGATCCCCCGGAGAAAGTGCCCCGGGCCATTTTCACGAGCCCCCAGTTCTCGGCTGTGGGGTACACCGAAGAAGAGTACAGCGCCCTGAAGGGGATGTGTGCCTGTCGGACCTTGCCCTTGGATTTGGTCGCCAAGGCCCAAGTCGTCGGCGACACGCGCGGGATGATCAAGATGGGCATCGATCCCGAGAGCAAGGTCGTTGTGGGGGTCCAGATCGTGTCAGCCCAGGCGGCCGACCTGATTCATGAGGCGGCATTGGCCGTCAAGCATGGACTGACCATAGACGACATCATCGACGTCGTCCACGTGTTTCCCACCCACAGTGAGATGCTGAAACTCGTCGCCGTATCCTTCTATCGGGACGTGTCCAAGCTGAGCTGTTGTACCCAGTAGGGCTTGGTCCGACCTCCTGTGAGACCAAATACAGCCCCGTATCCGGAAAACGCGAAGGGAACATCGTGACATGCTCCGGCTCCTGGAGAAGGGACGGCAGCGGACGACCAATCAGAGTAGTTTCGATTCGTGCCGAAAGACCGGTTTGAGGGCTCAAAATGGCTGAAGACGGAGTGTTTGAAGCGTCATCGAAGGCCTGGGATGACGTCATCCTCGGATCGGATGTGCTGGTGGCGGTCGATTTCTGGCATGAGAATTGCTCTTGGTGCACGCGACTGGAACCCCTGTACCAACGGGTGGCACGGGAGTATGCGGATAGGATGAAGTTTGCAAAGCTCCATGTCCTCAGGGAGAGCAAGATCGCGAACCGGTACGGCGTTTTGGGCACGCCCATCATTAAATTCTTCTGCCGGGGGCAGGAGGTCTATGAAATCGTAGGCTATCGGACTCTCGAGGTCTTGAGGCAGGAGCTTGAGAAGGTGTTGTCCATCTATCAGGAGTGTCTCAATTCCACGACCCCTCTCTCAGGAGACCCGCAATCGCGGTGATCTGCAAATCGCTGAGGAGATAGGGGAGCCGAGAGGCTGCGGGATACAAACCTTTTCTATGAATCCCGGCAACGGGTCTAGGGGATAGGTGCACACACGACAGACTCCGCGCACACCTTACCCTTGAAACATCCATCGGGTCGACCTACCTTCGGAGAGACGCGCCCCCTCCAACGCACGTTCTGCGAGGGCCCTTGCATGGCCAGCCTGGAACAGATCGAAGCCCCGGAGGCGGCCTCCGCCTGCCTTACCGTCTGAAGACATTCTCGTCAGGGGATTTTGAATAGTTTCTAATAATCGCTAGTTATTTCCCTCGGCGCTGGGGAGGAAACGTGGCATGAAGCAGACGAGATGGGCCTTCTCGATAGTTCTTGCACTGCTCCTTTCCCTCTTGTCCGGCATAGTCGGAGGGATGGTCATCGATGCGGACGCCGGCCCGAGGGAACAGGTCGGGATTTCCGACCATGGGGGACGCCATTCGATCACCTGGGTTGACATTTCCTCCCCGGCTGATGGCGAACTCCTCAGGACGATGGAGGTCATGGTCGTAGGCACGGCCTTCGACGATTTCCATGTGGACTCGGTGATGCTTAGCGCCGACGGGAAGAATTGGGTCCCTGCCACGATTATCCTCGTTTGGGGTGATTTGCATCGAGGTGGAGCCCCTGAAGATGCGGTGGGGCCGCAAGAGGTGCCCATGAACGGGGTCCACTGGTCCGGGCGCGTGACGCTTTCCATAGGATTGAACACGATCGTCGCCGTGGCAACGGACCAATCGGGAAGGTCGGCGACCGATAGCGTGTCGGTAACGGTCACCTCGCAGGCGCCGTCGGCGCCCTCCCAGCTCCTGGCGACGACAGGTGAGGGCCAGGTTCGCCTCACCTGGAGGCTCCCACTAGATCTAGGAGGTTCCCCGATCACGCACTACCGCATCTACCGCGGGACGATACCGGGCAGCCTTTCCTTCCTCGCCGAGGTCGGTGACGTTTACGCCTACACGGACCCATCTGTAGCGGAGGGCGTGTCGTACTTCTACCAGGTGAGTGCGACAAGCGAGGCAGGGGAGGGGGTGCCGTCCAATGAGGTATCGGCTCGGCTGCCTGACATAACAGAGCCAACAATCGCGATAGCGATGCCGGACGTGGGGTCAGTTCTCACCTCGGTCTATGTTGAAGTGTCCGGGACGGCTTCAGACAACGTCGACATCGCGAGGGTGGAACTCAGCGTTGACGGGACGAAGTGGGTGCTGGCCATGGGCACCACCGCTTGGGTGGGCACCCTGACCCTGACCGAAGCCTCTAACGTCATACACGCCAGAGCGACTGATATGGAGGGCAACACCGCAACGGTGACCACTGCCGTGACCGTTGAGACTCCGCAGCCGGGCTTCCAGGTCTCATCGTCTACCGCCGCGTTTACGGCTCTCGGAATAGTCGCCGCTATCGGGGCCGTCTCCGTACTGCTCCTCTGGCGGAGGGCAAGAGGAGGTAGCAAGGGGCGACACCCCTGAGGCTGCTTGCTCATGGGGTGCTGTCGCCGACAGTTTCACCCACCCTGACTCCGCCTTTATATTCCCGTTAGTGCTCTCGGGCGAGGGACACCTACGGGCAAGACATCTTTGTCCCGCACACCTCCTGCCGCGGGGAGAGCGGGAGCCACGCTCGTTGCCCCGCGTCCCGAGGGTCCTGACGGGATCAAGCTCCTTGCCATGTACCCGTTCCTCCCGGAGGCGTCCCGATACATCCGAGAGCACGGTTTGCCGCTGGAGGAGGTCCTTGATCATCGCGCCTTTCAGGGCGCTCGGAGGCTCGCCCGAGAGCGCGTCCGCACCTCCCTAGAGACGGGCGACTTGCCGAATCCGCCTCTCTCCCGCTCTGCGGAGCGCCTGGCGGCCCTCTACGCGTTTCCCTTGGCTCGCATTCTCGTCTCCTGCGTCGGCGACGGCTTTCTCGTGCGCCGGTACGCCCTTGCCGAGGCCGACCTAGCCCGCCGACGGTTGTCCCGGGAAGACGACGACTTCCTCCTCGCCGTGAGTCGCGCCCTCGGGCTCGATGTCTTGCATGACGGCGCCTTCCGCCTCCACTTTACGGACTTCCTACGCGCCACGCGGCAGCTTCGGGGCAAGGAGTGGAAGCTGATCAACCAACCCGTCCAGGAGGGGTTTGTCTTGATGAGTCGAGACCGTTTCCTGCGGGTGGTCGAGGGACACCTCCGCAACCGCTTCGAGGGCGAGCTCCCGCTGGAGGTCAACCCCACCCTCCTTCGCGCGTTCGAAGAGGAGACCATCGCCCTGCGAACGGCCTTGCGCGAACGGCGTGCGAAGCTCCAAGGTGGTGACCTGGGGACCATCCGAGTCACCAACTTTCCCCCGTGCATGGAAAAGCTCCTGGCGGCGGTCCTCGCCTCGGAAAACGTGTCTCATCCGGGACGATTCGCCCTCGTGGCGTTCATGAACAACATCGGCCTCGGTTTCGAGGAGATTTACCAGATCTTTGCTTCAGTCCCCGACTTCCGGGAGAGCGTCACACGGTACCAGATCGAGCACATTACGGGGCAGATCTCCGGCACGGTCTACACGGCCCCCGAGTGCAGCACGATGCAGTCCTACGGCATCTGTCCCGGCCCGGATCAGCTCTGCCTCACGATCACCCATCCGCTCAGCTACTACCGAGTGAAGTCCCGGCACACCCACAGGGCCTCACGTCAACGTCCGGAGGAGGAGACGGGAGGGGGATCCTAGTCGGCCCCGAACCCACTCAGAGGCGACGCCAGGCCTCGAGCATGCGCTGGACGGCCGTGACGTTCCCCAGAACCCCGAAGGCCAGGAGGGCATACTCCATCATGAGAAAGGAGAGGATCCCGACGCCGAGGAGGAGGGTTGCGTTCGGGTCGAGGAAGAGGTGGAGGACAATGACGACGAGGAGGAGAACGAGGCGGTCCGCCCTCCCGAGGATGCCGCCGTAAAGCCGTCCAATCCCGACGGCTTGGGCTTGCGTACCTACGTAGCTCGTCAAGAGGACGCCTAGGAGGCCGAAGAGGGCGACCTCCGGCCGCGCGTAGGGGCTGAAGAACAGGCCGACCAGGATGAGGATGTCCGCATAGCGGTCAAAGACGTGGTCCAGGAAGTCCCCTCGCGGGGAGGCGAGGCCACGAAGACGCGCGACCTTTCCGTCCAACGCGTCTAGGAGTGAGCTGACCGCGAGGAGGACGAGCGCGGCGGCCAGCGCAATCGTGCCGTCGATCAAGTGGGCCAGGTAGAAAGAGAGGCCCGCGAGGCCTGCCGTGACAAGGGCGATCCACGAAAGGAGATTGGGACTGAGGTGACGGATGCGAACCGCCATCGGCGTTAGAATCCGGTCCGCCGCTTCGCGGTACGAGTCGAGGACCAATGAGGGGTCACCCCATCAGAATCCACCGACCCCGCCTTCCTTGGCGGGTGAACCGCGCGGTCGATTTCGAACCTCTGGTCGAAGCTCAGTCCTTCCAGCGCCCACGTGGCTCGACACCGCTCCGCCCGTTAAATCGATTCCGACCTAACTCCCCTGGGTCGGCCCCTCGCGCCTCCGTCGAAGCCACACGAAGGCCAGGACGACGCCGAGTGTGACTGCCGCGGCAAGGACCGGGACGAGGAAATGGAAGAGTGAGCCGGTGTTCAAGAGAAGCGGTTCCCGGAAGCCGTACACCCCCGTCCCCTCGTTAAACTCGGCCCAGGTGAACCAGAAGGCCATGACGGAGGGTGTTTCGGGGAGCTGACCCGCCCCGCCCGCCCCGCTGATCTTGTCCCATGGGAGACCCTCGTCGTCCACCATGGTTTGGCCCTCCCCCGGGCTGAACGTCAACTCGCCGCGCTCGAAGGCCTTGGCGCTGCCGTTGTGGAAGGTCACCACGAGCGCCAGCCCATTCACGATATCGTTGATCACTAGCTCTTGCGACAGGTTCTCGTAGGGATACGCCATCGCCGCCCGGCCGACCTTCACCCCCAGGACGACCGCCTTGGGATGGAGAACGCGATCCGTGAAGTTGGACCCGAAGTAGACGTTCTCGTTGAGGAGGTAGCCAAAGTAGGGGTTGTAGGTGTAGTCAATGCAGCCCTCCGCGATGTCTGGTGTGGTGGTCGATGTAGTGCCGCACTGAGGCAGCGGGACGTCCAGAAGGAGGGACTGAGGATGTGCCGCCTTCCAGGTCCCCCATTCTACGACGGTGGCGGGGAGGACCGAAAGAGTGGCACCATGACGGGGTCCTTCGATGGCCTCGGCCGTCACCTGCAGCCAGAGGCTCTCGGTCTCCTCATCGTACATGATGAGATTGCTCCGGAAGAGCTTCCCGGAGACCCCGAACGTCAGTGTCTGATCCCCTACGCGGCGGTCGAACACGAGGGC
>JBHIDB010000060.1:0-6824 GCA_046759865.1 Thermoplasmata archaeon
AGCCCGTCGCCGTCTTCATGATGGACAAGACGGAGCCCGGGACGTTCAACTTCCCGATCTTCCGCATGTTCGGGGATCCCTTCTGCTCGGCCGGCCTCGTCATCGACACGGCCATGCACGAGGGCTTTCGCTTCGAGGTCTGGGACATCAAAGCCAACCGCCGGGTCTTCTTCGACTGCCCGGAGGACCTGTACGATCTCCTCGCCTTCATCGGAACGAAGGGGCAATTCGTGATTAAGCGGGTCTACGCCCGGGCGGACCAAGTGGTCGAGGGGGAGGCGGTGGCCTGCGTGAGCACCGACAAGCTGGCCCACATCGCCGGCAAGTACGTGGGGAAGGACGACCCCGTGGCCGTGGTCCGATCCCAGTCGGGCCTCCCGGCCATGGGGGAGATCTTGGAGGCGTGGTCCTGGCCCTTCCTGGCCGCCGGGTGGAACCGGGGGAGTCACAACGGCCCCGTCATCCCCATAACCCAGGAGAGCAACCGCGTCAGCCGCTTCGACGGGCCGCCTCGCGTGTTCGGCCTGGGCTTCCAGGTCGGGGATGCAAAGCTCGTGGGACCCGTGGACCTCTTCGACGACCCGGCCTTCGATCCCGTCCGACGGCAGGCCGCGGAGCTGGCCGACTACATGCGCCGCCACGGCCCCTTCGAGCCCCACCGGCTCCCCATGGACGAGATGGAGTACACCACGATGCCCCAGCTCATGGCGAAAGTGAAGGACCGGTGGGAGGACGTGACTTAGGGCACACTCCTACACGAACGCCGCGATTACCAGGACGATATTCAAGAGCGCCAGCACGAGCACGATCGATCGAATCTCCCTCAGCACCCCGGTGACATTCCGAAGTTCGTCAGCCTCCGCCAAGGGGCCCGGACCACGCAAAGCTTCATTCGGGCGGCGCACCCCCGATGCTTAAGGCCGCGCGACCCTTCAAAGGCGTGTGAGAACCCCCCTCCTGATCCTCAATTTCAAGGCATACCCGGAGGCCGTGGGTCCTCGGGCCCTCGAACTCGCCGAAATCGCGGAGGAGCGGAGTGAGGAGACGGGAAAGGCCGTGGCAGTGGCCCCGTTTAGCGGCGACCTGGCACGCGTCGCGGACCGCGTGGCTATCCCTGTGCTTGGTCAACACTGCGACGATGTGCCGGGAGGGAGTCAGACCGGGTGGATTCCGCCCGAAGCGCTGCAGGCCACCGGGGCGGTGGGAACCCTCCTTAACCACACAGAGAGGCCCCTCCCGGGACCTACGTTGCGCGCGACGGTGAGGCGCTGCCATGCGCTCGGCCTGGAGACAGTCGTCTGCGCGCACGACACGGCCGCGGCCAAGTTGGGGGCGGCCATCGGCCCGACGTTCCTGGCCGTCGAGCCTCCCGAGTTGATCGGGGGGACGGTCTCGGTTACAACGGCCAATCCGCAGATCGTCCAGCGGACGGTGGAAGAGGTTGGATCAATCGACTCCGCCGTGCGCGTCCTCTGCGGGGCCGGCATCAAGACAGGAGAGGACGTCCGGAAAGCCCTGGAACTTGGGACGGAAGGGGTACTGCTCTCCTCCGGGGTGGTCAAGGCCCCAAGCCCAGGACGTGCCCTGGCAGAACTCCTCGCAGGTCTCGAAAGGTAGGCTGCCTGTACGCAGCCGCCGTTTAAGCGGGCCAAGACACCCGGATCCATGTGGATCGGCGCGGTCTTGCTGGGGTTGCTGGCCCTCACGCCGGGCGCGTTAGGATCTCAGGCAGCGGCCGACGGGTTTGGTCTGGTTGTCCCTGAGAGGGACCACAGCTCCTCACACGACGAGGGAGAGAGGCTCCTCTCCCCCCTCCTCCTCGTCGAAGTCCTGGCCCACGCCCCGCGGGATAACGAATACGTGGTCATCGCCAACCCGGGATCGCGGGCGGTCAACCTGTCGGCATGGACCCTCACGGATGGGGAGGGATCGTGGACCTTCCCCGATGACTCACTTGTGCCGGGGAGGACCATCCTTCTGACACGGAATGCGACCGCCCTCTGGGAGGATGCGGGCCTGACGGCGGGCGGTTGTCTCGAGGGCTGTAACCAACCACTGACCGCTCGAGGTACCCTGGCCCTACGGAACCGGGGCGACGAGCTGGGGCTTCTCGACCCCATGGGCCGGTTGGTGGACGCGTACGCCTATGGGGACGTGTCCCCGGGCAATGGGTGGGTTGGCGAGGCAGCACCTGATCCTAGCCGGGGGCATCTCGCCCGTCGGAGATCAGCGGAGGATGGATGGCTGGACACCGACACTGCGACCGATTGGGCCTGGGATCGACCCTTCCGGTTGGGTCAGAGCCGACATCCCGCAGTATCCTTCGAGGACGTGGCCGTCATGCCCCTCCTCTCCCCCAATGATAGCCTGGAGGGCCTCCTTGCCATTCTCCGGACCGCCGCGGACCGGATCGACCTGGCCGGGTTTACTCTCACAAATCCCTCGGTGGTCGAGGCCCTCCAAGAGGCACTCCGTCGTGGGGTCCACGTGCATGTTGGGGTCGAGGGGAGTCCTCCAGGGGGCATCGGAATGGAAGGGGAACGCATCCTCGAGGAGCTCGGAGCCGCGGGGGCGCAGGTTCGCTTGATGGGTTCCCACGGTGAGGGATCGTGGCGACGTTACGCCCTCCATCACGCCAAGTACCTCCTCGTGGACGAGGCCTGGCTGGTCGTAGGCTCCGAGAACTTCTCCCCGAACGGCTACCCCACGGGGGCAGGGAACCGAGGGTGGGGCGTTGCGGTGCGTGATCCCACCCTGGCGGGCTGGTTCCGTGCGGTGATGCGAGAGGATTGGGACGTGAACCGAAGTGACGTTCGTTCCCTTCCTGGGGCGACGCGCCCGGGTGGGGGAACGGCACCTCTGCAGAGCGCTTCTCCCTTTGCCCCCTCCCTCCCCCGAGCGGCGGTTACGGCGTTTCTTGGACCCGACCGCGCGGCCGGCGAGGAAGGCCTACTCCGAGTCCTCGCAAGCGCCCGGGCGGGCATTGACGTGGAACTCTTCTACCTGCGATGGTGGTGGGGGGAGCGTCTCAATCCCCTGGTGGCGGCCCTCCTTAGGGCGGCGGAAAGGGGGGTCGCGGTCCGCCTGCTGCTGGATGGCCAGCCCTACAACGTAGGAGGGGAGGAAGACAACGACGAGGCGGTCCGGCGGCTGAATCGAATGGCCGAGGAGGCAGGGCTCCCCCTCGAGGCACGGATCTTGCCAGGGGACCCCCACGGCGTGGTGAAGCTGCACAACAAAGGCCTCTTGGTCGATGGAGGGCGGGCCTGGATCTCGAGCATGAACTGGAACGTCCCCGGTGCGTACGCCAATCGGGAGGCAGCCCTCCTCGTCGAGTCACGGGAGGTCGCAGGAGTTTTCGCGGAGGCCTTCGAAGGGGATTGGCGCGCGGGAAAACGACCGGGCGACGCCCTCCCCCCGGGGGCCTCGCTAGGCGACGGGCTCCTCTGGATCAGTCTGGGGAGCGGGGGAGCCGCCGCCGTCTGGTGGTGGCTCCTGAGAACCACAAAGCAACCTACTAATAAGCACCCTCGAAAGGCCAAAAGGTGGCGTCGGAGGTCCAAACGACCCAGCTCCCCATCTCGGCCGCGGAGATCGAGAAGTACGCGTACTGTCCGCTGAACTGGTGGCTCTATCGGCAAGGAGTAGGAGCCGAGGGCGAGGAGACGGCGGAGGGCGAACGGAAGCACCGCCAGCTGGCCGAGGACCTCTTCCGCGTCCTCCGTCGGGAGTCCCGGGCCGCGGAGTGGGAGACGCTGGTCATGTACTTCGCCCTGGCCGCCTCCTTCGTGGCGGCGTTCGGGGTGACGCTCGTGGAGCAGCTCGACCTCCGCTTCGCCAGCATCTTCTCGGTTCTCGCCCTGATCTGGCTCCTGGCCGCCACCTTCCTCCTGTATCGGGCCGAGAGCGTGACAGTCCCTGCCGAACGGCTCGTTCAGGAACGCCTGATGGTCGTCTTCTCCATGGGAGCGACGCTGATTGGCCTCATGACCCTCTCCCTGTTTTATCTGCTGGACAACGCGGTAGCGAACATCCTAGAGATCGTTGCCCTGGTCTGGCTCGTCGGGGCCTCCTTCTTCCTGTACAAGTCCCTCGCCAGCGTCCGCGGAGCCCGGGAGCTGCGTGCCGCCCGGAACCTGGGGGAGGCTCCCATCGAGTACGTCGACGATCTCGCCGGTGAATCCCCGGTCCTGGAGTCCCCGACCCATGGCCTGAAGGGACGGCCAGACCTCATCCTCCGGAGCGACGGCGGTCTCATCCCGGTGGAGGTCAAGACGGGTCGCACGCCCCGGGGCCCCCTCTTCTCTCACATCCTCCAGGTGGCGGCGTATTGCCTATTGGTGGAAGACAGTTACGGGACCCGGCCCCCCTATGGCCTCCTCCGGTACGGGGAGACGGTCCACGAGATCGACTACACAGAGGAGCTGGAGGACCTCCTCCTCTCCAAGCTCGATGAGATGCGGGCCGTCGCCGTAGGGGGAGAGGCCCATCGGAACCACCACCGGCGGGGGAAGTGCCTCCGCTGCTCCCGCCGTCACGCCTGCACCGAGCGACTCGCCTAGTCCTTCGGCCGCCCTGGATTCCGCTCGCCGGAGACCTCTTCCAGACGATCTCGAATCTCCCGAACCTCCTCCCGCATGCGGAGCATCTCCTGCTCGAAGGGGGTGAACTCGGAGGAGGCGAAGATCCGGTGGGTCACGAAGACGCCGATGAACATGGCCCCGACGGCGCTGAGGACGGCCACAATCACAAAGGCCACGAGGAAGAGGATGGGGTCCGCGGCGAGGTCCGCGAGGGTGATGATGCCACTGAGCTGGAGGACGAAGAGGACGAAGAGCGCGACGACGGCGATGATCCAGAGGACCGTCCACCAGTTCAGCCTCACGCCGCCGTCCTCCGTTCCATTAGGGTGGCGAACAGGGGGACGTTTTGAAGGTCCGGACCCGCGTAAACCCGGGGCGGGCTGCCGGACTCGAGGAGGCGAACGGTCCACCCATCCGACGACTCCGTCGCCACGACGTCGAGGAGGACCTCGAACCTCTGCCCCAGACCATCCACGGCCCCGGCCTCCAGACGGAAGGAGGCCATGACATCTAGGGGGATGCGCTCCTCCAGGGCCATGGAGCGGCTGGCGTTCCGGAGAATGGGTTCCGGGCCGGGCGAGGGGGTCACTTCGATGAACAGTGCCTCGTACAGGTAGGTGCCCGAGAGACTGGTCACGAAGACGATGAGGCTCCCCTCATCGAAGTTTAGGATGATGCGGGGCAAGCTGGAGATGTCCTCTGGGGGCCCGATGAGACGGGGGGTGACCACGACGAGCGTGAGGAGGAGGAGGAGGGTGGCGGCCATGAATGCGGGCTTGAGCATCCCTGCTCAGTATCGGAGAGCCCGAGATAAACCTTTCAAACGGCCAGACCGGCCGGGCGGGTGAAAAGGGGCGGGGGCCCTGCGTGGCTGTCGGGCCCCCAAAAAAAGGGGGGGAGGTTATCGGAATCACCGGCGGAGGACGTCCTTCCGGAGGCGGTCCGCCTCCTCGAGGGCCAGCTCCGCGTCTCGAATGCGTTTGACCTTGTCTGGGACCAATTCGATTCGGCTGTACACGAGGTCCCGCACGGCGGCCCGGATGGCCTCCGATCGGGAGGGAAAGTCGTCGACGGCGACGAGGAAATCGAGCGTCTTGATGAAACGTTTCGGTAGCCGAATCGTCACCTTGTCGGGCTTGTCTTCCAGGAATCCCCGCTCCTTCAGAGGTCGGATCGACCTCTTATGTACCCCTTTTCGACCCCCGAAGGAGGGCCCCCGTATTTAAAACCTGGTGAGAACGGTCGCCAAAGCTTAAAGAACCTTCTAGGATGAGCCGGCGTGCCGTCGGAGGAGCCGCTCCTCATGCTGGCGGGGCCCGTCAAGATCGATCCACGGGTCATCCAGGCCATGGCCACGCCCTCCATCGGCCACCGGTCCCGGCCCTTCGTGGCGGTGAATCGGGAAATCCGGGAGCTCCTCCAATACGCCTTCGACACGGAGGGGCCCGTCGGCGTGCTGTCGGGATCGGGGACCGCCGGTCTCGAAGCCATGCTATCTGGCATGCTGCGGTCGGAAGATGGGGTCCTCTGTCTCACGAACGGAAAGTTCGGGGAGCGGATGTTCGAGATCGCCGGCCGATACGGAGAGGTGGAGCGCCTCGACTTCCCCTGGGGCCGTCCGGTGAACGTGGAGACCGTGCGGGAAGCCCTGGAGGAAGGACGCTACGACGCATTGACTCTCTGCCACAACGAGACGTCGACAGGGCTGACCAATCCCGTGGAGGAAGTGGGACGCCTGGCCCGCGAGGCGGGCGTCCTCTACCTGGTGGACGGCATCACCTCCGTGGCGGGCCTCCCAGTCGACATGGAGACCTGGGGCATCGACGCCCTCGTTCTCGGCTCGCAGAAGTGTCTGGCCGCCCCGGCCGGCCTCTCCGCCGTGGCCCTCTCCGCCCGGGGCTACCACCGGCTCCATGAGGAGAACGCCTACTATCTGAACCTCAAGGCGCACGTGGATCGACTGGAGGCAGGGAGCTCCCCGTTTACCCCCGCGATTCACCTCTTCCTGGCCTTCCGGGAGGCCCTGCGCCTCCTCCGGGAGGAAGGCCTCCAGGCCCGCATCGACAGGACCGCCCGTCTGGGGGCGGCGAGTCGGGCGGGGGGCGACGCCCTCGGCCTGCCGCTCTTCCCCGAGGTTGGCTCCGCTTCGAACACGGTCTCGGCTTTCACATATCCCAACGGCGTGGACGAGTCCCTTCGGCAGAGGCTACGGGAGGACCACCGCGTCCTGGTGGCGGGCGG
>JBHIDB010000061.1:0-6770 GCA_046759865.1 Thermoplasmata archaeon
AAGTACCTGAGCTATGCGGCCTTCTTCACCCTGCTCGCGCTCGGCTTCCTCACCGGATTCTTCTCATGGATCATCCTCGCCTTCGTCGTCCTCTTCATCGGACTCCGCCACCCTCCGCCCCTGAACGACATCACCCGTCTGGACGTGGGCCGCAAGCTCGCGGGAGTGGGCGTCCTGGCTCTTCTGGTGCTCTCCCTCCACTACTTGCCCCTGGCAACGATCGACGTGTCCCTGGAGGCGGAGTTCCGGGACCCCGCTGACCCTGTCGATGGAATCAGTCAGGCCAACGTGACGCTGTCCAACCTCACCGCGGCCTACACCTTTGCCGTGTACAACACCGGGAACGTTCGCACCGACATCTTCTTGCACTTCGGAAGCTCCATTGAAAACCTCCAAGACTGGGACATCTTCTTCGCGAGCGTCGACAACATGGAGATACGCGGGGACAACGCCACAGTCACCCTCGACGCGAAAGGTTCCGCCGTCGGCACGGTCCTGATTCGGGCACCGGACCCGCAGCCCACCCGTTTCTTGGACATCGTGGCGGAGCTCCGAGATGCGAGGACCGGCCAGCGGGCCGATTCACCCACGGTGCTAGCCCTCACCATTCGCGGCTAGGGTCGCCTGAAGAGACAGAAGTACCGGTCCAGCGAGCGATGCATCCGAGCCTTGTGCCATTCCTGAAGGATGAAGTGCCGCCGGGCTAGGTCGACGAACGCGGGCTCGGGGAGAACGATGGCAAGCCGCCCCCCGGGTCGTAGGATGTCTTTGAAAGCGGTGAGGGCACGCTCGAGGAGGACATGCAGGTCTTCTCCCTGCGTCGTGGCCCCCCGTCCGTAGGGAGGATCCGTGGCGATGGCATCCGCCCGGCCGACCTCTTCGGCGACCTCCCCCACGTCGGAGACATGGAGGGAAGCCTCCATCCCGAAGTGGTCTAGGTTCCGTCGGCATCCTTCGATCACATCTTCCCTCAGGTCTGCCCCGATGGGTTTGGCCCCGACGAGAAAGGCCTCCATGAGGATGCCCCCCGTTCCGCAGAAGGGGTCGAGGAGGGTCTCCCCCGTAGTGACGCCCGTGAGATTGACAAGTGCCCTGGCAAACCGAGGGTGGAGGACCACAGGGCGCTGGAAGGGCCGGTTCCGGGCAGCCCGGGCCTCAAAGTCGCTCCGATCCACCTGCACGGAAACCGCATAGAGGAAGGCCTTCCTGCCCTGGACCAACCGCAGATCGACACCGGGGTCGTCGAGGTCGACCCGGCCTGTGGCGGTGAGCGCACCGCCGAGCTCGGCTTCCAGACCATGCGAGAATCCGTCGGGGCGATCGGCGACCCGAAATCGGAAGCTCTTGCCTTCCAAGTCGAGGGTGGGGAGCCGCGCCTCGATTTCCTCCAAGGATCC
Organism: Thermoplasmata archaeon; assembly: GCA_046759865.1. Classification (GTDB taxonomy): domain Archaea; phylum Thermoplasmatota; class Thermoplasmata; order RBG-16-68-12; family JAJISG01; genus JAJISK01. The sequence goes on from JBHIDB010000061.1 coordinate 1,398, forward strand.
CCACAGGAGGGCCTTTCCTGCCTGTCGACCGAAGGCGAGGCGTCCCATGAGCTGAGAGAGGTCGGCCTCGGATTGAAAGGCCAGAAATCGGGGCTCGTACCAGACCTCCCGGGGCTCGTGGCCCATTCCCTCGAGGGTTGCCAGAACCTCCGAGATCGGGAGGTTGGGGTGCTCCCCCGAAACCTCCACGACGGAGATATCCTTCGCACCCATCTCATCGCCTCTGCCGAACCCACTGTCCCGAGGAAGGGAACGGCTACGGCTATAAAGCGGGCAGTACCCCTGGTTCGTCGTATGAGACACACACCGAAAAGCCCTTAGGCCGCCCCGGTTCATGGGACGATGGTCATGTCCTCGGCCGAGCGGGAGGGTACCTTCGAGGAATTCCCCGCCTTCGTGGTTCGCGACTTCCAGCCCGATGACGTGAGAGAGCTCAAGGCCCTGACCCACACCGCCTTGGGAGAGGACTACCCGCGCTCTCTCTTCCTCGACATCCACGGCTGGTGGCCGGACGGATTCATCGTGACGTCTTGGCAAGATGAGGTCATCGCCTTCGTGGCGGGGATTGTCTCGGCCCCAGGGAAGGCTCGTATCCTCATGCTGGCCGTGCGAGAGGACCTCCGGAGCCGTGGCATCGGAACCTCGCTGGTGGAGGAGTTCACCCGGCGCTGCCGGGCCCGCGGCTTGCGTTCCATCGAGCTGGAGGTTCGCAAGAGCAACCAACGGGCCATGGAGTTCTACAAGCGGCTCGGCTACACCGTTCGCTACCTTCTCCCCCGCTTCTACACGGACGGAGAGGACGGGTACAAGGTGTGGAAGGTGCTCTCCAAGAAGTGAGCCCTCCGGCTCTTTTTTAGGCACTCAGTCCCTTGCCACCGCATCCGATGGAGGAAGTCACGGCCGAGGAGATGATGAGGCACGCGCCGGATGCCTCCCGCGAGATGGCCTCCCATCTCCGGGTCGGGGTATTAAGCCTCCCGGGCGTGGAGGAGGTTAGTTACGGAGACCCGACGGAGGGAGCCTATTTTGTCGCCTTTTCCATCGACGGGGATCCCGTCCTCCAGGCCCACATGGAGGATCCCCTCCGCGTGACCCTCGAGGTGCAGGAGACCGAAGCGCGAGCCCTGCTAGGCCGCCCGGATCTCGCCCGAACTGAGTTCCTCCAGGTGGGTAAGGAGGAGAGACAGCCTCTCGGAACACTCGTCGAATCGGCCACACAAGAGGCCGAAGGCGGTGTTTCGATCGATTTTGTCGTCGCCTCGCAAGAAGACCTACGGGCCGCGGTTCGGCTGGCCCACGCGAAGTACGATGCCCTCATGACCGGCTAAGGGCTCCGAGAAGTACCGCTTAGCCGATGTACCGCTCGTCCTCGGACTCGTGGTAATTCCAGTAGTGGTAGGGGGAGGTCGCCCGCTGGGCCTGGGTGATGTCCCTGGACACGCCCCCTTCGTAGGACCCGTACCGCTCCTTGATCTGGTCTTCCGCCGTCCGGGCAATCTTGACGGCCCGTTCGATATGGGAGGGCTCGATGCGATCGTCGCCCTCGTTCACCGCTAGGTCCCCGGCGGACCGGATGAGGCCGCCCATCTCCCGGAGCCGGAGGGTCAGGGAGCGACTCTTGCCTTCCTGGTCCTTGGCGCGCCTACCGGACTCCTTGATGATCGCCTCCACAGCCTCCTTGGTGGCGCGTGGGATCCGGCGGTCCATGGCGATCTCCTGGGCCACGAACTGGGCCATCTTCGCCCGGTTCACCTCGTCGTCTGGCATCGTCGTCTCCACCAGGACCTCGTAGCCCGATCCGACGATCCGCGAGCGCAGCGGGGACATGACGTAGGGCAGGTCCTGGATGTTGCAAGCCGCGACGAAGATGAAGTCGCAGGGCACGGAGTCCACCCGTACGCTTGCCCCCGCGCTCTGCGGATTTCGGCCGCTGATGGGGAACCGCTTCTCCTGCATGGCCGTGAGGATGTGCCGCTGCAGAGGGCCGAGCTGCGGCAGCTCGTCGATGAATAGGACCCCCTCGTGAGACTCGTGAATCGCTCCCGCCACGACGCGGACGTAGGGCTCCGTCCCCAGTTGGGGGTGCCCGCCATAGGGGTCGTGCTTCACGTCGCCCAGGAGCTCGACCTCGCTGGCGCCGGTGGCCAGGATAAAGGGGTTACGCTCGAGGGGGACCAGGGCCTTGTGTGGGCTCTCCTTCTCAATCTTCCGGCGCTTCTCCAGGGCCTTCTGATCGAGGACCTTGATCAGTTCCCCCGCCCGCTCGTACACCACGACCTCCTCCTTCCCGAACTGCTTCCGGGTCGTGGTCACGCGGTCCTTCCGGCTCATCTGCCCCAAGGTCACCTCCATGATCCCGCTAAGGAGGTCGCCGAAGGGGTTCCCCATGTTCTGCACGGCCGCCTTGGGCCGGGAACACTTGGGACAGACCGCGTCCGAGGGAGAGGAGTACTGGCCGCAGTGGACGCAACGATAGCCGAGGCGTTCCGCCACGCTGATGGGAGCCTCTTCGGGGTCGATGAGGTCGCCCTCGGCCCCCTTCAGGGCCGTCATCTCCCTGAGGGCCTCCTCCCGACCCTTTACCTCGACCAGGGGCCGCTCGGGGCTCTCCGGATTGTGGACGACCCGAATCTCTTCGTTCGGCGGGGGCAGGTGAAGCGCGAGGGCCTGGGCGATCATGGACTTGCCCGTTCCCGGCGGGCCGACGAGGAGAAGATGACGCCGCTGCTTTGCCGCGATGCGCGCGAGACCGACCGCCTCATCCTGGCCGATGACCCGGTTCAAGGGATCCGGGGGAATCAGCACGTCCTCGGTGGTCTCCATCTCCTCCCAGGAGAAGCCCTTCTGGGCGTCTAGGATGCCCTTGGAGACGATGGGAGCACCTCACTTCACGGCCAGATCGTCCGCGGTGTACACCTGGACGCCTTCTGGTCGGTGTTCGATAGTGCCCTCTTTGACCCCTATAACCGTCTCCACGCCGTTATCGCTCGCGATATCGAGGATGCGCTGCGTGATGATGCCGTCGAAGACGAGGACGTTTACCCCCTTCCCCTCCTTTTTCATGAGGTTCACCAAATCGCGGACCGGGACCTCCTTGGGCTTTGCCTTGCCGCCCTTGATGACCTGGGCCTTCGTGGTTCCGCGGAGGGTCTGGAGGATCTCCTGGTACTCCTGAAGCTCCTCTGCGACCTCCTTCTGGGGCTCCGGCGTGGGCTTCTCCCTAGGGGGAGCCCTTCGGACGGGGGCCGCTTTCTCCGGTCTGGCTCGCTTCCGACGCGGCCTCGCCTCCCTCGGCTCCTTGCTGGGTCCGAGGCCGAACATGTCCACGAACTGCTCCGCCGGCATCTTGTTTCGGAGGGCCTTCATGATCTGCTTCTGGGTCAGCTCCTCGACCTCACGGCCCCGGGGGGCCTTCGCGACGAAGTCGAGTTCGGCCACCTGCAGGAGCTCCTTGAGGATGAGATCGCCGCCCCGGTCGCCGTCGACGAAGGCCGTCACCACCTTCTCCTTGGACAGGTCCACCACGGCGGAGGGGATGTGCGTGCCCTCGGCAGCGATGGCGTTCTTGATGCCGCACTTGAGGAGGTTCAAGACGTCCGACCGTCCCTCGACCACGATGATGGCGTCTGTGTCTTCTACATTAGGCCCCGATGGGAGCTTGTCGGGGCCGTAGCTTACGATCTCCGCCACCTGGACCGCCTGACGGACCTCCTCCTTCAGATCGATGCTCGTCGCCTTGGAGCCCTCCACCATCTCGGAAAGGATTTCCTTGGCCCGGTCGACGACCTGGGTGCGCTTCGTAACGCGGACGTCGTCCACCCCTTCGACCGTCACGGTTGCCCGGCACGGGCCGATGCGGTCGATGGTCTCCAGGCCGGCGGCCAGGATGGAGGTCTCCACCTGGTCCAGGCTGGAGGGGATGAGGACGGAGCCGTCGGTTTTCCCTTTCTTGGAGAGGACCTCGACTTCGATGCGGCCGATGCGGCCGCTCTTCTGCAGGTCTCGGAGGTCTAGCTCCTCGCCGAGGAGCCCCTCCGTCTGGCCGAATACTGCGCCGATGACGTCGGGTTTCTCCACGACCCCCTCGGCTTCCAACTTTGCGCGAATCTGATACTTTGTCGTGTTAGGATCTACTGCCATTCTGTCACCTCGTTGGCAGCATAACTCCTCTGAATACCTGGCTCCCGAGCTCGCCGAATCTACGGCGGGGAAGGGGGATAGGGTGATATTGAGGGGTGATGCCCTGTGCAGAAATGACTCGGCTCGGGCGTATTTATATTTTCCGGAACGATGCGCGCGGGAGTAAATAGGAAAAAAAGGAAAGGGAGGCCTGATTCCTCAGGCCTAGAGACCGTTGCCGACATCGTCAAATGCTGGACCGTCTGTCGGCGTTTAGCCTCGGAAAATGGGCCGTGGAGATCAGGCATCACCGGTCTTTCGATTCGGCTGGGGGGCCAAGTGGAGCATCCTGCAACTCACGCAGTATCGGCGACCACCTTCGTCGATGGGGCCGGTGAAGGGGCCTTGGCACACCTGGTAGCTGACCGTGATTCTCTTGATCCGTTTCGCGCCCTTTGGAACGCGCATCTCACCGAGCGTGAGGAATCCGCTATTTGGGGTAACCGTCCCGGAGACCGCCGTAATCTTCCCCCGAGCAAAGCGCTTGCGCCGAAGAGCCCAGCCCTCCCTCGGCGTCTCGTCGGTGTCGTTGTGGGACCAGCCGCACAGGTCGCAGATTGGCCCCTTGGCCTTCCCCATCGTTCGGGGGGGCGCGGCCCCGGAGTGCTTCTTCGCTATGTGGGCTCGAACACCACGCGCCGAGGTCGATGTGTAGGCGCAGAAGCAACACTGCCTCATTGTTCCGTCCACCTCTAACGCGGTGTTAGGGATAAAGGGTCAAACCGTTGAGGCCGGGGATTCATCACCCTAACATGGAGTCCTTAGCCTCGATTACGTTCCACCCGCTGCACTCACGGCCTCGCTCAAGTACTTCAGCACCGCCTGAGCAAATCCTGAGCATCCCGCTGAGGCTATAAGTATTGGAGCGGGCTCGCCACCTTGGAGGGCCGGCGCGGGACGACCCAAACCTTTCCTTCCACTCGGTATCGGTCTCCGAGTTCGTTGGGAGCCGCCCCGAGGGGCGCTCCAAGGTGGGCAAACTTTCTATGAATCCGATTCTCGTCTTCCGGGTCCCGGAGGTGTGGCCACCCCCAGAATACGCCCAGAGGCTCATGGACAACCTGGGCATCAAAGGTGAGCGTCCCGGGGAGTTGCGGGAAGTCCTAACGCAGCGGGGCAATCCGACGGACGAGGCGCCCGAGACCCTCCACGTCCTTGACCTCCTTCTTGCAGAGACGCGCCAGTCGTGCCCGA
>JBHIDB010000062.1:0-6731 GCA_046759865.1 Thermoplasmata archaeon
ACGTCCTCTTCCGCTACAACTTCGACCCCCAGGGCAACTTCTCCTTCGGCGTCGCCGACTACACGGACTTTAAGGGGGTGAAGTACGACCCCGACATCGGCCTCTTCGGGATGGACGTCAGCGTGACCCTTCGGCGGCCCGGCTATCGGGTGGCTCGAAGGCGGATCCGCCGACGGCGGATTCCCCACCGACATCGCACGAAGCCCCAGGAGGCGGTGGACTACGTCAGCGCGCGCTTCCAGGTGGAGGTGAAGGGCTAACATGACGGGGCCCCGGAGGACGTTCGGCCGCAAACTGGGCTGCAAGCGCTGCGGCCGGAAGCGCGGCATCGTGCGCCGGTACGGCATCCACCTCTGCCGCCAATGCTTCCGAGAGATGGCATTCGAGCTCGGCTTCCGCAAGTACTCCTAGGTGAACCCATGCGCCACGACCTGCTGAACGACGCCCTCGTGACCATCAAGAACGCCGAGGGGAGCGGCAAGCCTGCCGTCACGCTACGGCCCGCCTCCAGACTGGTGGCCCGCGTGCTCACGGTGATGCAGGAGAACGGCTACGTGGGGGACTTCGCCTTCCACGAGGACGGCCGCGGCGGTGCCTACGAGGTCCGGCTCTCGGGAAACGTGAACGACTGCGGGGTCATCAAGCCGCGATTCGCCGTGAAGCGGACGGACCTCCAGAAGTACGAGTCCCGCTTCCTCCCGGCCCAGGACTTCGGGGTCCTGATTCTGACCACCACCCAAGGGGTCCTCACCCACGCCCAGGCGAAGGAGGCGGGGATCGGGGGCCGCCTGCTGGCGTACGTCTACTGAGGTGCGAAGGTGACCGTGACCGGCGTGGTAGAGAAACGGGTCCCGATCCCCGAGGGGGTCGAGGTCGTGATCGAGGGCGGAACCGTCACGGTCCAGAAGGGCGACATTCGCCTCTCGCGATCGTTGACACATCCCCGGGTCCAGCTCCGGCGGAAAGGCGCCGAGGTCTTGGTGGAGAGCGTGCTGCCCCGCAAGCGGGAGAAGGCCCTCGCGGGGACCTTTGCCTCCCACGTGGGAAACATGGTCCGGGGCGTCACGGACGGGTTCACGTACACGATGCGGGTGGTCTACGCCCACTTCCCCGTAAAGGTCTCCGTCCAAGGCGACGCGGTAGTCATCGAGAACTTCCTCGGCGAACGCCATCCTCGTCGAGCGCCGATCCGCGGCCCCACCCAGGTGGAGGTCAAGGGGGACACCCTCCTCATCCGCGGACCCGACCTGGAAGCGGTGAGCCAGACGGCCGCCAACGTGGAGCAGGTGACCCGAATCAAACGAAAGGACCCGCGGGTGTTCCAGGACGGAATCTACCTCGTGAGCAAGGGGGAGGCGTGAGTGGGCCCAGACGCGGATCTTCCGACGCGGACGGAGGTCCGGAAGGCCCGCAAGGCAGAGCTTCAGGCCTGGGCTCGGGAGTTCGGCCTGGACGATGAGGGGTTGGTGGCGGAACTCCGAGAGCGCCTCCTCGCCCACATCAAGGCCGAGGAGGAGGCGGAAGAGGAGCTCGAGGAACGCGGAGAAGGGGAGGAGGAGCTGGAGATCTTCGAGGAGGCGGTCTACACGGCCCGGGCCAAGCCGACGCTCTCCGCGGCGACCCAGGCCTCGCTGGTGCAACGGGCGTCGCGACGGGCCCATCGCCCGGCCTTCCGGCGGCAGGAGTGGTTTCGATACAAGCGGCTGGGTGTCGCGTGGCGGCGTCCTCGGGGCCACCACTCCAAGCTTCGACGACATCTGGGCTATCGGCCCTCCCTTCCCTCGGCGGGACATCGCGGTCCTCGGGCGGTCCGGGGCCTTCACCCCTCCGGCTTCCAAGAGGTCCTCGTGCATCGACCGGAGGATTTGGAAGGGATGAACGCGGAGACGCAGGCCGGGCGGATTGCCCATTCCGTGGGCACCCGGAAACGCGTCGCCATCCAGGAGCGGGCCGACGAGCTCGGCATCCGGATTCTCAACCGGGTGGTCGAGTGAACCTCCGAAACCAGCGCCGCATGGCGGCAGACATCCTGAAGTGCGGGAGCCACCGAGTCTGGATTGACTCCAATCGGATGGAGGAGGTGGCCGATGCCATCACACGGGACGACGTGCGCGCGGTCATAGGTGCCGGTCTCATCCGGAAGTTGCCCGTGACGGGCCAATCACGCGGGCGAACGCGCTTCATGGCCCGCCAGCGCCGAAAGGGCCGGCGTCGAGGGCCGGGGCGTCGAAAGGGCGCAAAGGGGGCGCGCGACCCGAAGAAGCGACGGTGGATCCGGACCATTCGGGCGCAGCGGGATGTCCTCAAGGGGTATCGCGCCGACGGGCGCCTGGCCCCGAAGGACTACCGTCGGTTTTACCTTCGGGCGAAGGGCGGAATGTACCGCAGTCGGAGTCACTTGGAGCAGCAGCTTCAAACCGAGGGCGTGCTTCGGGAGAAGGGCAGATGACACGAGGCCCGCGACAGCACGTCCCCTTCCGCCGTCGGAGCCGCGGGCAGACCAACTATCGGAAGCGCCTCGCCCTTCTCAGGTCCGAAAAACCGCGCCTCGTCGTTCGGAAGACGCTCTCCGGAACCATCATCCAGTTCGTCCGGTTCCACCCGTCGGGAGACGAGGTGTTGGCCTCCGCCACGACCCGGGAACTTCGGAAGTTCGACTGGAAGGGCCACACGGGCAACGTGCCGGCGGCCTATCTGACGGGCTACCTTGCGGGACGACGGGCCACGGCGGCGAAGGTGAAGGAGGCCGTGCCGGACCTCGGACTCCACCCGCCCACCCGCGGAAGCCGCGTCTTTGCTGCCCTCCAGGGGGTGCGGGACGCGGGCGTCGTGGTCCCAGGCGACGAGGCAGTCGTCCCCGACGAATCCCGTCGGCGCGGCGAACACCTGCGCGCGGCCCTCAGCCCGTCGGTGGACGAGGTCAAGGCCAAGCTGGAGGCGACATGAGACCCCGCCGCCGCCGACCTGGCCCCCAGAGGAGAAGCCTGTCGGACCGACTCGACGAGTGGCTGCCCAAGACGAAGCTGGGAAAGCAGGTCCTCCGAGGCGAAATCACGACCATGGGCCAGGCTCTTCGCTCCGGTCTGCCCCTCCGGGAACACGAAGTCGTCGATTTCCTGCTGCCCGAGTTGGACGACGAGGTGTTGGACGTGAACATGGTCCAGCGCATGACGGACTCTGGGCGACGGATCGGCTTCGTGATTACCGTCGTCGTAGGCAACAACGACGGCTACGTGGGCGTGGGTCGGCTTCGGGGTCGGGAAGTCGGTCCGGCCATCCGAAAGACCATCGACAGCGCGAAGCTCAACATGGTCGAGGTGAAACGGGGCTGTGGCTCCTGGGAGTGTGGTTGCTTCACGCCGCACACCCTCCCGTTCAAGGTCGTGGGCCGCAGCGGGTCCATCGAATTGACGCTGAAGCCCGCCCCTCGCGGGGTAGGCTTGGCCCTCGCCGGGGTCGCGAGGAGCGTGGTCCGCCTCTCGGGCATCCAGGACGCCTGGGGATTCGCCCGGGGTCACACCAAGACGACCGTGAACTACGCTTTCGCCGCCGCCGATGCCCTGAAGCAGACGATGGAATTCAAGGTCACGCCCGAACAAGCGGCTCGTCTCCACATCCTCTCCGGCCCCGTCAACCCCTTCGAGATCAACCTCGCGGAGGCGCAGGCGGAGGCCGCGGCGGCCGCAACGGCGGCACTCGTCGAAGTGTCCGAACCCGCCGAGGGAGAGGCGACGCCGCAGGGCGAACCGGCGAAGGCGGCCCCGGAGGCGCCTCCGAAGGAACCCCCAGAGAAAGAGGGAGGCGCAGCGAAGTGAGCGTCGCCGCAATCCGGGTGCGGGGAGGCGTTCGCGTGCGTGGAGACATCGCTGACACCCTCCGGATGCTGCGTCTTCACCGCCCCAACCACTGCGTGGTTCTCCCCCCCCAGGAGACTTACCTGGGCATGCTCCAGAAGGCCAAGGACTACATCACCTGGGGCGAGGTCGATGGCGAGGTGCTTACGCAGTTGCTCGCGGCTCGGGGACGCCGGGTCGGAGGGAAACCACTCACGGAGGCCCACGTGAAGGAGATGGGCTACGCGTCCATGCCCGCCCTAGCGGAGGCCGTCCTCGGAGGGGAGGCCGACCTGCAGCGCCTGGGCGACGTCAAGCCAGTCTTTCGGCTGAGTCCCCCGCGGAAGGGATACGAGGGGGTGAAGCGTTCCTTCCGGAACGGGGGGGCCCTGGGGGACCGAGGCGCAGCCATCAATGAGCTCCTATTGCGCATGATGGGGTGAGGGGATGGGACGGACGCGGAAGAAGCGCGGGCAGCGGACTCACGGCCGGGGGCAGAAGGCCGGGCGGGGGAAAGGGAAGCGGGGGGGCCACGGCCAGGCCGGGCTTCTCAAGCACAAGTTCAAGTGGACGGTGAAGTACAATCCAGGGCACTTTGGGCAATATGGCTTTAAGAGGCATGCTGCTTCCCCGCCCGCCAGAAGGGCGATCAACCTGGAGGCCCTCGAGCACGCCTTGGATGGGTTCGTCGAACGGGGCGTGGCGGAGAAGGAAGGCAAGGGCTACCGCGTGGACCTGATGGCCGCCGGATACACCAAACTGCTGGGCCGGGGTTCCGTGAGCGTCCCCCTAACGGTCGTCGTTCCCGCCGCCACGGCGAAGGCCGTGGAGAAGGTGGAGGCGGCGGGAGGGCAGGTGGTCCCTCAAGAGGAAGAGGAATAGGCCGTGTTCGGCAGGTCGGAAGGCAAGAGCTTACTCTACAAGCTGAAGCCCGTCACAGATCGGCTCCCCTCCGTCACGCGCCCCGAGGGCCACGTCCACTTTCGGACGAAGATGCTCTGGGTGCTCTTCATTCTCATCATCTACTTCGTCCTCACCAACACATTCATCTACGGCCTGGACCAGACCCAGGTCCTCGACTTCTTCGCCAGCCTCCGAGCAATCCTGGCGGGAGCCCAGGGCTCCTTGGTCCACTTAGGCATCGGGCCCATCGTCACGGCCTCCATCATCCTCCAGCTCTTCGTCGGCGCGAAGATCATCCGCCTCGACCTCCGGAACGAAGAGGACAAAGCCGTCTACCAGGGGACGCAGAAGTTCCTCGTCCTCGTCATGATCGTGGTCGAGTCCGTTCCCCAGGTCTTCGGCTTTCTGCGCCCTTCCGCGGCGTTCGTGACGGCCCTCGACGGCTTCATCGCCGGGTACGGGGGCGTGTTGGCGAACACCATCATCATCGCCCAGCTCTTCGTGGGGAGCTACGTCATCTTCCTGATGGACGAGGTCGTCTCCAAGTGGGGCATCGGGAGCGGGATCTCCCTCTTCATCGCCGCCGGGGTCTCGCAGGCCATCTTCACGGGGACCTTCAACTGGATGCCCTCCCAGGCGGGCTCCGTGGTCCCCGCCGGCACCGTCCCAAAGACCCTATACTTCCTCAACACCATGAGCGCGCAGGAGATCCTGGGCGGCGGGTACGAGGTCATCTTGCTGCAGGAGCCCAACCCGCTCATCGCCCTCGTGGCCACGGTCGTCATCTTCCTCCTGGTCGCCTACTTCGAGTCCACGCGGATGGAGCTGCCCCTGGCCCACGGGGGGGCACGGGGGGCCCGGGGGCGGTACCCCATCAAGCTGATCTACGCCTCCGTCCTGCCCGTCATCTTCGTAGCGGCCATCCTGGCCAACATCAGCATGTTCTCCCTCCTCTTCTGGCAGAATCCCGACTGGCCGTTAGTGGGGGGGCAATACTGGATTGGGGCCTACCCCGAACCCAACCATCCTCTCGTAACGCAAGGCGTCATCCAACCCACCACCCCCATCGGGGGCATCGCATTCTACACCTCCACCATCGCCGGACTCCAGGACTGGCTCTTACCCATCATCGCACCAGCCCGGTTCGGTGCGGTCTTCGCTGCCTTCGACAAGTCCTCCTTCCAGATTTTCATCCACGTCATCGTGTACGTGTCCATCTTCCTCATCGGCTCCATCGTCTTCGCCATCTTCTGGATCGAGACCACGGGGATGGGGCCTGAGGGGGTGGCCCGGCAGATCGAGTCGGGGGGGATGCAGATCCCGGGGTTCCGGCGCGACCCCCGCGTCTTGCAGCGGATTCTGGCGCGGTACATCCCGGTGGTCACCATCATTGGCGGTTTCATCGTCGGCGCGTTAGCGGTGGGGGGCGACCTCTTCGGGACCGTGGGGAATGCCAGCGGGACAGGACTCTTGCTAGCCGTAGGCATCTTGATTCAGTTCTACGAGGCCATCGGGCGGGAGCAGATGATGGAGATGCACCCGATTCTGCGGAACTTCTTCGGCGGCGGGTGATGCTTCCAGAACGTGTAGCATTAGCCGTATAGTGCTTCAGAGAAGACCATCGCCAGAAGGGTCGTTCTCAACTAAGACCACCGAGGTCTCAATCTGACGTTCTGATATCGACCAGTACTTCCTCAATAGGCGGTCCTTCTCCTTCAGACCCACCCTGCGGAACCTGTGCTTCTCATAGAACCGGATCGCCCATATTGCATCTGCCCAGGTGCCAACCAGGATTGGTCGGGTCACTCGCCTTCTGATAAAGGTGAGCAGCTTGCCTCCGATGCCCTGGTTACGTCTACTGGTTCGCACATAGGCGTGCCGGATGAGCGTCACGTCCTCAACGTCCTGCGTCCCCATCACTCCCACAAGATTGCTATCCTCTTCGTATCCCCAGAATGTAACTCCTTCCTCCATTTCGTGGCGGAGCTCATCCTC
>JBHIDB010000063.1:0-6685 GCA_046759865.1 Thermoplasmata archaeon
ATCCGGCGGATCTTCTTGCAGATGGGTTTCACGGAGATTGAGGGGGATTTCGTCGGCCCGGCTTTCTGGTCCTTCGACGCCCTCTTTCAGCCCCAGGATCACCCGGCCCGCGACATGTTGGACACGTTCTACCTGGAGGAGGACCTGACCTTCGATCTTCCCTCCTCGGCGGTCCTGCGTCGGGTCGCCGAAACGCACGAGCATGGCGGGACCACAGGATCGACCGGGTGGGGCTACAAGTGGTCCGCGCAGGAAGCGGAGAAGGCTGTCATGCGGCCCCACACCACCGCAATCACGATTCGCTACCTCGCGGAGCATCCCGATCCCCCGCAGAAGGCCTTCATCATCGGGAAGAACTTTCGGCGAGACGCCCCCGACCCCACCCACTTGCCGGAGTTCCATCAAATCGAGGGCGTCGTCATGGAGGAGGGGGCCAACCTGGCCATGCTCATCGGAACCATCAGGGAGTTCTACCGCAAGATGGGGCTCCCCGTCCGCTTTCGTCCCGGGTACTTCCCCTATACGGAACCGAGCCTCGAGCCGGAGGTTCGCCTCCCCGAGCGCTGGCTGGAGCTCGGCGGCTCCGGCATCTTCCGGCCGGAGGTCACGACCCCCTTGGGCATCACGACCCCGGTCCTGGCATGGGGGCTGGGCCTCGAGCGGCTGGTGATGGCCCTCGAGGGGCTCGACGACCTCCGGACGCTCATCTGGAACGACATGGACTGGCTGAAGGCTTCTCGCTCCATCTTCTAGGAAAAACGCTAAATCGACGCCAGGCGTTGGGCGCGCGAGTGCCATGCCAGATGCCTCCGCCGAGATTGCCGATGGGGAGCGATCGCTGAGCCGCCTGGATTACGACCAAGCGTTCCGCCAGTTCAAGGCCGCGGCGAAGAAGGACCCGGAAAACGGTTACGCGTACTTCTGCCAGGCCGAGGCCGGCCTGGGGGTCAACGATCTGGAGCCTCCTGAAATCGCGACCTTGTATCAGCAGGCCATCGAATTGGAACCCGACAACCCTCAGTACCTCAACGCCTACGGCTTGTTCTGCATCGACGCCGGCCGCTTCAAAGCGGCAGAGGAAGCGTTCAACCACGCTGCCGAGGTGGATGCGGAGAATGCAGCGCTCTACTACTCGGACTTCGCTGTCAACTACTATCGACAGGCCCCCGTCGTCATGGCGCAGTACCTGGACGCAACCACCGAGCGAATGATCGCCAAGAAGGCCGTGGATTATCTTCTCAAGGCCCTTGACATGACCGAAGAAGAGATGCGCAGCCTGTTGACAGACTGAGCCGTGGCCTTACCCTCGCTTGCCCGCGAAGCAGTTGGAACAGAGGCCCTCCGGCGTGTGCAGATGGACCTGGCAGACCAGCCGGCCGCATAGGTGACAGCTCCCCACGGCGGCGTCGGAACAGATGTAACACAGGCCCCGCATCATCAATAGGAGAAGGGGCCGCCCGGGCTATTAAGCTCTCGCGACAACCCAGAGCAGATGCCAGATGGGCGTTTAGGGCCCCGGCCCAGAATCCTCATAAGGAATTCCCTCCATGATCTCGGCGTGCCAGGCGGTGAGGACGACTGCGTTTTCTGCCAAATCGTTCAAGGGAATGAGAAGGCCGCCCGCGTGTACGAAGATGACACCTACATGGCCTTCATGGACATCCAGCCGATCAATCCCGGCCATATTCTCGTCCTCCCCAAGGTCCACCGGGAGACGGTCTTCGAGATGACGCCTGAAGAGGCGGGGGCGCTGTTCGCCCAGGCCGCCCGCCTCGCCATGGCCGTCAAGGAGGCGCTGCAGGCCGATGGGATCAACATCGGTCAAAACAACGGCCGGGCCGCCCAGCAGATCGTGCCCCACGTCCACGTCCACGTGATCCCCCGCTACGCGGATGACTCACCGGCCGGCCGCTGGCCCGCGCGGAAGGCGGTCCCACTGGCGGAACTAGAAGGGATGGCCCAGGCGATTCGTCGGTCCATCCAGGACGGGACTACGCCCGCAGCTCGCCCAGGGTCGTGACCCGCTCGGCCACCGCGTTGTGCTTGTGGATCGATTCCTCGCTCTCGCTTCGTACCCACACCTGCACGTCATCGGGGAAGTCCGGGTACCGTTTCAGCAGACGGGCGAGGATTTCTCGGACGACATCCTCGACGAAGCGAGGTTCCTGATGGGCCCGCTCGACGACCTCTGCCTCGTCCCCGCGCTTGAGGATTTCGTAGCTCGGGGAGCTCAGGCTATCCTCGACCATGTCGATGAGGTCATTGGCTTCCACCTCGCCGTCTTGGGGGATCTCCAAGAGGAAGCGGGTGATGGTGCGCTGGTTGTGGGTGATGACGGGCGTCCCGTCCTCCGGCTCCTTCCCCTCCTGGGACCGGCGAAACTTGATGGTCTCCATGGCGCAGGGGCAGGCGGTCATGCCCATCACCTCCACCCCGACGGATTTCTGGATGGTGAGGGAGCTGCTTCGGGTGACACGAGCCCGTGCCACGAGGCCATAGCGCTCCGTGGTCGCCTTGCCGAGGGGGGTCTTGCGTCGGAGGAAGTAATCGGCCTGCGAGGAGACCTCGCCGTAGGTGGCGTACTCGTGCCGCTCCAGAAGTTGTTGCGCGATGTTGGCGCAGACGTCCTCCAGGCTCGGGACGGGATCCTGGACGCTCTCTTCCACGATCTCGCTCACCACCTCGAGGTTCCGGGAGAGGTGGGAGCCCTTCATGGTAGCGGGGAGGTCCACAAACACGTCGAAGTCCGCCGTCAGCGTGTCAGAACGGTCCGGACGGCGGATGTGAACGGGCTTCTTGACGCCGGTCACGCCCACGCGTGTTAGCTTGAACCGGAGTTCCGCGGGACGATTCTGGACATCCGGGTCCAACATAAGCCAGTCCGTCCTAACCGGCGCTGCTTCTTAACCCTAGTGCAACGATCTGCGGACCTCCCGGCTCACACGGTGACGGCCTTCCAGGCGCCGGTCTGAAACCGTTGCCCCACGATGAGAGAGCGGAGGTAATACTCGATGGGCAGGGCCGCCCACACCCCGACAATCCCGAAGCCGAGCTGGAAGCCAAGGAGGAAGCTCAGGGGGAGACGCAGCCCGTAGATGCCAACCAGTGTGGCGTAGAAGGGCCAGCGCGTATCGCCCGCTCCTCGGAGTGCGCCGGCGACGCTGAAGAACAGTCCGGTTGCGGGTATGCCGAGAGCGTGGATGCGGATGAAAAGGACGGTCAAGTCCACGACCGCCTGGTCGCTGGTGAAGGCAAGGGCGATCAAGGGCGCGGCCACGAAGATGACGACGGCGATGCTGCCCATGATGAGGAGGGCCATTTTGGTGGACTCCCGGCCGCTGCGCTCGGCCTCCTTCGGCTTCTCGGCGCCCAGGTTCTGGCCCACGAGGGCTGCCGCGGCAATGCTGAACCCGAGGCCCGGCATGAAGGCAAAGGACTCGATCCGGAGACCGATGTTGTGCGCGGCAAAGGCCTCCGTTCCGAAGGAGACCACCAAGGCGATCCAGATGAGGATGCCACCCTGGAACGCCACTTGCTCCATTCCCGCTGGCGCTCCGATGCGAAGGATCCGCCGGGCGGCTTCGCGATTCCACAGAGGACGGGGGCGTCGGAGCTGGAGACGCAGCCTCCCGCGCAGGAAAAGAGCAAGGTATACCATCGCACCCAAGGTGAAGGAGAGGGAGGTTCCGATGGCCGCCCCGAAGACGCCCAGTGGAGGGATGACCAGCTCGAGTCCCCCGAGGGTGTAATCGGCCCCGAAAATGAGGTGGAAGTTCAAGACGACGTTGGAGGCGTTAATGAGGAGACCGACGAGGAGGGGGGTGAGGGTATCCCCGGCACCCCGAAGCGCCGCGATGGAGATGAACATGGTGAAGAGGAAGGGCGCGGCAAAGAACACCGTCCGAATGTAAGTTCCACCGGCGGCCACCACCTCGGGCTCGGCCCCGAAGAGGGCGACGATGGATTCGCCGAACAGGAGACCGACGAGGATCACGGGTAACGAAAGGACCAGGCCCAGGAGGAGACTCTGGCCGAGGACTCGGCTCGCACGCTCGGGTTCCTTAGCCCCGATGAACCGCGAGACTAGGGCGACGGTCCCCGAGGTGATGGAGATCATGATGGTGAACGTGAAGAACACCATCTGGCCGCCGAAGCCGACGGCCGCGAGGGCCACCGCCGGGTCGGGGAGCCGTCCCACCATAAGCAAGTCGACGGTGGTGGTCAGGGTCTGGAAGAGGTTGGCCAGAACCACGGGCCACGCCAGGGCGAGGATGGTGCGTCGGGTTGCCCCATTCTTGCCCGAGAGCAGCCCCATGCGCGCCCCAAGTTCCGCGCTATAATGACCCTATGGCTCTGGACGAGGCGGAAGGATTTACTCGTTGAAGCTGCCTTCTGGGGGCTGGCTGCGACGGGCCCTATTCGCCGACCAGCTGAACGAGGACCTGCCTTTGTCTAGGCTTGTTGTCCAGGTCGATGAAGACCACCTGCTGCCAGGTTCCCAGGACGGGGCGGCCTCCATCGAAGGGAATGGAGAGGCTCGGGCCCAGGAAAGCCGCCCGCACGTGAGAATGGCCGTTCCCGTCCTGCCAGGTCTTCTGGTGCTCGTATTCCAGGCCTTTGGGGAAGAGCCGCTCCAGGGCGCGGGGGACGTCTTGCAGGAGGCCTGGCTCGTATTCCAGGGTGGTGATGGCACTTGTGGAGCTTGAGGAGAAGACGCAGGCGATGCCCATCCGCAGGCCTGAACGGCCGATGATTTCTGTAAGCTCGCTCGTCAGGTCGCGAATTTCGATCTCGCCTTGGGTCTCAAATGGGATGGAGCCGCGAAACGTCGCCATGGCGAGGGCGATTCGGGCCGACACACAAATAATGGTCCTACGGGGTGCTTGACCGACGAATTCCTCTGCAGCTGCCGGGCCTGTCGGCGCTGTGGGCCCATCACCGTGGCGCCGGAGGTGAGGAGGCTTTGGTTTATGGTGCGACCGGGGTACGACGGAACTTCCTCGTCTCGGCCTAATCTGTGGCGATCGCCGTTGGTCAGGAACACACTCTTATGGACTCTCGGTGAAAAGGGCCTGTCAATGTTTATTAGACGGTCCAATTTCCGTGAGGGGAGCCATGATGAAGGAAGGGGAGGGGCGGAGCAATCTCGAAACCTTTCTCGCGATCATGATTCCGGTTGCGACGGTTCTCGCCGGTTTTTCGGGGTTCTTTGCGGCGAACGAACAGAGAGGCGCGAACAGCTCTCGAGAAGCTGGCTTCATTGCGCTCACTGACGCCAATACAAATGCCCTCGTGGCCAACCAGGTTACCTTACGGGATGAGCAGCTCCTCATTCGGGCGGAGATCGCTGAGCGGGACGGAGATCTCGAACTCGCAGTGGAGTTGAGGTCTCGTGCGCTTTCGGTCCAACGAGGCCATTTCGATCTCTCGGGGAATGCGACCCCGGCATACGGTGGCGGCCTGGAACGTGCCCGGGCGGCTTTCATCGACGACCTGTACGCACCTCATAGGGCCAACAAGACCGCCTCCGAACAGGCCTTTGCGCAGGCCCGGGTCGAGGGCCAGCAGGGCCTAAACTACCTCCTCGCGACGATCCTCTTTGCTGCTACTGCCGTCCTTGGCTCGTTCGCGATCGGAACCAAGTCGCCTAAACTGAGGAGGTTTCTTTCGATCTTCACCGCCGCCGTCCTCGTCATTCCTGTATCGGTTGTGGTTCTCACCGTATTCTCGGTCGTGTGAAGGCCTCGCAGGTCCTATGGAGGGACGACACGCTCGGCCGAGCGGGGGAACCTACCGGAATTCCACCATGCCCCGGGGGTCTACGGGCAATGGCTTGCCCCCTCCCTTCGGGCCGTCCCAAGAGGCTTTGCGAACGGGGAGTTCTGCATTACCAGCCGGGAGACCCTCAAGGAAGTCAGCTAGCTCCTCTCGGACGCTGAAGGAGAAGGCCTCATGGACCCGATCGTAGAGGTCCAGGAGCACACGACCCATCATCTCATTTATCAACTCGGCGGCCTCGCTGCGGCTCTCAATCTCGGGAAGGGAGAAGGCGGCCTCGTTATCGAGAACCAGGAGGCCATCGCACGTGGCTCTCAGCGCTTCCAATCCTCGGTGGGCACGGTCAGCGATGCCTTCTTCCTGGAACGGCCAGGCGAGAAACGCCAGCACGGGAAGGCCGTTTTCCCTGGCCAGCCAGGCCAGCTGTGGCGCGACGCCCGTTCCGGTGCCACGACCGAGGCCCGCCAGCACGAGGACAACGTCGCCGTCCAGGAACGCGCGCATCTCATCGCGGTGGCGACGCGCGGCGGCGTGACCGACGTCCGGGTCCCCGCCCGTCCCTCTCGGAAGAGCCGTCCCGAGGTGGAGCTGTCGCGGGATCCGAGATAACGCCAAGGAATAGTTGTCCGTGTCGAAGGCCACCTTCCGAAACCCAGCCCCTCCATTGACGGACTGGAGCATGTTGAGGCCCGCTCCCCCAATGCCCACGAGGAGGAGGCGGGGTTCTTCCGGATGGCTGGGGAGCTGACGCAGGACCTCCTGGGCAGCTTCCCGATCGGACATTCGACCTCTTAGGGTCGGTGGGGACAGGGGAGGGTGCTGTCGTGCATCCCATCCCTTCTGACAGTGCCTATGGCACGGCCCTCTTCGCTTGCTGTCGACAGGACTCCCCTGTTCACCCACACGC
>JBHIDB010000064.1:0-6453 GCA_046759865.1 Thermoplasmata archaeon
TGGGACGGGATGACCTTGTCGAACACGGAAATGCTGTCGGTGAAGAGGAACTCCAGCTCCTCTTCGTCGACCTCGTAGACCTCCTTCACTTTCCCCGTCCGCAGGAGCTTCATGGAGGACGTAATTGGCTCATCGATAAAGGGGTTCCGGGCAGTCTCCCCCCGATGCGGGTTCAGGCCGGCTTCGCCGCTCGAATCGTCAGGGCTGAGGCCTCGACCTCTCCATCCCCTATCAACCACGGCCGATCCTCCAAGATCCGTACGTCTCGAAAGCCCGCCCCGCGAATGGTCTCCAGGTACACTGCCCGGACCATGGCATTCTCGATGCACCCGCAAGCCTCGTCCAACTCCGTGAGCGGCCGTTCCTGAACGATGTCCGAGATCACGAGGCGCCCTCCGGGCCGGAGAACCCGGAAGGCCTCTCGAAAGACGGCGCTCTTGTCCGGGCTGAGGTTGATGACGCAGTTGCTAAGGACCACGTCGGCGGAAGCCTCCTCCAGCGGCAGGTCCTCGATGACCCCCTCGTGAAACTCCGCATTGGTCGTGCCCTCCCGTCGGGCGATCGTCCGGGCCCTTCGGACCATCGAAGGCGTCATGTCGATGCCGATAGCGCGGCCACCCGGACCAACCCGGACGGCCGCGAGGAAGACATCCACCCCCGCTCCGCTTCCCAGGTCCACCACCACTTCGCCTTCTCGCAATCCTGCAGCCCGACCCGGATTGCCGCTTCCCAATCCCAATACCGCCTCGGCGGGGACCGCCGCTAGCTCCTCAGGGGTATAGTTCCTGTCACAACAAGCACCCTCATTCCGGGCCAGCCGGTTGTATCGGGTCTGAACCCGCTGCCACTGTCGCGTTTTCTGGCTCTGCATTTCTCTACTACAGAGATGTAGTAGTCAACCTTAAGTAGCTTCTCTCCCCCTTTCTTCGTAGATGTCCGAAGTCCCTGTCCGCGCCAACATGCTGTTGGAGGAGGCCGCCACGGAGGCGCGCGAAGAGGTGGTGACGACTCTGAGGGAACTGGGCTTGAGCGGCTACGCTTCGAGCGTCCTCTACGCGCTCGCGCGGGTATCCGAGGCCAACGCGTCGGACCTCGTTGTCCGGACTGCGATTCCGGATTCGAAGATCTACTACGCCCTGCGCGAACTCGTGGAGGCGGGGCTCGTGGAGGTCCAAGAGGGCAAGCCGAAGACCTACCGGATGGTTAGCCCAAAGGACGTCGGAGCCCGCTTGGAGCGGCTGCTGACCTCCCGATATGAACAGAAGCAGGCAGCCATCACCCGAATGACCTCCCTCCTCGAACCCCTCCGGTCCGGCACGCGGTCGCCCGCCATGGACCTCGCGTACGTCGTCAAGGGCCTGGGAAATGTCCTGACGCGAGCAGACGCCATGATCGCCTCCGCCAAGCACGAGGTGCTCCTCCTCGCCTCCGAGGAGGCCTTCGTCCGAAAGTTGGAACCCGGGCTCGCCAAGGCCGTGCGTCGGGGCATCCGCGTCAAGCTTGCTATCCTAGGTACGCCATCCGAGGAGGAACTTGGCAGACGGGCGGAGGTGCGGACGATTCTATGCGCCTGTCGCATTCTCGTCGTCGACCGGCAGCAGATCCTGACCGTCAGCGGCACGGAGCGTGGTGGAACGTACGCGATTACCTCCACCGACGAAACCCTCGTTCGTCTCGGGCTGGACTACTGGGAGAGCCCCCGCTGCTGTGCGGTCTGAGGCTATCTCAGATTCGGCGGATCTTTCCCAAGATGGGTTCGTAGAGGGACCCGTCGTCCAAGAGGCGGTTCGTGACCTCTTCCAGCTGTTCCTTGCTCAGCCCCCTCTTCGCCGCCGTCTCCACGATCTCGTCCCAGGAGGCCCCCTTCCCGTCCCGGTCCAGGCTTCCCACGATCTCGAGGACGAGCCGCTCCTCCTTCGTGTCCGGTTTCTTCTTCTCTGCCGCGGCCACGACCTCCTCCTGGAACTCAGGCAGGAGATACCGGACGGCGTCATGGAGCATGTCCCGATACCGATCCAGGTCGACCTTGCCGTAGTGCTGCAGGGCAAGGACGACGCCTTCGGAGAGTGCCTGGCGATACCCCAGGGCCACAAGCCCATCCACCGTCTCCGGACTCATCGCTTCCGCCTCCTTCAGCGCCTCGAGACGTTTCTGCATCTCCCGAGCCGCTTCCAGGATCCAGTAGTCCCGTAGCGGCGCGTCCACCAGCTTGATCATCTCGGGTCGGACAGAGGTGTAGATGACCCCGTCCTCCGGCGAGTAGGTTCGGGCCTTTCCCATGACCGCTGCGAACGCGGGCGGCTTCACCTGGGAGAGGACCGCCGCGGCCTCCGGCTGGTACTGGCCGGCGTAGACCTGGAACGTGCCGGTAGGGTCCGTCAGTCGTCCCCGCCAGAGAGGCTGCCCGTCTCCGCCGACATCCTCGACGTCGGTGATGACGCCCACGAGGAAGAGGCGGTTCACCTTGGCCCCCAGCGGCGTAATGACGTAACTGGGCGCCCGCTCTTCCCCAGTGCCATGCTCCAGACTCGCGTCGCCGTACTCGCCCGCGAAGATTCGCCAAGCCACTTCCCGCTGCATGGTCAGGCTCCCAGCTCTTCCAAGAGGGCCCGGGCCTCGGCCTGAACGTCCACCTCAAGAACGCGCACGGACCGGGCGATCATCATGAGCCCGTAGTCATCGCTCGTCACGTTCCCTTGGGCCTGGACGGGCCGCGCTACCAGGAGGTCGGAGAGAGCATCCCGGACCACCTCCGAGTCCATGGCCTCCTTCGCCTCGACGATCGCTTCCTCCATCGTCTTGCCGAGGAGCCCTTCCGTCAGGTCTCGATTGAAGATGGCCGTCAGCGCGCCGCTCCCGTCGTCGATGACGGCTTTCGTCCGGAGGTCCGTCTCTCCTTTCACCTCGCCGTGGATACGGCAAGCGCCCTTCCGCACGACGCGGCGGCACTCGGGACATCGATGGATGATGCCGCTTCCCTCCCGGACCTCAACGACGATGCCTCGGACCTGGACGTCGACGCCGCCACCCTTCTGCACGAGCTCTTCGATCCAGACCCGGCGGGCCCGATCCAGCTCCTCCAGGGGTGGCAGAGCCGTCTCCTTGCCCCGCTCCAGCCGCGATCGCTCGTCGAAGGTCAGCTGGGGCAGGCCCCGCCAGGAGGAGACGTACCCGCCCTCCATCTCGATGACCTCCCCCGGCTCCAGGCCGAAGTCGTGCCAGGCGGAGAACTGGACCTTTCCCGTGGCGTCGGCCAACGTTCCCGAGAAGACCACCTTGGGCTCGCCGCGCACTTCGACCTCCCGCCGCTCGATGTCGAGGACGCGGGCGGTGATCCGGACGTTCCGCATGCCCTCCTGCAGCTCATCGAGGTTCCGGCGGGTTACGGGGGCCTCCTGGGGGGAGGCTACTTCGAGGAGGGTCCCCTCCTCCACCGTCACCGTCACTCGATTCCCCAGGTTGACCTGGACCTCGCCGCGGAACTCCTTCGTGTAGGCGTTCTGCAGCCGGATGACGTCGCCGACCTGGATGTTCAGGCCCCGGACCTCCCAGGCGGTGAAGGGGACCGTCCCCGTGTCGTCGCCCAGGATCCCGTAGTAGATCTCCTTCGTCTTCCCGTCCTGCTCGAGCTCCCGCGAATTCAGGCTGACCACCTTGGCGAGGAGGTTGATGCTCGGCTCGCCGGGACGGAGCTCCTTGATGGTCTTCGTGGTCCCCAGGTTCAGCTGGGCCGGGTTGCCTCCGTACTTCCGCACGATGCTGCGCTTGGCGGCATCCAGGGAGACCCGGTAGACCGTCAGGTAGCTCTCGAGTTCGCGTTCTACAACTTCTTCCTTAACCTTCCCTTCCAGCGCCCGTGTTATGTCTTTGACGTGGGGCGCAATCTGCTCCCGCACAGGTTCACTTCCTAGAGGCGTGTTTCGCTTCGTACCTCTATCGGAGCCTAGGCCCGGGGTCTATTTAAGCGGGCCTAGGGGGTGGGTGAAACTAACGGACAGAGACTACCCGCTGAACCTCACGGCGAGGGTCTCACGAGGGCCCAGACCCTGCCACCGCGCACGATAAAGGCCGTCTCACAGTCTTGGCAGAACCGATAGGACGTGTTTCCGCCACTTCCCAAGGATTCCAGGTTGGCATGCCCGCACCGGTGTACCTGAGGCGGTAGCCCTTGGGATCTCCGGATTGCCGGTTTCGATCGTTGTGCGTCCTCGCCCACAGAGCCCATTCCACCAGGCAAATTCCGCATACGGGCCGATACCCGTTGACAACCTTCACGATTTTACCGTCATATGGGGCCCAAAGGGCCCCCAGACACCCGTCGTATGTCGGTATTAGTTTAATACGGTTCAAACGGCTCCCTTGCTCATGACCGTGGAGGCTCGGATCCGGGTCCGACACGAGGGATGCGTGACACGGCGGACACACGGTGCTACGAGCATCACCCAATACTCCGCCGACGGACATAGTTCAATCTTCCTGGTAACCGCAGAGACCGCTGAGGAGGCGGAGGGCATTCAGGGGGAACTGCAAACCAACCTGGCCGACTACACGCTTCTCTCGCAGTCCGCGAACGTCGCCATGGTCCGCGGTGGATGCCCTCCCTCTGGGGTGGAAGAGTCCATCCTGGCCTATGGCTGTTCCATCCTCTGGCCCGCGCTCTTCATGGAGGGGGAGGAGTTTTACACGATCCTCGCCCCCGCCCGCGAGCGACTGAAGCAGCTCCTTGAGCGCTTGCAGGAATTCGGCGGAGCAAGCCTCCTGGCACTGACCGAGGTAGGTCCGGAGGACCTCCAGATGTCGATGAACCTCGGGGGCATCGCGCGGACCCTGACGAAGCGCCAGCTGGAGACCCTCGTGGCCGCCGTGAATGCGGGGTACTACCGATCACCTCGGCAGGTCTCCACGGAGAGCCTCGCCAAGGCCTTTGGCATTGGCCGGACCACCTTGGAGGAACACCTGAGGAAGGCGGAGTCGAAGGTCCTGACGAGCGTGATGGACGTGCTAGGCAACCACCCCGTGATCCTGGCCACGGCCCGGACGGGCGGGGGTCGGTTCCCTAAGGCCGCCCCCTCCTCGCTCCACAGCAAATAGCGATTCATTGCCGGAATCAGGGCGTCGCGAAGGAGCAGGGAACCTTCTAGACCAGACCGAGCCTTCGGGACTTATGGACCTCGGGCTGCGTGGAAGAGCGGCCATGGTGGCCGCGGCGAGCCAGGGATTGGGGAAGGCCATTGCATGGGAACTGGCCCGGGAAGGGGCGCGTGTGGCGATGTGCTCCCGGGACGAGGCCCGGATTCGGGCGGCCGCCGAGACGATTCGGGAGGACACCGGGGCGGAGGTCCGGCCCTTCGTGTGCGACCTCACCCAAGAAGACCAGGTATCGGCCTTCGTAAAGGGGGCGGTGGAGGCCCTCGGGAGCGTCGAGATTCTCGTCACGAACGCGGGGGGACCGCGCCCAGGCCACTTCGAGGACGTGGAAGACGCAGCCTGGTACGGCACCTACGATCTGACCTATCTGAGCGCCGTCCGCCTGATTCGGGAGGCCCTTCCCTATCTAAAGCGGGCGGGCCACGGTCGGATCGTCGTGATGACCTCCATCAGCGTCAAGCAGCCCATCCCGGACCTCATCCTGTCGAACGCGATTCGCCTGAGCGTCGTGGGGATGGCCAAGAGCCTCGTCCCCGACGTGGGCCCCCACGGCATCACCGTGAATATTGTGTGCCCCGGCTACGTCGGCACGGCGCGGACCAAGGAACTCTTCGCGGCTCGCGCGGAGCGGGAGGGGACCTCTCTTGAGGCCGTCGAGGAGGATCTTCTCCAAGTCGTTCCTCTTGGGCGTACGGGCGAGCCTGGAGAGGTGGGGGCGTTGGTCGCCTTCCTCGCATCCGATCGAGCATCCTACCTGACGGGGAACCTGATTCAGATTGACGGGGGGCTCTATCGCGGCGTCTTCTAGAGGCTGCGCACCTGCTCCTGCAGCTTTCGTCGTAGAGCCTCGCTGATGGCTTTGCCGTCGGCGGCCCCCCTCAGGCGCTGCATCGCGAGGCCCATCAGGGGTTGCAGAGCGCCCTCACCACGGGCCGCGACCAGCTCTTTATTCTCTTCGAGGAGGGCATCCAGCTCTCGATCCAACTCCCCTGGGGCGAGACGACGCAGACCGAGCTCCGACACGGCCTCGCCGACACTGAGGCCGCGATCGAGGACCGCCTTAAGGATCACAGGAACCGCCTCTTTCGCGAAACGACCGGCGTGGAGGGCGGCGAACAGCTCGTCAAACGTCTCCGGGGTGAGTGCCTCCACCCGATAGCCTTCGGCCTCGAGTTCCGGCAGATGGTTGAGAAAGGTTCGGGCGACCGTTCGAGGATGACCGTGTTTTCCGGCCAGTTCCTCAAAGGGGACATCCCAGCCCTCATCCAGGAGCTGGTCGACCTGCTGAGGATGAACCCCAAACTC
>JBHIDB010000065.1:0-6419 GCA_046759865.1 Thermoplasmata archaeon
AGCAGCCGCCTGAACTCGTCCCAGCTGATGATCTCCAGCCGGGGGTTGTTCCCCTTCGTGAATTGGATGCCGTCCGTGCCCTTCACCCGGCCGGGGGACAACCCCTTCTCCTGCGCGATCCGCATGGCCCGCTCTGCGCTGATAGGCTCCATTACCATTTCGACCCTCCTTGACACAGGCCAGCCGGCCCAGGCGCGAATGCCGGTATCTTTTCTTAAAGTTTCCCCCCTGGCTGGCCCCCTGGCCCGAGAAAGGTTTATCATGCGGGCCGATTGAGCGGCGTGGCACTCTTCGGGTCCTCGGGAATCCGAGGTCGATACCCCACCGAGGTCCACGAAGCGCTCTTCCTGGAGCTGGGAGCCGCCTTGGGGTCCCTCTTCGAGACCGTCGTGGTGGGCCGCGACGTCCGAGACAGCGGATTCCCCCTTCTCCAAGCCCTGACCGCCGGAGCGACCTCGCGGGGGGCCGAGGTCCACGACGCAGGCGTGGTGACGACCCCCACCATCGCGCACCTTGCGGCCGGATTCGATGGAGGAGCCATGGTCACCGCTTCCCATAACCCGTCCGAATACAACGGACTCAAGCTCTGGCTGCCCACGGGGATGGCCTTCGACGAGGATCGGCGCGCCGCCTTCGAGGCGGCCCTAACCTCTCCCTCGGAACCCGTGTCCTGGAGGGACGTCGGAGCTGCCTTTCCATACCCGGGAGGCCTGCGGGAGCACCTGGAGAAGATCCTCTCGGCCGTGGACGGGTCGGAGATCCCCGTGGTCCTCGATTGCGGGAACGGCGCGACGAGCCTCCTGACCCCTGAAGTTCTTCGAAGGATGGGCTGCAGCGTCGTCTGTCTCAACTGTCAGCCGGACGGCGCGTTCCCCGGCCGGGGGGCAGAGCCGAACGAGGAGACGCTCGCCGATCTGAGTCGCCGCGTACACGGCTCCTCGGCCTCCCTAGGCATCGCCCACGACGGGGACGGGGACCGCATGGTCGCCTTGGACGAGGAGGGCCGGATGGTAAAGCCGGAGAAGCTCCTCATCGCCTTCGCTCGAGCCATCGGGGCACGGCGGGTCGTGGCGCCCGTGGACGCGTCGATGGTGTTGGAAGACACCCTCGGCGAAGACGCGGTGATTCGAAGCCGGGTGGGGGACGTTTACGTGGCCGAATCCCTCGTCCAGGCGGAGGCGGATCTTGCCGGCGAGACCTCGAGTACTTGGATTTTCCCGGACTTTTCGCTGTGTCCGGACGGCCCTTTCGCCGCCGCCCGCCTCTGTGCGATGCTGCAAGAGGGACCCCTGAGCGAGCGCCTTCAGGGCCTCCCCGACTACCCCCTGCGTCGCGGTACCGTGGCGTTCGACCCGGTCCGCCGCGACCTCACGGCCCTGGGGGAGGCCATGGAGGGCGTCGACGCCCCGGAGGTCAGCCGGCTGGACGGCTGGCGGTTTGTCTTCGACGACGCATGGGCCATCGTTCGACCCTCCGGCACCGAGCCCGTGGTTCGCCTGACCGTGGAGGCCCGGGATGCAGACAGGACAACGGAGGTATACAACGCCCTCCGTGCGAGGGTCTCCGGGGCCCTGGCATGAAGGCATTTCTGCTGGCCGCGGGGGAGGGGACGCGGATGCGCCCCCTGACGGCCAATCGGCCCAAGCCGCTTCTCCCGGTCGCTGGCAAGCCGTTCTTGGCGCACCTGCTGGAGCGGCTACAGGCGGCGGGCATCTCCTCCTCCGTCGTCCTCCTCGGTTGGCGCGGGCGACTGCTCAAGGACCACTTCGCCCAAGGCGACGGGGGGATGGAACTCGCTTACGTGGAGCAGGAGCCGCTGGAAGGCACCGCAGCGGCCATCGCCCTGGCGGAGGGCCACGTGGGAGCGCGGTTTCTCAGCCTAAACGGGGACGTTGTATTCGACGCGCGAGACCTCGCGGAGATGCTCGAGGAACACGGAGATGGGACACGGCCCGTCGTGGCCGTCGCCCAGTCCGAGCGCCCGGAACGCTTCGGCACGGTCACGTTGGAGGATGACCGGCTCGTCTCCCTGGAGGAGAAGCCCGCCAAGGCCGCCAGCCCGTGGGTGAACGCCGGCATCTACCTGTTCAACGACGATGTCTTTGGCCTTATCCAGAAGACGCGGCGGTCCCCGCGCGGGGAGTACGAGATCACGGACACGCTCAAGCTCCTCCTCAAGCAAGGAGACGTGGTGGCCCACCGCCTTCGCAGGCCCTGGCTGGACGTGGGGTATCCTTGGGATCTCCTGAAGGCCAACGAGGTCCTGTCGGAGGGGCTCCGCCCTGAGATTGGGGGGGATGTGGAAGAGGGCGCCGTCCTGGAAGGGCCCGTCCGGGTGGAGCCGGGGGCCCGCGTCCGATCCGGCGCGGTCCTGGAAGGGCCGGTCCTTCTGGACCGAGACAGCCAAGTAGGCCCCAATTGCTACGTCCGGCCGGCCACCTATATCGGCCCGGGCGCGCGCGTGGGGAACGCTTGCGAGGTCAAGAATTCCATTCTGATGGCGAAGGCCCATGTGCCCCATCACAGCTACGTGGGAGACAGCATCCTCGGGGAGGGCTGCAACCTGGGCTCGGGAACGAAGGTGGCAAATTTGCGCCTGGACGGTCGATCGGTGTCGGTGACGCTGAAAGGCCAGCGTGTGGATACCGGCCTACGCAAACTGGGCGTGATCATGGGGGATGAGGTGAAGACAGGCGTGAACGTGTCCATTGACGTGGGCACGATCATTGGGGAGGGGACGGCCATCGGCCCTGGCGCTTCCGTCCGCGGAAACATCGCGCCGAAGAGCCGCATCTACTGACATGCATATTGCGCAGGTCAGCCCCTACTTTCACCCGCACCTCGGAGGCGTCGAGTCCCACGTCATGGACATCAGCCAGGAGCTTCGTCGACGGGGCCACGACCTCACGGTGGTGACCAGCTCCGAGGACGGGAACGCTCGGGAGGAGTGGATTCGGGGTCTGCGTGTCCTCCGGTCTCGGTCATTCCTGACGCTTTTCCGGTCGCCTGTCACCCCCACCATGGCCCGGACCCTTCGTGGCCTGGAGGCGGATCTGTACCACGCCCACACCCCCTCCCCGTTACCTGCCTACTTCGCCGCCCGCGCCTCGGAGACGACGGGAGTCCCCCTTCTCATCACCTACCACTGCGATGCCGAGATTCAGGGTCCCTGGGGCCCCCCGGTGTTGGGGCTGTACCATCGGACCCTCGAGGCGTACACCATGGAGCGGGCAGCGGGGGTCATCACAACCACGCAGACCTACGCCGCCACCTCCCGGGCCGTCTGGGATCAAAGCACCATGGTCATCCCGAACCCCGTGGACGTCCACCGGTTTCATCCCGATACGTCCCCGGGGGAGGTCCGCGCCCGTCACGGGATCCCAACGGAAGAGCCTCTGGTCCTCTTCGTCGGTCGACTGGTCCCGCACAAGGGGACGGAGTACCTCTTGCGGGCCATGCCCGGGCTTCCCGCCCACCTCCTCATCGTGGGGACGGGGCCCCGCGAACCCCTCCTTCGTAAGATGGCCACCCTCCCCACGCTTCGGGACAAGGTCCACTTCGCCGGTCGCGTTTCCGCCCGTGAGCTCCCGCAGTACTACGCCGCCTGTGACCTCTCGGTTCTCCCCTCCACCTCGCGCCTTGAGGCCTTCGGGATCGCGGCCCTGGAAGCCATGGCCAGTGGGAAGCCCGTGATCGTGTCCGACGTCCCCGGCGTCCGCGAGGTCATCGAGGAGGGGCGGGAGGGGCTCCAGGTCGACCCCATCGACGCGGAGGATATCGCCGCCAAGATTCGGATCTTGCTCGCGGACGAAGGCCTCCGGAAGGAGATGGGACGCCGGGCCCGCGAGAAGGTGGAGCTCCACTTCTCCCTAGCCGCCGTGGTGGACCGCCTCGAGGCCTTGTACGATCGGATTCATTCGACAACAGTCAAGGGGTAGGATTCCCCCCGGCGGTCCCACGCCCGCCAGGAGGCCTCGTCATAGGGGTGGGCAGCGATGATATGGAGGTACCCGATGCGCTGAAAGAACTCGATGTCCTGCCGGGAGGGTCGCGGGTCGGGGCTGGGATGGGAGTGGACGGTTCCGACCACCGTGAAGTCCACGGGGAGATTGTGGAGGTGGAAGATGGCATGGGACTGGCCCCCGATGGTGCCCGGGACCAGGAGGAGTTCCGAGACGACCCCCTCCTCCGCCCGGAGGATGGCCCCGAACTCCAGGGGGTAGCTGTCGCGGGCGGCCTCTAGGATCATGTCGAGGGTCTGTCGGCGAATGGCCGTGACACGGCTCACGGTCCAGGGCCCTCCATGAGCTTCTCCTGAACGCGGGTGTAGAAGTCGCTCGCGAATCGGACGAACCGGGCCTTCCGTTCGGCGACCGTGAAGTCGACGCGGGCCTCTGGCTTCAATTCTTCCTCATGCTGTCCATCGAGGACGAGAAGGGAGGTTCCCGCCCCGGTGAGTTGGATCTGGACGCGCGCCTCGGCGGGAACGACGGTGGGCCGAAGGGTCTGCCGAAAGGGAGCGAGGGCCGTGATGACGAAGGCCCGCACCCGCGGGTCCAGAACGGGTCCGCCCGCAGAGAGTGAGTAGGCCGTCGAGCCTGTGGGTGTGGCCACGATGACTCCGTCCCCCTCGACACGGGAGGCAGGTTCCCCGTCGATAGTGATCTGGAAGCGGCGGACCTTCGCCAGGTTCGCCGTGTGGATCACGGCTTCGTTGGTGCAGTCGGGCAACCGTCGGCCCCCAACCTCGACCCGGAGTTTGATGCGGTCCTCTACAGCGAAGTCCCCCTCCGCGAGCCGTTCCAATGCCCCGTCTAACCCGTCCAGCCCGACCTCCGTAAGGAAGCCGACCCGGCTGATGTTGACCCCGAGGATCTGAAAATCCCCGAGCTGGAGGGCACGCAGGATGGTGCCGTCCCCCCCCACGGTCACGAGGAAGTCGATGCTCATGGTGTCGAGGGACGCCCCCTCCTCGTCCATGACCTTCGCCAAGTCCTCCTCGATGAGGACCTTGTGCTCCCCCCGGAGGGTCTCCACCACGGAGCGGGTCGCCTCCACGGCCCGGGCGGAGTCCGGATTCGCGGTGACGCCGAACCTCACAGGACCCCCTCCAGGAGGCGAGGGTCTCCGATTGCGAATAGGTTTGCGCGGGCGCGCGGGTCTAGGGGCATGTTCAGTGGATCTCCGCTTAGGCTGTACACTTCTCCCCCCGCCTCCCGCACGATGAGGGACGAAGCGGCAACGTCGGTGACCCGAAGCTCGAGCTGGTGGGCCGTGGTCTCCATGTAATAGAGGTCGGCCGCCCCGGAGGCCACCAGGCACATGTCCAGGGAAGCGGCGCCCAGGTTCCTCACCCTGCGGCACTGTCGGGCCAACTCGAACGCCTTCGGCCCAGCCCGGTCGCCAAGGTAGAGGGTGAAGAGCGACCTCCCGGGGTTGTAAGCGGAGACTCTGATGGGCCGGCCATTGAGAGAGGCCCCCTTCCCCTTTTCTCCCCGATACGTCCAGCCGTTCGTGAGATTCCGCACGAGACCCCACTGGGCCCCCAGCAAGTCCTCCTTGCAGATGGCCAACGACACCGAGTAATCGGGGAGGTCGGCCACCGCGTTGTGGGTTCCATCCACGGGATCGACCACGATGGTCCACTCCGCACCCCGCGCCTCCGTCTCCGACTCCTCGCTCACGTAGTTCAGCTCCTCGCCGGAGGCCTCGATAACCTCCCGAACCGCCTGGTCAGCAGCCCGATCGATAACCGAGGTGGGACTCCCATCCGGCCCCACGCCCACCTGCTGCCCCCACTCGGCGGGCTCTACCAAACTTGTGGCTTGCTCCACGGCCTCTGCCGCCCTGACGAGGAGGTCCATCACGCCCCATCCAAGGGCCCCCGTTGTAAGAACCTTGCTTTGCCCTTCCCTCCCGCCGACGTTCTTAAGCCGAGTCCCCCTGCCCAACGTGTGGCCCCCCCGTCTTCAGGAAGGAGGGCAGGATGCCCTTGGTGTCCCCTTGCGAGGCGTCTCGCCGGGATCGGCCAGAGCCTTGAGGCCTGACACGGTCGGAGGGTGTTCCATAATAAGCTGAACCCGTCATCTGTGGCGGCGTCGAGAAGCACGGATTCGGTAGTCTTATATAGAAAGTCTAACATAGATGGGAATCGAAGCATCATTTCGAGGTAGGAGCATGATTTCGGGAGGAACACCGATACTGGTTCTCAAGGAAGGCACCAGCCGCGAGCGCGGCAAGGGCGCCCAGTTTAACAACATCTCCGCGGCCAAGGCAGTCGCCGACGCGGTTCGTTCCACCCTCGGACCCCGAGGGATGGACAAGATGTTGGTCGACAGCCTCGGAGATGTCGTGATCACCAACGATGGGGTCACGATTCTCAAGGAGATCGACATCGAACACCCCGCCGCCAAGATGCT